>NZ_JAYKSL010000014.1:0-100885 GCF_035481585.1 Salipiger marinus | reverse complement strand
CCCCGGGATCACGCCTCCAGCTGAAATGCCGCTTCGGCCACGTCCCGGCCATTGACCTGCAGGATCACCGCATGTCGTCCGGGATGCAGGGTAAAGGTGGTGGCATCGCCCTTCAGCCGGTGACGTTTGACCACGCGCAGCGGCGCCTGCCCCGCCTTCAGCTTGAACACCTTTTCCGCCGGGCCCCCGGGCCGGTGAAAGCGCAGCCGGTAATCGACCAGCACCGGCCCGCTGCCTTCGATCTCGGCGGTGAATTCCAGCACCTCGCCGATGCGCAGACGGTCCTGCGCCAGCACCAGCCGCCCCGTCACCGCCAGATCCGCCGCATAGCCCAGATGTGCCAGCGCCCCCGGCTCGCCACGCTTGACGGCGGTGCGCAGCGCGTGGCGCGTCAGCCAGTCCAGCTCTGCCGCCTTTGCCCTGCGCTCGGCACGCCAGCGCGCCAGCCGCTCCAGCACCGCCTCGGGCGCGGGACGGCTGAGGTCATTGAGGTGATTGGCCACCGACCGCGTGACAAACCGGGTGGGATCGGCATGCAGCACGTCCAGCCAGCGCAACGGGACAAGCGGATCCAGCGTGATCCCCGCGCCCCATGGCAGCCGGGGCCGCGTGCCTTCCGACACCAGCCGCCGCACATGATAATGCGGATCCTCCACCCACTGATCCATCCGCGCCGCCACCTGATCCGGCCAGCGGTTGAGGAAGGGCCGGATCGCGTATTCCATGCTGAAGCGCTTGGTCGCCGCGTAGAGCAGATCCAGCGCCTCCTCCGGATGATCGAGCCCGTGCCGCGCCGCCAGAACGCCGGGCACGGCATGGATGAAGCGGCCAAAATCATCGTCGCGGCGCGTGGGATCAAGCTCGGGCGGCAGCGCGGCCTGCACCCGTTCGGCCATGGCCGGAAACTCCTGCGGCAGCTGCCGCGCCAGTTCCTCGGCCAGCACCGCCAGCCGCGCATGCACGCCCAGCCCCGGCAGACGCGGCAGCGCGGCTTCAACAAAGCGCTCCGCGTCAAAGCCGGGCAGCACCACAAAATCGCGCGCCAGATCGCTCAGCGACGCGCGGTTGAAAAGCTGGTCGGCGAGCGAGAATCCCGCGCCGCCGCCGGTGCCGTCCGGTCCGCGTGCCATCAGATCGTGGCGATGGTTTCGCCGCCATCCAGCACGATGTTCTGCCCGACGATGTAGCGGGCATGGACCGAGCAGAGGAAAGCGCACATCCGGCCAAAATCCTCGGCCTGACCGTAGTGCCGGGTGGGGATACCTGCCGCGCGCGCAGCGCTGACCTCGGCCAGCGCTTTGCCGGTGGCTTTCGACTCATGCGCGTCCATCTGGCGGATGCGGTCGGTCTCGTGCACGCCGGGCAGCAGGTTGTTGATGGTCACGCCCTTTTCCGCCACCTGCCGCGAGGTGCCCGCGACAAAGCCGGTCAGACCCGCCCGCGCCGAATTGGACAGGCCAAGCGCAAGGATCGGCGCCTTGACCGACCGCGAGGTGATGTTGACCACCCGGCCCCAGCCGCGCTCCATCATGCCGGGCAGCAGCGCCTGCATCAGCGCCACCGGCGTCAGCATGTTGGCATCCAGCGCCTTGATGAAATCCTCGCGGTCCCAGTCGGACCACAGCCCCGGCGGCGGGCCGCCCGCATTGGTCACGAGGATCTCGGCGCCCTCAGCCTTCTCCAGCACCCGGGCGCGGCCCTCGGGCGAGACGATGTCGGCGGCCACCGTCACCACCTCGACGCCATAGCTGGCGCGGATATGGGCGGCGGTCTCCTCCAGCGCCTCGGCGCCGCGGGCGTTCATCACCAGACGGCAGCCCGCTTCGGCCAGCGCCTCGGCGCAGCCGCGCCCCAGCCCCTTGGACGAGGCGCAGACCAGCGCCGTCTTTCCTGAAATTCCCAGATCCATCTCAATCCTCCTCGTGCCGGCAAATGGCCGGATGCAAACCCATATGATGACACATTTTAATCGGATACAATGGGGACAGGTCCAGCGGACCGCCGCAGAACCGCCACCCCCACAGGGAGAAGACAGGGCATGGCCGAGGCCTTGCAGAGCGTCCCCGCCCATAGCGTCGCGATCTATTGCGCCGACCAGTTCCGCGTCTGCGAAGGCGCCAATCTGGGCGATGGCGTCAGCTTTGCCGCAGAGCTGGAGCTGAACGACATCTACCAGCTGTCGCCCCGGGCGGAGCCGCAGCGGCTGAGCCTCATTCCCACCGCCGCCTCTCCCTTCCGGCTTGCGCCCGGCACAAAGACCGGAACGCCGGGTGCGGCGCTGCATCTGGACTGCTGCCTGACCTTCATGACCGGGTCCGGCGCCACCACCGAAGCGCTGGTGCTGGTGGAAACCGACGCGCAGGGCGGCGTGGTGGCGGTGTTCCTGCTGCCGCTGGGGCCGCTGGTGGCGCGACAGGATTACGCGCTGGTGGGCATCTCGACCGAGGAGGCGCTGGGGCGTTTTGCGCAGGCCGCCTGCACCGCCTTCAGCCGCGGCACCGCCATCACGCTGGCCACCGGCGCGCAATGCCCGGTGGAGGCGCTGCGCGTGGGCGACATGGTCCTGACCCGCGATGACGGCCCGCAGCCGATCCGCTGGATCGGCCAGCGCACCCAGCGCGCCACCGGAGATTTTGCGCCGGTGCTGATCCGGGCAGGCACGCTCAACACCGCGCGCGACCTGCTGGTGAGCCCCGATCACCGGCTGTTCATCTATCAGCGCGAGGACCGGCTGGGCGCGGGCCGGGCCGAACTGCTGGTGCGGGCGCGGCATCTGGTCAATGGCCGCAGCATCCGCCGCGTCGATGGCGGATTCGTCGAGTATTACCAGATGCTGTTCGACCATCACCAGATCATCTACGCCGAAGGCATCGCGGCGGAATCGCTGCTGGTGGACAGCCGCACCCGTGCCGCCCTGCCCGGCGAGCTGACCCCCGCGCTGGCAGCGCTGCTGCCGCGCCACAGCCAGAGCGACCAGAGCGGGTTCGAAGTGCAGGAGGCGCTGCTGCGCCGCAGCGACGCGGCGGATCTGCTGCGGCGCGCCTCCACCGGCTGAGGCGCGGGGCGGAGGGGAAGCCGGGGGCGCTGCCCCCGGCCGCGCAGGCGCGGCCTCCCCCGGGATATTTGGGGCCAATGGAAACGCGCAGGCTTCATCTTGCCCGGCAAACTCCCGCCGGAGGCTTCAGGCGCGCGGCGCGGATCAGTGGCGGCGCAGCGCCGCGATCAGCTCGTCCTTGGTCATGTCGGACCGGCCTTCGATGCCGATCTCGCGGGCGCGGTCGTAAAGCTCGTCCTTGGTCCAGTCCTCATAGGCCGGGGCCGCACCGCCCTTGCGGGACGGGTGCATGTCGGGATTGGCCTTGGCATTGGCGATGCGGGCGGATTTCTCCTTGGAATTGCCCTTCTCGCGCAGGTCTTCGTAAAGCTTGTCATCCTTGATGGCGGGGCCGTGGTCGCGGGTCATGACGTCTGTCCTTTCGGGCTGAAGCTTGGGCCGGATCCGGGGCCAGTTCTGAGGCAGGAACCGCCCGGCGCGCGCTTGGTTCCCCATGGACAAGCGGGCGCGCGCGCCCTATAGCCGCCTCCATGCTGGACAGTGCCTCGAACCGCCCCGACCTGCCGCCCGAAATCGCGCGGCGCCGCACCTTCGCGATCATCTCGCATCCGGATGCGGGCAAGACCACGCTGACCGAAAAGTTCCTGCTGTTCGGTGGCGCGATCCAGATGGCGGGACAGGTGCGCGCCAAGGGCGAGGCCCGGCGCACCCGCTCTGACTTCATGAAGATGGAGCAGGAGCGCGGCATCTCTGTCTCCGCCTCGGCCATGTCGTTCGATTACGGGAATTTCCGCTACAATCTGGTGGACACGCCCGGTCACAGCGATTTTTCCGAAGACACCTATCGCACGCTGACGGCGGTGGATGCGGCGATCATGGTGATCGACGGCGCCAAGGGGGTCGAAAGCCAGACCCGGAAGCTGTTCGAGGTCTGCCGCCTGCGCGATCTGCCGATCCTGACCTTCTGCAACAAGATGGACCGTGAGGCGCGCGAGACTTTCGAGATCATCGACGAGATTCAGGAAAACCTTGCCATCGACGTGACGCCGGCAAGCTGGCCCATCGGCATGGGCCGCGAGTTTCTGGGCTGTTACGACATGATCCATGACCGGCTGGAGCTGATGGACCGCGCCGACCGCAACCGGGTGGCGGAATCGATCAAGATCTCGGGGCTCGACGATCCCAAGCTCGCCGAGCATATCCCCGCCGACCTGCTGGAGAAGCTCCGCGAGGAGGTGGAGATGGCGCGCGCGCTGCTGCCCGCGCTTGACCCGCAATCGGTGCTGGAGGGGCATATGACCCCGATCTGGTTCGGCTCGGCCATCAACTCCTTCGGCGTGAAGGAACTGATGGACGGCATCGGCGAACTGGCCCCCGAACCGCAGCCGACCCGCGCCACCCCGCGCGAGATCGCCCCCGAAGAGACGAAGGTCACCGGTTTCGTGTTCAAGGTGCAGGCCAATATGGACCCCAAGCACCGCGACCGCGTGGCCTTTGTCCGGCTCGCCTCCGGGCATTTCGAGCGCGGCATGAAGCTGACCCATGTGCGCAGCAAGAAGCCCATGTCCATCTCCAACCCGGTGCTGTTTCTGGCCGCCGACCGCGAACTGGCCGAAGAGGCCTGGGCGGGCGACATCATCGGCATTCCGAACCATGGCCAGCTGCGCATCGGCGACACGCTGACCGAGGGCGAGGTGCTGAAGGTGACGGGCATTCCGAGCTTTGCGCCGGAACTGCTGCAGACCGTGCGCGCGGGCGATCCGATGAAGGCCAAGCATCTGGAAAAGGCGCTGTTCCAGTTCGCCGAAGAGGGTGCCGCCAAGGTGTTCAAGCCCGCCATCGGGTCGGGGTTCATCGTGGGCGTGGTGGGCGCGCTGCAGTTCGAGGTGCTGGGTGCGCGGATCGAGCAGGAATATGCCCTGCCGGTGCGGTTCGACATGTCGCAGTTCACCTCTGCCCGCTGGGTGCATGGCGAGAAGGCCGCCGTCGACCGGTTCGTGACCGCCAACAAGCAGCATATCGCCCATGACAATGATGGCGACATCGTCTTCCTGACCCGCCTGCAATGGGACATCGACCGCGTGGTGCGCGACTATCCCGACGTGCGGCTGTCGGCCACCAAGGAAATGATGGTCTGAGGCAGGCTGCCGCCCCCGGGTCGGGGCGGCGGGATCCGGGCTTGCGCCGCAGGGGGGCTTTGCCCCTATAGTCGGGGCATCAGGCAGACATGCGCCCCGATCCGCAGGCATCCGGGGCCCCAGACAGGCAGGCCCCGCCCCATGACCCATTCCGACACCCCGTCTTCCGCGCCCGCCCCGGGTGCCTCCTCCGGCATCGTCGTGCGTCCGCTTTTGGCGCAGGACCGCGAGGACTGGGGGCGGCTCTGGGCCGCCTATCTGGAATTCTACGAGACCTCCGTGCCGCTGACCGTGGCCGACACCACCTTTGCCCGGCTGCTGGGGGACGAGGCGCAGGATTTCCGCGCGCTGGTCGCCGAACTGGACGGGCGCCCGGTGGGGATCGCGCATTATCTGATGCACCGGCACTGCTGGCGGATCGAGAATGTCTGCTATCTGCAGGATCTTTATGCCGATGCCTCCTGCCGCGGGCGCGGCGTGGGGCGCGCGCTGATCGAGGCGGTCTATGCCGAGGCCGATGCTGCGGGCGCGCCGCAGGTCTACTGGCTGACGCAGGAGTTCAACACCCCGGCCCGGCAGCTTTACGACCGCATCGGCCGCGTGACCCCCTTCATCAAGTATCAGCGCAGCTGAGCAGAGCCTTGGCGCGGCGGGACACTCTGCCGCGCCCCGGGCGGCGCGGCTGGACTTTCGGGGGGGACCGGGATAGGGCTCCGGCTCTGATCGGGCCCTGCGGCGCCACCCGCGCCGCCCGTCGCCCGAGGCTGTGAGAGGAAGCTGAGACCGCCATGATCGTGATCGCTGCCGCCCTTCTGGGCGCTGTCATCGGCGGGCTGACCGCCCGCCGCCGCAAGGGCAACCGGGCCGATATCGCGCAGTTTGCCGCCGTCTATGCCATTGCCTTCGGGCTGGGCGGGGTCATCCTGACGCTGATCCTTGAAAAGCTTCTCGCCTGATCCCGACGCCGAGGGGGCTCTGCCCCCAGCCCGCCTGCGGCGGTCTTCCCCCGGAGTTTTTCCGGCAAGATGAAAGCGGGTTGTGGCGCGGGCTGCGGGGCGCCATGATGGGGCGCGAGGTGGCGCATGTTTCTGACCTTCTTCGACAGGCTGCGGCGCGCCGGGGTGCCGGTATCGCTGCGCGAATTCCTGACCTTTCTGGAGGCGCTGCAGGCGGGGCTGGCGCGCTATGACGTGGAAGGGTTCTATTATCTGGCGCGCGCCGCGCTGGTGAAGGACGAGCGGCATCTGGACCGCTTCGATCAGGCCTTTTCCGAAAGCTTCAGGGGCGCCGAGGCGCTGACGCTGGAGCAGGTGCTGGAGGCGGTGGATCTGCCCGCCGACTGGCTGGCGCGCATGGCGGAGAAACATCTGACCGAGGCGGAGCGCGCCGAGATCGCGGCGCTTGGCGGGTTCGAGGCGCTGATGGAGACGCTGCGGGCGCGGCTGCGCGAGCAGCACGACCGGCATCAGGGCGGCAGCAAATGGATCGGCACGGCGGGCACCTCGCCTTTTGGCGCCTTTGGCTACAATCCCGAGGGCGTGCGCATCGGGCAGGACCAGAGCCGCCACCGCCGCGCCGTCAAGGTCTGGGACCGGCGGGAGTTCCGCAATCTGGATGACGGTCTGGATCTGGGTCCGCGCACGCTCAAGATGGCGCTGCGCCGCCTGCGGGCCTGGGCGCGGGAGGGGGCGGCGGAGGAGCTGGATCTGGATGGCACCATCCGTGCCAGCGCCAAGGCCGGATATCTGGACGTGATGACCCGGCCCGAGCGGCGCAATGCGGTGAAGGTGCTGCTGTTTCTGGATGTGGGCGGGTCGATGGACGACCATGTGCAGGCGGTCGAAGAGCTGTTTTCCGCCGCGCGCAGCGAGTTCCGGCATCTGGAGCATCATTATTTCCACAACTGCCTGTATGAAGGCGTGTGGCGCGACAACCGCCGCCGCTGGGACGCGCAGACCCCCACATGGGAGGTGCTGCACCGCTATGGCCCGGACTGGAAATGCATCTTTGTCGGCGATGCCTCGATGAGCCCTTACGAGATCGCCTATCCGGGCGGCGCCAACGAGCACTGGAACCCCGAGCCCGGGCAGGTCTGGCTGGAGCGGGCGCGCGACCAGTGGCCGGACCATCTGTGGATCAACCCGGTGCCGGAACGGCAATGGGAGCAGACCCAGTCCATTACGATGATCCGCGAGATCTTTGCCGGGCGCATGGTGCCCATGACGCTGGCGGGGCTGGAGCGCGGCATCCGCGATCTGGCGCGCTAGGGTCTAGAACTCCACCTCCAGTTCCACGATCTCTTCGGGCTCGGCCAGCGCTGCCCTGGTCCAGTCCAGCATCGGCGGCCAGGTCAGGATCGTGTCCGCATAGGCCTGCAGCGCCGGATCCAGCGGCACGGCATAGGTGCGGAAGCGGGTGCAGACCGGGGCATACATGGCATCGGCCACGCTGGGGCGGGCGCCGAACAGGAACGGCCCGCCGAAGCGGTCAAGGCAGTCGTGCCAGATAGCCTTGACCCGTTCCACATCGGGCCGCGCGCCGGAGAAGATCCGGAATCTGTCATGCCGCGCCCTGAGGTTCATCGGCAGCGCCGAGCGCAGGTTGTAAAAGCCCGAATGCATCTCTCCGGACACTGCGCGGCAGAGCGCGCGGGCGGCCACATCCGCGGGATAGAGCCCGGCCTTGGGGAAGGTCTCGTGCAGGTATTCGGCGATGGCCAGCGTGTCCCAGACCGCGACATCGCCATGGGTCAGCCGCGGCACCAGCACCGAGGGCGTGAGCAGCAGCAGTTCCTGCCGCGCCGAGGCTTCGGTCATGTCCACCGGTTCTTCGGTGACGTCGAGCCCGGCCATCCGGCACAGCAGCCAGCCGCGCAGCGACCATGAGGAGTAGTTTTTCGATGAAATGGTGAGCGTTGCCTTGGACATGATGTCTCCACGCGCGACGGGGCCGGTCTGCCTGCCGGAATTTTGTCGCAGGCGCCCGGCGATGTGGCTAGCGTTTTTGCAGGACAACGGGCGAGGCCGCCGTGCTTTATGCAACTTATCAAGGCTTTGATGATTTTGTGGCGCCTTTTCGCACCGCAGCGCTGCTGGGGCTTGCGGGGATGCCGCGCCCGGCGGGGCCATGGGCCGATCTGCTGCGGCGGCAGGCGGCGCTGGCGGAGATGGTGTCGCGCTTCCGGCTGAGCCACAGCCGCCCGGCTTTTGGCATCACCGGCGTGCCGGTCGACAACCGCGTGGTGCCGGTGACCGAGGAGGTGGTGCTGGATCTGCCCTTTGCGCGGCTGCTGCGCTTTGCCAAGGACATGGACAGCCCGCAGCCCAAGGTGCTGGTGACGGCGCCGCTGTCGGGCCATTTCGCCACGCTGCTGGCGGGCACGGTGCGCACCCTGCTGCGCGATCACGAGGTCTATGTCACCGACTGGAAAAACGCCCGCGACGTGCCCCGCACCGAAGGCGCCTTCGGCGTGGATGACTACGTGGCCTATGTGATCCGCTGTCTGGAGGAGATCGGCCCCGGTGCGCATGTGCTGGCGGTCTGCCAGCCCTGCGTGCAGGCGCTGGCGGCGGTGGCGGTCATGTCCGAGGACGGCCATCCCGCCACGCCGCGCAGCATGGTGCTGATGGCGGGGCCGGTGGATGTGCGCGAAAGCCCCACCGCCGTCAACGCGCTGGCGCAGGAGAGGCCGCTGTCATGGTTCGCGCGCAACGTGATCGCCACCGTGCCCGGGCGCTATGCGGGCGGCGGGCGGCGGGTCTATCCCGGCTTTCTGCAGCTGACCGCCTTCATGGCGATGAACATGGACCGGCATCAGGCGCAGCACCGCAAGCTTTACGATCATCTTGCCGCCGGAGAGCAGGCGCCTGCCGCGCGCATCAAGGAATTTTATGACGAGTATTTCGCCGTTCTTGATCTGACCGAGGAATTTTATCTCGAAACCATAGACCGCGTGTTTCAGAAAGCCGATCTGGCGCGGGGGGAATTTTACTGGCGCGGGCGGCGGGTCGATCCGGGCCAGATTCGCAAGACCGCGCTGCTGACCGTGGAGGGCGGGCGCGACGATATCTGCGGGCTGGGGCAGACCTCTGCGGCGCATGATCTTTGCGGCAGCCTGCGCCCGCATCTCAAACGCCACCATCTTCAGGCCAATGTCGGCCATTATGGCGTGTTCAACGGGCGGAAATGGGAAAACGAGATTTATCCGGTGGTGCGGAACATGATTCTGGCGATGGATTAGGGTGGCGCGGGTTGCATGAGGCGGGACCGGGCGAGTGCCGTAAACAGGCCCTGCCCCGCCTCATGGCTTCAGGCAAGCTGCACTATGGCAATCCACATCGCGAACAGCACCACGGCCAGCCCCACCAGCCACCAGACCCAGACACGGTTATAGACTGGTGCTGGCTGATAGCAGGAGCCACAATGCGAAGCCCCAAATCGCATCATGTGATTGCAGAACCGGCATTGGAAATAGCGCCTTACTTGTGCGGCCATCATTTTTGTAACCCCGTTTTCTTCTGATAAGTCGATCACCGGTCAAACGGTTGTGCGGGCTGGTCTGCCCAGAACCTGATACAGAAAGCCCAACCCTAGATCTCAACCTCACCAGCAATTGCACAGTTTTTACAAACTACGTGAATACTCGTATTCTTGTTTCGCAACAAAAGCATATCGTTCGCGCGCGAGCGGCGGACAGACATATCTTTTCCAGACCGCATGCGGATGCGATCTGACTGCGTCGGCCAGATTTAGGGATCATTGTCCCGCATTTTTCGGAATTTTGATAAGGCCGTGTGAGAACGCAGTAGGTGAAATGTCGATCTGCAAGCTTATTCCGCAGCGAGGAAATGCCACGCACACGGATCGCACACTCGTTTCAGCAACTGACCACCGAACTGGTGGGTGATGAGAGACTCGAACTCCCGACATCTTCGGTGTAAACGAAGCGCTCTACCAACTGAGCTAATCACCCGATGGGCTGCGGTGTAGCTCTCCTGACGGCGGGGTTCAACGGTTTTGAAACTATCCGCTCGGATTTGATCCTATCCATAGGGATAGGATCACCCCTCGCCTCACCACGGGTTGGCGCGACCTTGCCGCCTGCCGCTGCAGACCTCATAAGCCGTGGACAGCGCCCTTGGGATGCGGTGCAACTGGGCTTGAACCTTGTCCTGCCTGCTGGAAGGATCGCCGGATGACCTCCAACACTCCTCTTGTCGTGGGCATTGGCGCCACTGCTGCCGGGATTTCGGCCCTGGAAGGGTTTTTTGGCGCGCTGCGGGACGCGCAGGGCATGGCCTTTGTGGTGGTGACCCCGGCGGGGGCCGACCAGCAGGGCCCGCTGGCCGAGCTGCTGGGGCGGGCCACCCGCCTGCCGGTGCGTCTGGCCGAGGACGGGCTGAAGCTGCGCGCCGAAACGGTCTATGTCCTGCCCGAAGGTGCGGTGCCGTCGCTGCGGCGCGGCTGCCTGCTGCTGCGCCATGACCTGCCCGGCGGGCGTGACCGCAAGCCCATCGATACCTTCCTGTCCTCGCTGGGCCGCGATCAGGGCGAAAATGCCGTGGCGGTCGTGCTGTCCGACCGCACCGTCGACGGCATGCTGGGCGCCAAGGTCGTGAAGGAACATGGCGGCATCACCATGGCGCAGCTGCCGGAGGATGCCACCATCCCCGGCGGCAAGCCGGACCCGGACAGCGTGATCGCAAGCGGCCTGATCGACTTTGCCGAACCCGCCCACCGGATGCCGGAGCGGCTGCTGCAGATCCGGGATGGCATCAACCTGCTCGACGTGCTGGCCGAAGGCGATGCAGAGCATCTGCAGGGCGCCGAGGCGGAGCGGGTGCAGGCCACCATCTCCACCCTGCTGCACAGCCATTCCGGCCATGATTTTTCCGGCTACAAGCCCCGCACCTTCATGCGGCGGGTCGGGCGGCGGATGAAGGTGCTGCAGCTTCAGGCGGTGGATGACTATATCGCGCAGCTGCGCGAGGATCCCGCCGAGGTCATGTCGCTGTTCCGCGACCTGCTGATCAACGTCACCAATTTCTTCCGCGACCCCGACGCCTTTGCGGTGCTGCGCACGCAGGTGATCCCCAAGCTGTTCGAAGGGCGCGGCGCCGAGGAGACGATCCGGCTCTGGGTGCCGGGCTGTGCCACCGGCGAGGAGGTCTATTCGCTGGGCATCCTGATGCGCGACCACATGGCCGGGCTGGAGGGCCCGCCGCGGGTGCAGATCTTTGCCACGGACATCGACGAGGATGCGCTGGCCGTGGCCCGTGCCGGGCAGTATCCCGAACCGCTGCTGACGGATATGGACGACGCGCTGCGCCGCGCCTTCTTCACCAAGCAGGGCAGCAGCTATACCATCTGCAAGGAGGTGCGCGACCTGTGCATCTTCTCGCCGCATAACGTCATTTCCGATCCGCCATTTTCGCGCATGGATCTGGTCTCCTGCCGCAACCTGCTGATCTATCTGGGGCCGGTGCTGCAAAATCAGGTGATCCCCACCTTTCACTATGCGCTGAAACCGGGCGGCTACCTGTTTCTGGGCACGTCGGAAAGCGTCAGCCGCCACAGCGACCTGTTCGCGCCGGTGGACAAGACGCACCGCATCTTCCAGAGCCGCGACCATGGGCCCCTGCCCCGGCGCCTGCCCATGACGCTGGAACAGCCCAATGCGCCGCGCCCGGCACTGGCCGACCGCAGGCCCGGCGCGCCGCTGCGCCAGAACCTGCGCCAGCGGGTCGAGGCGCAGGTGCTGGACCGCCATGTGCCCGCGCATGTGGTCACCACCCATAGTGGCGAGATCCTGTATTTCTCCAACGGCACGGGCAGCTATCTGCAGATGCCGCGCGGCGCGCCCAACCGGCAGCTGTTCGAACTGGCGCGGCGCGAACTGCGCGCCGAACTGCGCGCCCTGCTGCGTCGCGCCATGGAAACCGCGGCCCCTGTCGACCGGCAGGTGCTGCTGCCCGACGCGGATGGCGAAACCGGTCGCGTCATCACGCTGAAGGTCGAACCGCTGGACGGCCCCGGTCAGGGCGAGGCGCTGTATCTGGTGCTGTTCCTGCCCTCGGCCACGCGACAGCCGGTGCAGGCCCGCCCCGGCACTGGCAGCGGCGGATCGGATCAGGAGGCGGCGCTGGAGCAGGAGGTGCGCGATCTGCGCGAACGGCTGCAATCCACCGTCGAGGAATACGAGACCGCGCTGGAGGAGCTGAAATCCTCCAACGAGGAACTGATCTCGGTCAATCAGGAGGCGCAGTCCACCAACGAGGAACTTGAAGCCTCCAAGGAGGAGATGCAGTCGCTCAACGAAGAGCTGTCGACGATCAACAGCGAGCTGGCCAGCAGCATCGAGGATCTGGACCGCACCCATACCGATCTGCGCAATCTTTATGCCGCCACCGAAATCGCCACGGTGTTTTTGGACGGCAACCTTGTGATCCGCAGCTTCACCCCCGCCGCCTCCAAGGTGTTCAGGCTGCGCGACAGCGATCTGGGCCGTCCGCTGACCGATCTTTCCGGCCCGCTGGATCATCCGGATCTGCAGGCTCTGGTCCGGCAGGTCTGCGATACCGGCCAGCCGCTGGAACAGCGCCTGCCCCCCGATGCCGAGGACCGGCATTTCCTGCTGCGGCTCATCCCCTATCGCACCCATGCCGACGAGGCGGAGGGGGTCGTGGTGACGATCCTCGACATCACCACGCTAGCCCGCGCCGAGCTTCAGCAGCAGGTGCTGATTTCCGAACTCAACCACCGGGTCAAGAACATGCTGTCGGTGGTGATCAGCGTCGTGAACAACACCCGCAAGATGGCGCCCTCGCCCGAGGAATTTGCCGACAAGCTGATCGCGCGGCTGCATGGCATGGCGCGGGCCTATGCGCTTCTGGCGCAGTCGCACTGGTCTGCCGTAGCGCTGCGCGATCTTGTCCAGACCGAGGCCGATGTGTTTGGCCGCGAGCGCATCAGGACCGAAGGCCCGGATCTGCGGCTGCCGCCGCGCGACGCGCTGGCGCTGGGGATGGTGCTGCACGAACTGGCCACCAACGCTGCCAAATATGGTGCGCTGTCCAATGACGCCGGTCTGGTGCAGATCATGTGGCGGCAGGAGGCGCAGCAGGTGCTGCTGCACTGGCAGGAAAGCGGCGGCCCGCAGGTGCGGCCCCCCGTGGAAAACGGATTCGGCTTCAAGCTGATCGACGGTCAGGTCACCGCGCAGATGGATGGCGAGATCGACACCACCTTCGCCCCCGAAGGGCTGCAGATAAAGCTGCGGTTTCCGCTGCGCGTGTAAGCGTTGGCGCAACAGCGGGCAGGCTTTGCTGCGGCAGGACGTGAAGCGGCACAAAAAACCTGCTACACCGGACTACACGCTTGGGGTACCTCCCTCTGGCGCGACAATCAGAAGAGTGACCCATGGCTCAGGACCAGAGACCCATTCGCGAGGACGACCAGCGGGATTTAGAGCTGCCGCTGTCGCAATTGCTGAATGCGATCCAGAAAGAAGAACCGCCCGAGCGGCTGCAGGCGCTGGCCCGCAACCTGCAGGATCTGCTGGCCCGGCGCAGCGAGTAGACAGGCCGGATTTTTCCCTCATTTCAGGGCATTTTTCGGGAACCAGACACCCGAAAACGCGTTGGACCACATAAGATGGGTTCCGCCCGACACCTGCCCGCCCTGCGGCGCAGGGTCGGGCAAGCGTGAAGGATCATGATGCCCCCCCTGTCCCGACGTGTCCTCGTCGTCGAAGACGACTATCTGCAAGCTCTGGATATCGGACGATTCGTAAGTGGGACGGGTGCCAGTGTTCTGGGCCCTGCCACCACGCTTGAAAAAGGTCTGCGGCTTGCGCCACAGGCCGATGCGGCGGTTCTGGACATTGATCTGGGCGACCATCAGGTGTTCCCGCTCGCCGATCTGCTGCTGGATCGCGGCGTGCCCTTCATCTTCTATTCCGGCGCCACCGGCGAGACACCGATGCCGCAGCGGTTCTGGCATGTGCCGCTGATCCGCAAGCCGGTGCAGACCCTGACCGATGCCGCCATCGTCACGCTGACCGCCTTTCCCGCCGACCGCGAGCCCGACATCGAGGTGCTGCTGCCCAAGCTGCGGCTGGCGGCGCGGCTGATCTATGGCGAACAGGCCGTGGCCGACCGGCTGGTGGAACGGCTGCTGGTCGATGCCATCCAGCATGTGCAGGCCGGGCATGATCTGGGCCCGCGCGACTGCCGGGCTGACTGGCTGCTGCGGCGGATGCGGCTCATCCTCAAGGAAAGCGGCAGCAGCCTGATGAACTGAGCCCGGCCCGCACGGGAACCTTGCCCCGCCGCGCCTGTTCCTGTCCCGGGGACAGGCCCGGCAGGAAAGGCACCGCATGGACTGGAGCGAGATGATCTATCAGGACTGGAGCGGTCTGGTGCGCACGGTGATCGTGGGCACGCTGGCCTATGCCGCGCTGGTCGCGGCGCTGCGCGCCTCCGGCAAACGGACGCTGGCCAAGCTGAACGCCTTTGATCTGGTGGTGACGGTGGCCTTGGGCTCCACCCTGTCGGCGATCCTGCTGAACGAAAGCATCGCTCTGGCCGAAGGTCTGGTGGCGCTTGGCCTGCTGATCGGGCTGCAATACGCGGTGGCCTTCTTCTCTGTCCGCTCGAAGGGGTTCGCCCAGCTGGTCCGCTCGGAACCCAGCCTGCTGATGCGCCGGGGCACACCGCTGCCCGCCGCGCTGCGGCAGGCGCGGGTCACCCGCAGCGAGCTTGATTCCGTGATCCGCACCCATGGCAGCCAGAACCGCGATGCGGTGGCTTCGGTCATTCTGGAATCGGACGGCTCGTTTTCGGTCATTCTGGAACAGGACGGTCAGCGCGTCACGCCCCTGCCCACCGCGGATTTTGATCCGCCCTCTGCCGCAGACCCAGCCCCCAAAGCGGGCTGAGCGGCAAGCCCGTCAGGCGCTGCCGTCCCCGTCCAGACGGACATAGTGACAGCGCAGCCCCTCCGCCGCCGCGAAGACGAGCGCAAGACAGATCAGTTTCACGACTACGACGGTCATCGGCAGGCCCGGTGGTGAGTCTTCGTTCAGCAATCCCTGGGAGAGTGCTAGACACGAGGCGCAGCCGAAACGAGTGCCCAAAGGGAGGGGAGGCCTATCCCTTCGGATAGGACTCTCGCTGCCGCCCATCCGGATCCCGGCCCCGCGCTGGCATTGCCACCCGGCTGACGCGGATCAGCTTGACGGCGAACCGCCGGCGCATAAGGTGCCGCTGCCCGACCCATCCTCAGGCCGGACGCCGTTCAGCGCGCAGGATGACGATGACCCTCCATACCCCCACGGCGCCCCTGTCGACCGGACAGGCAGACCAAAGCGCGTGCGTGCCCGCGTCCCTCGGATCGCACGCCCCCGCCCGCCAGCCCGCGCTCAGGACCCGTGTCGTCACCATCCTTGGGCTTGAGCATAGCGGCACGACGCTGCTGGCGCGGATGCTGGGCACACATCCCGATGCGGTCGCCATCGGCGGGCTCAAGAACTTCGCCAGCTTCGTGCAGCACAGGAAACGCTGCTCCTGCGGCGGCGACCCGGACAGCTGCGCGTTCTGGCTGCCGGTGCTCGACCATCTCCGCAAGGACGGGCGGGATCCAGCGGAGCTCGCCACTGCCCTGTCGGGGCGCCGAACCGCCGCTGTCCCGGCGCGGCAGGCCGCAGGCCAGCTGATCGCCGCCATCGCCGCCGCCAGCGGTGCCGCGGTGATTGTCGATGCCTCCCGCGATCCGGAATGGTCGCAGCTGCTGCGCCCGCTGGCCGGGATCGAGGTGGTGCCCGTGCATATCTTCAAATCCCCGCTGGCGCAGGCCGCATCGGCCAAGCGGAAAGAACGGTCGGTCTATGGCGAGCTTGCCAAATACATCTCGCGCAGCCGCGCCTGCCGGGCGGAGACGCGCCGCGCCACCGCCGCCGTCACGCTGGCGCATGAGGATCTTTGCGCCTCGCCCGGACCGCTGATCGCGCGGATCATGGACAGGCTCGGACTTGACCCCGACCCCCGGCAGGTGGCGGACTGGGGCAGCCGCCCGCTGCATATGCTGGGTGGCAACCGGATGCGCAGGTCCACCAGCTCCGACATCCAGTCCGACCGGGGCTGGTCCGGCATCCTCTCCCCGCTGGAGATCACGCTCGTCCGGATCGCCGGGGGCGCTGCCTATGCCGCCAACCAGCGCCAGAGCCAGCGCTAGGCGCCGTCCTGCGCGCCAAGCCGCCTGCCCCGCCGACCGATGCAGGCACCGCTGGGGCGACTCGATCTTCTCTGCTACCCTTGCTTCAGGCAGCCCTGCGACCGGTCGAGCAGTGAGGCACGACACAAGGAGAGCGCAATGCAGGACGTCTGGATCACGACCCGCGTGGTGGAATGCTGCGCGACGAATGGCGAACGTATCACGGTGATCGAACAGGGCGACGGAACCCGGCCGCGTTACGTTCTGGGCAATGGCCGCGCCGTTGTGGCGCAGCAGGACGGAAGCTTTGTCCTGCCCGGCACCGATGCGGTGCTGCGGGCGATAGCGTCCTGAGGCCATGACAGACATGAACGCGCCCGGCAGAGGGGATCCTCGCCGGGCGCGTCAGGGAGCGTGATATCCTCAGCCGGTCGGGCCGGTCACTCGGTCGCGGGGGCGCCGCCGGTCATGCCGCTGCCGGTGCCGGTGCCAGTGCCAGTGCCCATTCCGGAGCCCGTGCCGCCCGTGCCCATGGCATCCCCGGCGGGCTGCGCCGAAGGCGGCGTTTCCTTTTCGCGATACTGGTATTCAGGCGCCTCTTCCGCCTGTTCACGGGTCATCGCAAGCTCGATCGCGTCGCCGTCATACTGGATGTCCAGCTGGCTGTAATCGACCGCGATGTCCTTTTCGCCAATGCCAAGGAAGCCGCCGACCCCAAGGATGACGCCGGTGATCTGGCCCTCCTCGGTGATGATGAAATCCTTGATGCTGCCGATGGTCTCACCCTCGGGCGAGATCACGCCGGTGCTCAGCAGCCAGTCGCCCAGCATCTCGGCGCTGTCCTGCTGCGACACGACCGCATCCGCATTCTCCGCGCCGCCTTCCGACGGCACGGCGTCTGCGGGGGCATCGCTGGCCATCTCGCCGGTGGCGGGGGCGTCCCCGGTCATGTCGGTGCCCTCGGCGTCCATGTCGCCCTCGGCGTCCATCTCGCCTTCGGCCTCCATGTCTTCCGTCATGTCCTCTGCCGGAGCCTGATCGGTGGACATGCCCGTCGCGCTGTCAGGGCTTTCGCTGTCCATCTGCTCCGTCGGCGCCGGATCGGCGGGCGGGGTGGTGGTGTCCTGTGCCCAAGCCGAACCGGCGGCAAAGGGCAGCGTGATGGCGGTGATGTAAAGATACTTTTTCATGGTTTCGGTCCTCCTGCCAAACCCACCTAGGGTCTTTCCGGCAGAGGACAGGGCCGCCCAGCGATCCCGTGCCAGAAGGGCCGATCTTTGCCGATCCCGACCCGCCGCTGCGGCAGATAAGCGCCTGTTTTTGCACGCACGCCGCGCCACCGGAACCCCGGCTTCATGCCCGGCGTTAACTCTTTTGGCTGAAGGTGGCGGGACCGGGCAGGCCATTGGCGTCAGGCGCAGGACGGACAGCATTTCCCGCCGAAGGCATCCCGGATCACGCAGCTTTGGTGACCCGGGATCCCCTTGGCTACTCCGGCCAGGCCCTACTCTTCCCGCTCGGCGAGCCACGCCCGCATCATCGCGATCTCGGCTTCCTGAGCGGCGATGACCTCCTCGGCCAGCGCCCGGACCTCCGGATCGCTGCCATGCTCCAGCACGATGCGCGCCATGTCGATCGCGCCCTGGTGATGCGGGATCATGCCGCGCATGAAGTCGATATCGGCATCGCCGCTATAGGCCACATCCATATCGGTATGCATCTGCGCCATGGCGGCGCGATAGGCGGTGGTCGACGGGCCGTCATGCGACATGGCGCTGTCGCCATGGGTCGCATGATCCGTCTGCGCCATGCCCCCATGGCCGGAATGGTCTGCCGCCTCTTGGGCAAAGCTCGGCACCGCGACGGCAAGGCCGGCCAGCAGAACGGGGACAAATCTCATCATGGCGATTACGCTCCTCTATTGCAGTCTGACAGAGATAGTCCTTCCCAGTGTTGTAAGGTCAACGGCACCACGGATCTTTGATCGGGCTCTTGACCTTCCTATGATGGGAAGCCCCAGATCCCGGCTGTCTGCAAGATGGAGCCCTGCCATGAACATCGGAGATGCCGCGACCCGCTCGGGCGTATCGGCCAAGATGATCCGCTATTACGAACAGATCGGCCTGATCCCGCCCGCCGCCCGGACCGCGTCCGGCTATCGCAGCTATGGGACCAGCGAGGTGCACATGCTGCGCTTCATCGCCCGCGCCCGAGATCTGGGCTTTTCGATTCGCGAGATCACCGGCCTGCTGGACCTGTGGCGCAAAAAGGACAGGCGCAGCGCCGATGTGAAGGCGCTGGCGCAGGCCCGGGTCCGGGATCTGCGCGACAAGATCGAACGCATGCAGGACATGGCCGATACGCTGGAGGATCTGGCCAATGCCTGCGCTGGCAACGAGCGCCCCAGCTGCCCGATCCTCCAGCGATTGGAAACGACGGAAGCCTCTGGTGAAGACAGCCCGGCCCGGCCAAGCAGAAGCGGGGGGTTCAAGGACAGGGGCGGGTCATGAATGTCACCGCAGGTTTCTGCGGCTGACAGAATTGCTGCGGACAAGAGTCATCTAAAAAAACAGCTTAAAACCCGAAAACCCGCACGGCGAAAGATTCCAGGAATAGTTACATTCTGAACCGCCGGCACGGCTCTGCAGAGGCCGACCTATCCTTATGGATATGTCTTCCCTCATAAGGGTAGATAACTTTTTCTTGTTTTGCCAAAGCCCTGCTTATACAACGGCTAACAGACCAACCGGGACTGTGTTTTTCCGGTATCCCGACAGGACCGGCGCAGAGTGGCCAAGTCCTGTTAGAATGGTCAGTAAGGTTTTCCAAATCACAAAAGAGTTTGGGCCGTTCCGAGTGTTCCACTCGCTGGATTTTCTGCAGTCATGCCTTTTCTCCGACCTAGAAATACAAGCCATCCGGCTCAGGCACTGGAGTTTTAAGTTGCTGGAACGAAACGGCGATCGCATTCACACATCTGATGGCACAAAACGCTATTTCAGCTGTCATTACTGCGAACACCAGCTCAGATTTGGCTCGGCCTATTGCGGGTCCTGCTATCAGCCGACGCCGCTTTATAACCGTCGCTGGATCTGGATCCTTGGCGCATTGAGCGCAACAGTTGGCGTCTTGGTCTTGGCACTGCTGACGCATGTCTAATTAAATCACCCTTCAGAAGACGCCAGACCAAGGAAGCCGTGGATGGCCGCATACGAAGACTGCCGCGCAAGATCCCGTCACGGACGCGTACCCGCAAAACAACAGCGCCCCGCACGTCCACGCGCCATTCCCGCTGATATGGCCTCAGAGGTCGAGAAGGCCGCCTGGTTTTACCTTTCCGCCCAGCAAAGCGCTGCCGCCGCACAGGCGGCACCCTCTTATACGGCTTTGAAGCAAAAGCATGGCGAGCAGTTTGACGTGGTCCTCGCCCGCGTCTGGCCCATCTTTGCAGACAGCTGACCCGTGACAACGCGGCCTCAGCGCCTCGCCATGGACCGCCAAGGCGAGGTGCTTTTCTCCCCGACCTTCGACCGGCGGGTTCTGAAATCTGCCGCCTGTCTGATACTGACGGGTGGCGCCAGCGGGTAGGGCATCGGGCACGGCGCTGTCCATCCGCGCTGTGGGGGCTGATCTTTGGGATCGCGTTCAGGCTCAGGCCTCCTCCCGGGAAGAGGACAGGCGCTGTTTTACGCGGCGCGTCCGCTCCATCGGCTGAACCCAACGGGGTCTCAGGCCACAAGATGAAACGACTGAAGGGGCATTCCGGGCGGATCAGATGCCTGCGCCCGGGCCCCTGCGCGACGACATCGGGGCACCGCGCGAGTGATCCAATAAAGGTCGCTGGCATCGCTGGCGCTTTCCGTTCGTCTTGGCCAGCGCCAGCGCTATCTGACAGCGCGACAGCAAGTCGGGCCAAGGCTGGGCTCCGGGTCATTCCGGCGGCCAGTACGGCCGTCTTGCATCGCGAAACTGGAACGTGGAGATTCCGCAATGGCAACCACAGGCAAGCAACTGTTCACAACTCTGGACGCGGACGGCACCCTGACCGTCGCGATCGAGGACGTGACCTTTCCCGATCCGACCGGAAATCAGGTGCTCGTGAAAATGGAAGCGGCACCGATCAACCCCTCGGATCTGGCCATTCTGGTCGGCGCCGCCGATCTGGAAAACGCGAGCTACACGCCGGGCAAGTTCGTCGCGACCGTGCCCGAGCCGTTCAATGCAGGCTCGAAAGCCCGCCACGGCCTCAAGCTGCCCGCCGGGAACGAAGGCGCGGGCACGGTGTTCGCGGCGGGCGACAGTGACGCGGCCAAGGCGCTGGTCGGGCAACGCGTCTCCTGTGTTCCGGGCAATGCCTACAGCCAGTACTGTATCGCCGATGCGTCCATGTGCCTCGCCCTAGGCGATCACACAGCCGAAGATGGCGCAAGCGCCTTCGTCAATCCCATGACTGCCCTCGGCTTTGTCGAGACGGCCAGAGCCGACAGGCAGGACGCGATGCTGCACACGGTCGGGGCCTCCAATCTGGGCCAGATGCTGACCCGCATCTGCAAGGAAGATGGCATCGGTCTGGTCAATATCGTCCGGAAGACCAGCCAGGCCGACCTGCTCGCAGGGCTGGGATCCACGCATGTCGTCAATTCTTCGGAAGACGGTTTCATGCAGCAGCTGTGCTCTGCCATCGAAGACACCGGCGCCTTTTACGGCTTTGATCCGATTGGCGGCGGTCATGCGGTCGACACGGCCTTCAAGGCCATGGAACAGGTCGCGGTCAGCAGAATGACCGAATATTCGCGCTATGGCTCGAACCAGCCGAAACGCATGTTCATCTATGGGCGTCTGGACACGGGCCCCACGATCCTGACGCCAAGCTACGGCTTTGGCTGGACCCTGTCGGGATGGCTGCTGTTTCCCTTCCTCCAATCCGCCGGGAGCGAAACGGTCGACCGCATGCGCAAGCGCGTGCGTGACAATCTCACCACCACCTTCGCCAGCGCCTACAAGGCGCGCGTCAATCTCGATGAAATGCTGACCAAGGAGGCCGTGACCGACTATCGCGGCATGAAGACGGGCGAGAAATACCTCGTCACGCCTTGGTCGTGATCCTCTGAGGCAAAGGCGGCGGGGCCCTGGTCAGGCCACCGGGCAAACGCCTGCCTTGCCTCCATCACACCGGGCGCAGCTTGATGCGCCCGGCACGACAAGGCGAAGGTGCCGCCATCCTAGAACAGCACCGCAATGGCGAGGGTGGCGGCTCGGCAGGCCTGGCAGCGCCTGACCGTTCTGCAGCACAGGCGTCCCTGCCGCGCCGCGCGCAGCATCTGACGCCCGGCGCGGGCCTTCGGGCGACAAGGACCGTTTGGCAGGCCCGGCGCGAAACCAAGCACCGACGCTGCCTCCAGCAGGCGGATGTTCCTCTCCTCACAAGAAAAATCTCGCGCAAAGGCGGGGTTGTCATGGAAGTTTTACGCTGCGGGCTTGACCCCCGCCTGCGGGTGCCGCCTCGTGCCAGAACGGAGGCAGGGCGGGAGGGCCCTGCACGCCGCCCCGTAACCGACATGGCCACAGGAGGCGCAATGCCCCGCGCCCCTCTCCTGACCGCTTTCCTGACGGCGCTGCTGATGGTGGCGATCGTCGTTCTGGAGCTGACCCCGCAATGGGGCTTTCACAGCGGCACCCGGCTGGTCGCGCTGCTTGACCATGTGCTGGCCTATGGCCTGCTGATGCTGCCCGCCGCCCTGCTGCGCCCGGGTTGGCTGCACGCGCTCTGGCCCTTGGCCGCCGCTTTCGCCGGGCTGATGGAGGCACTGCAGCCCGCCGTCCAGTGGCGCGGCGCCCTGAGCCACTGGCTCGCCGCCTGCTTCGGCATCCTGATCGTGACGCTGAGCTGCTGGCTGGTGATGGGACTCATGGAACTGGTGAAAGCCGGGAAGGATCGCGACTGGTAGGTCCACGCTGCCGCTCGACAGCCTAAACCCGTTGCACACAATCCCGCAACAAAGCCGGTGATTGTTTCCAACATTTCGGATTATCAGCTTAAATTATAACGTTATGGTGATTTCGCGAACGCGGCTGCAGATCAACCTGCGTACCCCCACCCCAAAGCCGCGTTCGCAACACTGCAGGTGCAGCATAGCAAAAACTTCACTCGCCTTCCTTGTCGTCTGCGTCATCTTGTCCCCCGTGAGCGCAGCCTGAAGTTTTCGAGTATGGCCGCACGCGGTAGCCGCTGCGCTCACGCGGCCCATCCCCTCCGTCGCATCTCCCCCGCTCGCGCCCGGCTGGAACACCGGTCATCATCTGCGGAGCCGTCGGTCTGTGGTGGTGACTGTGGCCGAGTCCGGCACCGGTGGCGCCCCGAGTGTCAGGAGCCGCATGTGTGGCGGGTGGAGGCCGATCTGCGACGGTGACGGTGCTGTGCCGCTGGAGAAGGTGAGCCAAGTGCCGGGCCATTTCAACACCGCCACGGTCTTATCGACCTAGCCCGTATCCTGCCGCAGCAGATGCGGGGATGCGGTAGACATGCGCGACTTTGGCAGCGTGATAACGGAGGCTCGGGGGCAAGGAGCAGCACCGCTTCGGGAAGCTGCGCACCGCGCCTAGGATACTAAAGAGAGAATGGTGGGTGATAAGAGATTCGAACTCCTGACATCTTCGATGTGAACGAAGCGCTCTACCACTGAGCTAATCACCCGGTAGCGCGGGGTTTACCCAGAGCGGCGGGGGTCCGCAAGGGGGTTTTCGCAAAAAATTCACGCCTTTTTCGCCCCCTGTCCTCACGTCATTTCCCGCCTCCGCCGCAGGGGGCCAAAAGCAAAAAGGGCGCCCCGCGGGGCGCCCTTGATGGGGACCAAATGGCCGGGATCAGTGCGCGGTGGCGCCCTGCCCCTTGTCTTCCTGCGCGCGGGCGAGCAGCGCTGCCTCTTCGGCGGCCTCGTCCCAGTCGATGGGCTCGGGCTTGGACAGCAGCGCCATTTCCAGCACTTCGGACACGTGGCGCACCGGAATGATCTTCAGCCCGGTCTTCACGTTGTCCGGCAGTTCGGCCAGATCCTTTTCGTTCTCCTGCGGGATGAACACCGTGGTGATGCCGCCCCGCAGCGCCGCCAGCAGCTTTTCCTTCAGCCCGCCGATGGCGCTGGCATTGCCGCGCAGCGTGACCTCGCCAGTCATGGCGATGTCCTTGCGCACCGGGATGCCGGTCAGCACCGACACGATCGCCGTCACCATGGCCAGACCGGCCGAGGGGCCGTCCTTGGGCGTGGCGCCGTCCGGCACGTGGACGTGGATGTCCATTTTGTCGAAGCGCGGCGGCTTGACCCCGATCTGAGGGCTGATCGAGCGGACATAGCTTGCCGCCGCCTCAATCGATTCCTTCATCACGTCGCCCAGCTTGCCGGTGGTCTTCATCCGGCCCTTGCCGGGCAGGCGCAGCGCCTCGATCTGCAGCAGATCGCCGCCCACCGAGGTATAGGCCAGCCCCGTGACCACCCCGACCTGATGCTCCTCTTCGGCCAGACCATAGCGGTATTTCTGGACGCCGAGGAAATCAGCGAGATTGTCGGAGGTCACCTCCACATGCTTCTCGTCACCCTTGACGATCTTGGTGACCGCCTTGCGCGCCAGCTTGGCGATCTCGCGCTCGAGGTTCCGCACGCCCGCCTCGCGGGTGTAGTAGCGCAGGATGTCGGTCAGCGCGCCATCGGTCACGCTGAATTCGCCCTTGCGCAGCCCGTGCGCCTTCACCTGCTTGTCGAGCAGGTGGCGCTTGGCGATCTCCAGCTTCTCGTCTTCGGTGTAGCCGGACAGCGGGATGATCTCCATCCGGTCCAGCAGCGGTCCGGGCATGTTGTAGCTGTTCGACGTGGTCACGAACATCACGTCCGACAGATCGTATTCCACCTCAAGATAGTGGTCGACGAAGGTCGAGTTCTGTTCGGGATCCAGCACCTCCAGCATGGCCGAGGCCGGGTCGCCGCGGAAATCCTGCCCCATCTTGTCGATTTCATCGAGCAGGATCAGCGGGTTGGTGGTCTTGGCCTTTTTCAGCGCCTGAATGATCTTGCCGGGCATGGAGCCGATATAGGTCCGGCGGTGGCCGCGGATTTCCGATTCATCGCGCACGCCGCCAAGGCTGATGCGGATGAATTCGCGCCCCGTGGCCTTGGCCATCGACTTGCCAAGGCTGGTCTTGCCGACGCCCGGAGGGCCGACGAGGCAGAGGATCGGGCCCTTGAGCTTGGCGCTGCGCGCCTGCACCGCCAGATATTCGACGATGCGCTCCTTGACCTTGTCGAGGCTGTAATGGTCGTCATCCAGCACCGACTGCGCGCGGCCCAGATCCTTCTTGACGCGCGACTTCACGCCCCACGGGATCGACAGCATCCAGTCCAGATAGTTGCGCACCACGGTCGCTTCGGCGGACATCGGGCTCATGTTGCGCAGCTTTTTCAGCTCCGCCTCGGCCTTTTCCTGCGCCTCTTTCGACAGCTTGGTGTTGGCGATCTTCTCGGCCAGTTCGTTGATCTCGTTCTGGCCGTCCTCGCCGTCGCCCAGCTCCTTCTGAATGGCCTTCATCTGCTCATTCAGATAATATTCGCGCTGGGTCTTCTCCATCTGGCTCTTGACGCGGGTCTTGATCTTTTTCTCGACCTGCAGGACGGAAAGCTCCCCCTGCATCAGGCCATAGACCTTTTCCAGCCGCTCGCTGATGGCAAGCGTCTCCAGAAGCTCCTGCTTCTGCTGCACCTCGATGCCCAGATGGCCCGCCACCAGATCGGCGAGCTTGGCAGGTTCGGTGGTTTCCGAAACGGCGGACAGCGCCTCTTCGGGGATGTTCTTCTTGACCTTGGCGTAGCGTTCGAATTCTTCGGACACCGTGCGCACCAGTGCGGTGATCGCGGCGGGATCGCCCGGCATCTCGGTCAGATATTCGGCCTTCGCCTCAAAGAAGCGGTCATTGTCGAGGTATTCGGTGATGCGCACCCGCGCCTGACCCTCGACCAGCACCTTGACGGTGCCATCGGGAAGTTTCAGCAGCTGCAGCACGTTGGCGAGCACGCCCGCCTTGTAGATCCCGCTGGCATCGGGATCATCGACCGCAGGGTCCATCTGGGCGGCAAGCAGGATCTGCTTGTCATCCGCCATCACCTCTTCCAGCGCCTTGACCGACTTTTCCCGCCCGACAAAAAGCGGCACGATCATGTGCGGAAACACCACGATGTCCCGCAGCGGCAGCACCGGATAGGATGTATTGAGTGGCTGTTGCATGCGCGTTCCTTGGTTCTTGGCAGGACGGACCGGCCCCGGTCATCGGCAGCCCCCGCCGTCCCCGTCGTGAGAAGTGTTAACGTGGGGCGCTTGTCCCCCCGTTTCAAGCGTGGCGCGACCCAGCCGCCAATGTGACCCTGCGCCGCGGCGGGCGCAAGCGGACAAATGTGGCGGATCCGGCGTTTCGCGGCCCGCCCCCGCCCCGCATGGGGGCAGACCCTGCAGGGACCGCGCGGGCCCCTGCAGAGACAGGATCAGCGGATCACTTGGCCTGATCCAGCGTCGGGTAATCGGTATAGCCCTCGGCGCCGCCCCCGTAGAAGGTGGCGCTGTCGCCCTCGTTCCACGCGGCGTCGCGGCGCAGCCGCTCCACCAGATCGGGGTTGGAGATGAAGGGCCGCCCGAAGGCCACCAGATCGGCATGGTCCTTGGCCACGGCATCCAGCGCCATCTGCCGGTCATAGCCGTTGTTGACCATCCACGGGCCGTGGAACAGCTGGCGCAGCGCCGCCATGTCCTCGCCGGGCTGCAGGTCGCGGGTGCCGCCGGTCGCACCTTCGATCACATGCACATAGGCCAGCCCGTAGCGGTTCAGCCCCGCCACCACATGTTCGAACAGCGGCTGCGGATCGGCGTCGGAAATGCCGTTGGCGGGCGAGAAGGGCGACAGGCGCAGCCCGGTGCGGCCCGCGCCGATCTCTGCCGTCACCGCGTCCAGCACCTCGAACAGGAAGCGCGCGCGGTTCTCGACCGAGCCGCCATAGCCATCGGTGCGCTGGTTGCTGCCGGTCTTGAGGAACTGGTCGATGAGGTAGCCATTGGCGCCATGCACCTCCACCCCGTCAAAGCCTGCGGCGATCGCCTGCTTGGCGGCGTGGCGGTAATCCTCGACGATGCCGGGGATCTCGTCGGTCTCCAGCGCGCGCGGCATGGAGGTGTCCTCGAACCCGTTCTTGGTGAAGGTCTTGCCGCCCGCCGCGATGGCCGAGGGCGCCACCGGCGCCTGACCGTCCGGCTGCAGCGAGGTATGGCTGATCCGGCCCACATGCCACAGCTGGATGACGATCTTGCCGCCTTCGGCATGCACGGCATCGGTCACCTTCTTCCACGCGGCAACCTGACCGTCGGTCTGAATGCCCGGGGTCTGGATGTAGCCCTTGCCCTGCGGCGTGATCTGCGAGGCTTCGGTGATGATCAGCCCGGCGCCCGCGCGCTGCCGGTAATACTCCACATGCAGCGGCCCCACTTCGCCGGTGACGTCATCGGCCCGGTTGCGGGTCAGCGGCGCCATGACCACACGGTTGGCCAGCGCCATGTCCCCGGCGGTGAAGGGGGTGAAAAGTGCCTCGGTCATCGGATGTCCTCTTGCTGACGTGCCGGTGCACGGCACCGGCTGACGCTCTCCACATAGGTATGCGCTGCGGCACGGCAAGCGCACAGAACCCTGTGCGCCGCCGCACCAAGCCGCACCTGACCGCCGCCTAGAGCGGGGGGATGTCGCCCTGCGCCCGGTCGGCGTGAAACTTCGCCTCCCATGCCGCAAACCGCCCTTCGGCGATGGCGTCGCGCATGCCCTGCATCAGATCCTGATAATAGTGCAGGTTGTGCCATGTCAGCAGCATGCCCGAGATCATCTCCTGCGCGCGGAAGACATGGTGCAGGTAGGCGCGCGAATAGCCCCGGCAGGCCGGACAGCTGCAAGCCTCGTCCAGCGGGCGCGGATCGTCCTGATGCCGGGCATTCTTGATGTTGACCACACCCTGCCGGGTAAAGACCTGCCCGGTGCGGCCAGAGCGCGAGGGCAGCACGCAGTCCATCATGTCGATGCCGCGCTTGACGGCGCCCACGATGTCGTCGGGCTTGCCCACGCCCATCAGATAGCGCGGCTTGTCCACCGGCAGATGGCCCGGCGCGTGGTCCAGACAGGCGAACATCGCCTCCTGCCCCTCGCCCACGGCAAGCCCGCCCACCGCATAGCCGTCAAAGCCGATGCCGGTCAGCGCCTTGGCCGATTCCTCGCGCAGGTCAGGCTCCAGCCCGCCCTGCTGGATGCCGAACAGCATATGCCCGGGCCGGTCGCCGAAAGCGTCGCGCGACCGCTGCGCCCAGCGCATCGACAGCCGCATCGAGGCTTCGATCCGCGCGCGGTCGGCGGGCAGCGCCGGACATTCGTCAAACGCCATCACGATGTCCGATCCCAGCAGGCGCTGGATCTCCATCGACCGTTCCGGGCTCAGCATGTGCCTGGACCCGTCCACATGGCTGCGGAAGGTCACGCCCTGCTCGGTCAGCTTGCGCAGCCCGGCCAGCGACATGACCTGAAACCCGCCCGAATCCGTAAGGATGGGCCGGTCCCAGTTCATGAAGCGGTGCAGCCCGCCCAGCCGGTCGATGCGTTCCGCGCCGGGACGCAGCATCAGGTGATAGGTGTTGCCCAGCAGGATGTCGGCGCCGGTGGCGCGCACCGACTCGGGCAGCATCGCCTTGACGGTGGCGGCGGTGCCCACGGGCATGAAGGCAGGCGTGCGGATCTCGCCCCGGGGGGTGGCGATCACCCCGGTCCGCGCGGCGCCATCGGTGGCATGAAGGGTAAAGGAGGTCTGGCTCATGCGCTGACCTGTGCCGCACCGCGCGGGCTTTGCCAAGTCCCGAGCGCAGGCGCAAAGAAGCGCGCATTCGAAATTTTGAGGCGGCGTTCATCTTTGGGGGCGAGTCTGGCGCCATTCCGGCCAGAGGGAGCCCGCCATGATGACCCGACTGATCCTTGCCCCCGCGCTTCTGCTGCTGATGGCGCTGCCCGCGCAGGCCCAGCCCGACAGCCCGCGCCTGTCCACCCGCGATGCCATGGCCCAGCCCCCCGCCACCGGCGGACAGGGCCAGACATGGGTGTCGCCGCAGGGCTGCACCTATTCCCGCGCGCAGGCGCCGGGCTATCCCGCCACATGGCATCTGATCCTGAACGGCGCCGATATCGGGCTGACCAATGCCCATCGCCGCTGCCCCGGCATGCTGGGCGGCTGAGCGCTGTGGCGGCGCGGGCACGCGCCCGCTGCGGCACCGCGCGCCCGATTGCGCGGGCGGCGGCAAAAGGCCACTCTGCCGGGCATGGACGAGCCGAAGACTCAGACCTATCCCGGCGGAATCGCCGCGCTGCTGACCCAGATGGAAGGGCGGCGCGACCCCATGGACTATGCCCCCGGCGAGGGACTGCCGCCGCCGGATCTGGATCTGGCCCCGCTGGCCACGCAGACCGTCGCCGATCCCGATGCGGATCCCGCCGAATGCGGCCCGTTCCGGTCCGGCTATCACCGCAAGCGCCACGCGCTGCGCAAGGAACTGGCGGGCCGGTCCGAACTGGTCTTCCTCAACGCGCTGCTGATCGCGCATCTGCGCAGGCGCCGCTGGCCCGATCACGCCCCTGCGCTGTTCCAGCGGCTTTGGGCCGAACAGGGCGCCGCCCTGCTGGACCAGCTTGATCCCCGCTGGGCGGTCTCTGCGGTCACCACCTTCGGCGATCACGGCCTGACCCCGGCGCAGCGGTCGGTCGGGCTGGCGCTGAGCGTGCTTTTCAGCACGATCAAGCTTTACGAATCCGAACGGCTCTATTCCGGCCAGCCCCCCGACCAGCCCTTTGCGCTGGAACACAGGCAGCGGGGGCGCCTGCCGCTGGACATGGATCCCTATGCGCTGGCCCATGGCGGGCTTGACGTGAACATGATCGGCCGTCTCTGGCTGGAGGCGGAGGAGGATTCGGTCATCGCTCCGCTCGCGCATCATCTGCTGGAGCGGCTGATCGCCGAACCGCGCGGGCTGCTGCACCGGCTGGCCCGGATGCGCGCGGATCTGTCCCGCCGCAAGGAGATCCCCCCACCCGCCGAGGGCGAAGCCAAACCCGCCGCGACCCCGCGCAATGACGCGCCGGTGCCGCTGGCACAGCGCCAGCTTGAGCCAGATCAGCTGCGCTGGGGTCTGGTGGCGCTGATCCGCGCGCCACTGCCCGCCATCGCCCGCTTTGCCGCGCATCACCTCGATCTGGGGGCGCAGGCGCTTCACCTTTACCTTGATGACCCCGATCCCGACACCATGGCCTTTCTCTCCGGCCATGCCCGGCTGCATGTCACCGCCTGCGACGCGGCCTTCTGGCGGGACAGCGGGCGCCCCCGCCCCGAGGAACATCAGCTGCGGCAGGTCCATGTGGCCAGCCGTGCGCTGCGGGCCGCGGGCGGGCTGCACTGGCTCGGCCATATCGACGTGGACGAATTCCTGCTGCCCGCCCGCCCCATGGCCGACCTGCTGGCCGAGGTGCCCCCCGACTGCGCCGTGGCCCGCATCGCCCCCGCCGAGGCGCTGGCCCCCTCCGACGGCTGGCCCAGACATTTCAAGATCACCCACCGGCAGGCGGGCCTGCCCAAATCCCGCCTGCAGGAGGTCTATCCCACCTTCGGCGCGCATCTTTATGGCGGCTTTCTAAGCCATACGGCGGGCAAGATCTTTGCCCGCACCGGCATTCCCGACACCCGCCTTGGCATCCACACGCTGAAATACAACGGGGCGGAGGCCACCAACCGCCACCGTCTTCCCGCGATCTGGCTCGCGCATCTGCACGCGCCGTCATGGCAGCAGTTCCGCGACCATCTGGAATTTCGCCGGACGAAGGGATCCTACCGCCGCGCCTCCTCCCGCCCCGAGATGGGACAGGCCGAACTGCTGCGCTATCTCATGGAAGAAGAAGGCGAGGCCGGGCTGCGCGCGCTTTTCGACGAGGTCTGCGCCGACACGCCCGAGCTGCGGCGCAGGCTTGCCGCGCAGGGCATGCTGGTCCATGCCGAATTCGACCCGGACGCGGCGGTGGCCCGGATCTTCGGCGCCCTGCCGTGATCCGTTGGGGCACCGTCACCACCACCAACGCGCCGCTGCCGCGCATCCTCGATTTCGCCGCATGGCATCTGGATCAGGGGGCGGCGCGGGTGGTGATCTATCTCGACGCGCCCGATCCCGGGGCCGAGGCGGCGCTGCGCGCCCATCCCCGCATCCGGCTGCATGTGACCGATGACGCGTGGTGGCAGGCGCGCAAGGGCCGCCCCGCCAAGCACCAGCTGCGGCAGGGCGCCAATGCCCGCCACGCCAATACAACCTGCGCCGATCTGGACTGGCTCGCCCATATCGACGTGGATGAATTCCTGCTGCCCGCCACGCCGCAGGCCGCCCCTCTGGCCGATCAGCTGGCCGCCCTGCCCGCCCGCTGCCTCTGCGCCCGCATCCGCCCGGTGGAGGCGCTGGCCCCTCCCGAAGGCCAGACCTCCGCCGAGACGCTGTTCAAGGCCTTTCCGCTGGACCAGCAGGCGCGCCGCCGCGCCGCGGAGGCCTGTTTTCCCATCTGGGGGCGGCATCTGTCGGGCGGCTTTCTCAGCCATGTGGCGGGCAAGCTGATCTTTCGCCCCGGCAGCAAGGGGCTGCAGATCCGCATCCACAACCTCACGCTCGACGGCATCCAGAACCCGGGCGAAGAACCGCTGCCCGGCATGGATCTGGGCCATTTCCACGCCCCCGGCTGGGAGTCCTTCCTTGCCGCCTACCGGTTCCGGCTGGCGCAGGGATCCTACCGCGCCGAACTGACCCGCAGCGGCACGCTCAGCCATCACGACCTGCTGCGCCAGATCGAGGCGACGGGGGGCCAACCCGCGCTCCGCGCCTTTTTTGACGAGATCTGCACCGCGAGCCCCGATCTTGTGGACCGGCTCGCCGCGCATGGCCTGCTGCGGCGGCACCAGATGGATCTGCCCGCCCGGGTGGCGCGGCAGTTTCCGGGCCTCTCCTAGGCGTCTGCCGGGAAGACGAAACAGCGGTCCCGCCGCACCGTCAGCCACAGCGGCGTGCCGGGCTTGGGCAGGAACACGTTGGGCACCGTGGCGCGCAGCGGCCCGCCGTCAAAATCCATGCGGAATTCCACAAGACTTTCCGACCCCATGAAGCGCGAGCGCTCCACCACGCCCCGGGCGGGCGTGCCCGCGCGCTCGGTGGGGTTGGGCCCGCGCCCGGCCCGGTCGAAATCGATGCCCACATGCTGCGGGCGGAACACGATCTCCACCTCGGTGCCGTCCGCGACCCCGGGGGCCAGAAACTGGCCAAAGGGCGTGTCGACCAGCGCCCCCCGCACCCGACCGCGCAGCACGTTGACGTCGCTGAAAAAAGCCACTGCCGCCTTGTCGGCGGGGGCGTTGTAGATGTTGTAGGGCGCGCCACGCTGCACGATCCGCCCGTCGCGCATCAACGCGATCTCGTCGGCCATGCGCATCGCCTCCTCGGGCTCATGCGTCACCAGCAGCACCGAGGTGCCCTCTTCCTTCAGCAGCGCCAGCGTCTCGTCGCGGATGCCGTCGCGCAGCCGGTTGTCCAGACCCGAAAACGGCTCGTCCATCAGCATGATGCGTGGGCGCGGCGCCAGCGCCCGGGCCAGCGCCACGCGCTGCTGCTCGCCCCCCGACAGCTGGTGCGGATAGGCGTCGACAAAATGCCCCAAGCCCACCCGGTCCAGCAGCACCTCGGCCCGCGCGCGCTTCTCCGCGCCGCTGCCGCTCAGGCCGAAGCCGACATTCGCCCCCACGCTCAGATGCGGGAACAGCGCAAAATCCTGAAACATCAGCCCGATGGCGCGGCGCTCCGGCGGCACCCGGAACACCGTGTCGCAGATCAGGTCGCCATCGACATAGATCTGCCCCTGATCCTGCCGGTCCACGCCTGCGATCATGCGCAGCGTCGTGGATTTGCCGCAGCCCGACGGACCCAACAGGCAGGTCACATGACCCGGCGCGATCTCAAGGCTCAGATCGTCCACCACCGCGCGCCCGTCGATGCGGCGCACAAGGTTGCGGACGTCCAGTCGCGGATGCGGAGTGTCCAAGCCTGCCCCTCCTGCAAGTCTGATAAATTCCCTCGGGATGTCCCGCCCGATACCAGCGCACCCGCCCCCCCGCAACCCGCAGCGACGCCCTGCCGCAGCGGGCAGAGTCCCGGCACGGGTTTCGGATTTCATCTTGCCCCTAAACTCCGGGGGTGAATTGGCCGCAGGCCAAGAGGGGGCAGCGCCCCCTGCTCCGCTCCAGCCGCGCGGCCTCAGGCCGACAGCGCCTTGGCGATCCGCGGCAGATGCGCCTTTTTCAGCAGCGCCCGCATCTGCCAGTCCTCGCCGGAGATCTGCCGCGCCCGCGCCAGCACCTCCTCCCCGGCCTCGGCCACCAGCCCGGGCTGCGCCTGCCAGATGCCATGCAGGAACGCATCGGGATCGGCGCGCGACAGGCCTTCTTCGGCCAGCGTGCCGCGCGGAAAATCCCGGGCGTTCAGGGTCACGATCAGATCGGCATGGCCCGCGATGGCGGCGGCCAGCACATGGATGTCGGCGGGATCGGGCAGCCAGAGCCGCGCTTCCAGCGCCGCCCCCGCCCGGATCTCGGCCTCGGGCCATGCCGCGCGCAGCAGGGCGACCTCGCCGCGCGCCTGCGCCTCGCCTGCGGGACCAAGCTTGCGCGCCGCCCGTGCCCATTCCTCAAGGATGCGCGCCGACCAGAGCGGGGTGAAGGCGCCGCGCACCGCCACCGCCAGCAGCATCTCGCGCATGACGGTGGGGTAGATCACGCAGGCGTCCAGCAGCACCTTCACAGGCGGAACACCAGCGCTTTCAGATAGCCCGATTCCGCCAGCTGCGGCAGCAGCGGATGGTCGGGACCGGCAAAGCCCGTATGCAGCAGCTGCGCCCGGCGCCCGGCCCGTCCGATGCCGCGCAGGCAGGCGCCGGTGAAGCTCGACAGATCCGCGGCATGCGAACAGGAGCAGAGCACCAGATAGCCGCCCTCCTCCACCAGCCCGGCAGACAGCCGCGCCACCCGCTCATAGGCGCGCAGCCCCGCCTCCAGCGCGGGTTTCGACGGCGCAAAGGCGGGCGGATCGCAGACCACCAGCCCGAAGCGCGCCTCTTCCTGACCCATGGCGGTCAGCACGTCAAAGGCATCGCCCTGCCGCGTGGCAAAGCGGTCCTGCGCGCCCATGCGCGCCGCGCCGTCGCGGGCAAGATCCAGCGCTGCGGCGGATCCGTCCACCGCCAGCGCCGCCTGCGCGCCCTGCGCCAGTGCCGCCAGCGCGAAGCCGCCCACATGGCTGAACACGTCCAGCACCTGCTGCCCCTCGGCCAGACGCGCGGCAAAGGCATGGTTGGGACGCTGGTCGTAAAAAAGCCCGGTCTTCTGCCCGCCGGTCAGGTCGGCCATATAGGTGGCGCCGTTCATCTCCACCGGCAGCGGGGCTGCGGGCGCTTCTCCCAGCAGCACGGCATCGGCATCGTCGAGCCCTTCCAGCGCGCGGCCCCGCCCGCCGGCGTTCTTGAGGATGGTGGTCACCCCGGTGACCTCGGCCAGCGCCGAGGCCAGATCGGCCAGCAGCACCTCGGCCCATGCGGCATTGGGCTGGATCACCGCCACATCGCCGAACCGGTCGATGATGACGCCGGGCAGCCCGTCAGCCTCGGCATGGACCAGCCGGTAATAGGGCCGGTCGAACAGCCGCGTGCGCAGCGCCAGCGCGCGGGCAAGCTTGGCCACCAGCCAGTCGCGCCCGATCACCGCTTCGGGATCGGGATCCAGCATCCGCCCCGCGATCTTGCTGTCGGCATTGAAGCCCACCAGCCCCAGCACGCCGCGCTCGGCATCCTCCAGCCGCACCACGGTGCCGGCGGGGATGCCACGGCTGCGCCGGTCCATCACCAGTTCATTGGCATAAATCCAAGGGTAGCCACGGCGGATCGCCTGCGGCTTGGCCTTGGGGAGAAGTCGGATCACGGGGAAATCGGCATCTGTCATGCCGCTCCTTTACGCCTCCGCCGCGCGCGAGGGAAGCGCCTTCGCATCCTGTCTGCGCAGGCCCGCGCGGGCTTGCCGGGACGTGCCGCGGCGGCTATCCCGAAGACGGGCCGCAGCGGGGGCGGCAGACCCGCGTTCACCCCCCGCCGCGGCTGCGGGTTTTGCCGGGCACGGGCCCGATGTGCGGGTTTACTGATAGCGCTAACTGCATTACATGCAGCGACAGACAGGTCGTCACTCAGGCCGGGCCGCCCGGCGGAAGGGAGCCAGCATGACACTCAATGCCAGCATCGCGGATGTGACCGCACGGATCGAGGCACGGTCCGAACCGCTGCGCCGCCGCTATATGGACCAGATGCGCCGCGCCGCCGAGGAAGGCCCGCGCCGGGGCCATCTGGCCTGCGGCAATCAGGCCCATGCCTATGCCGCCATGGGCGCGGACAAGGACGCGCTTGCCACCGGACAGGCGCCGAATCTGGGCATCGTCACCGCCTATAACGACATGCTGTCGGCGCATCAGCCCTACGAGACCTATCCCGCCCTGCTGCGCGAGGCGGCGCGGCAGGTGGGCGGCACCGCGCAGGTGGCGGGCGGCGTGCCTGCCATGTGCGATGGCGTCACGCAGGGCCAGACCGGGATGGAACTGTCGCTGTTTTCCCGCGACGTGATTGCCCTCGCGGCGGGCGTGTCGCTGTCGCACAACACCTATGACGCGGCGGTCTATCTGGGGGTCTGCGACAAGATCGTGCCGGGTCTGGTGATCGCCGCCGCCACCTTCGGCTATATTCCCGGGCTGTTCCTGCCCGCGGGGCCGATGACCAGCGGCCTGCCCAATGACGAGAAATCCAAGGTCCGCCAGCAGTTCGCCACCGGCGAGATCGGCCGCGACAAGCTGATGGAGGCCGAGATGGCCAGCTATCACGGGCCGGGCACCTGCACCTTCTACGGCACCGCCAACACCAACCAGATGCTGATGGAATTCATGGGGCTGCACCTGCCGGGCGCGTCCTTCGTCAATCCCGGCACGCCGCTGCGCGAGGCGCTGACCGTCGCGGGCGCGCAGCGCGCGCTGGAAATCACCCGGCTCGGCAATGATTACCGCCCGGTCTGCGACGTGCTGGATGCCAAGGCGTTTGTAAACGGCATCGTCGGGCTGATGGCCACGGGCGGGTCCACCAACCTTGTGCTGCACATGCCCGCCATGGCGCGGGCGGCGGGCATCGTGCTGGATCTGGAGGATTTTGACGCGATTTCCAACGCCGTGCCGCTGATGGCCAAGGTCTATCCCAACGGGCTTGCCGATGTGAACCATTTCCACGCGGCGGGCGGGCTGCAGTTCCTGATCGGCGAATTGCTGGAGGCGGGGCTGCTGCACGAGGACGTCAAGACCGTGGCGGGCGACGGGCTGCATCTTTACACGCAGGAGCCGAAGCTGCGCGATGGCGTGCTGAGCTACGAAGAGACGCCACGCGTCACCCAGAACGACCGCATCCTGCGCCCGGCCTCCGATCCGTTCCAGCCCACCGGCGGGCTGCGCCAGCTTGACGGCAATCTGGGGCATGGCATCCTCAAGATCTCGGCGGTGAAGCCCGAGCATCATCTGGTCGAGGCGCCGGTGCGGATTTTCCACGATCAGGGCGAGGTCAAGGAGGCGTTCAAGCGCGGCGAATTCACCACCGACACCATCGTGGTGGTGCGCTTTCAGGGGCCGAAATCCAACGGCATGCCGGAACTGCACAGCCTGACGCCGACGCTGGCGGTGCTGCAGGATCGCGGGCTGAAGGTGGCGCTGGTCACTGACGGGCGCATGTCCGGGGCCAGCGGCAAGGTGCCCGCCGCCATCCATGTCAGCCCCGAAGCCGCCGATGGCGGCCCGCTGGCGCGGCTGCGCGATGGCGATCTGGTGCGGCTGGATGCCAAGGCGGGCACGCTGATGTGCCTGACCGAAGGCTTCGAGACCCGCGAGCCCGCCAGTGCCGATCTGTCCGGCAATGGCGCGGGCGTGGGGCGCGAGCTGTTCGAGGCGTTCCGCCGCAATGTCGGCCTCGCCTCCACCGGGGCGGCGGTGGTGGTGTGACGCGCTTGCGCTTTGCCCGCCCTGCCCCTACGCCTCTGCGCACCCTTTCCCCCAAGTCGGAGACCCGGCCATGATGACCCCCGCTGACGCCAGCCGTTCCAACGAAGCCCTCTGCCGTATGGCCCCGGTGATCCCGGTGCTGGTGATCGAGGATGTGTCCTATGCCCGGCCTCTGGCCGAGGCGCTGGTCAAGGGCGGCCTGCCGGTGCTGGAGGTGACGCTGCGCACCCCGGCGGCGCTGGATGTGATCCGCGAGATGGCCAGCGTCGAAGGCGGCGTGGTTGGCGCGGGCACGCTGCTGACCCCCGAGGATGTCAGCGCCGCCATCGCGGCGGGCGCGCGCTTTGGCGTGTCGCCCGGTGCCACCGACCGGCTGCTGGACGCCTGCGAGGCGCAGGATCTGCCGCTGCTGGCGGGCGCGGCCACCGCCACCGAAAGCATGGCCCTGCTGGAGCGCGGCTATACCGTGCAGAAATTCTTTCCTGCCGAGGCCAATGGCGGCGTGCCCGCGCTGAAGGCCATCGGCGCGCCGATCCCGCAGGTGCGCTACTGCCCCACCGGCGGCGTCAGCATGAAGAATGCCCGCGACTATCTGGGGCTGAAGAACGTGCTCTGTGTCGGCGGCAGCTGGGTGGCCCCCGCCGACATGATGGCGGCAGGTGACTGGGCCGGGATCACCGCGCTTGCCGCCGAGGCCGCAGGGCTGGCGCGGGGCTGAGCCCCCGCTTTTTCGGAGGGGGCGGAGGGGGCGCTGCCCCCGCCCGCTGACGCGGGCCCCCCGGGATATTTGGGGCCGCTGGAAGCGCCGCCTCAGCTTTCGGGGCGCGGGGTTTCCGCGTTTCTGGTTTCGGGCGCGGGCAGCGCCGCGTCGATGATCGCGGCGGATTTGTCGGCCATCTCCGCGAGGCGCAGGCGCAGCGCGTCGGGGCTGTCGATGCCCGCGAGCCGGGTCAGGAAGGCGCAGCCGCCCGCGCCCAGATCCTCGGGATCAAGCGCGCCGTCGGCAATGAGCCGCGCGCCGATCTGCAGGCTCCAGAGCAGGCGGTGGGTGCTGGCGAGGTGATCGGCGCCTGCCCGGTCGAGCCAGCCCAAGCGCGCGGCGGCGGCAAGGCCGCGCGCGGTGCGGCGCGGCGCCTGCCCCGACAGCAGCGCCCCCGCCTGCGCCACCAGTTCGATGTCCTGCATCCGGCCCCGGCCCAGCTTCGGATCCCACGGATCGCCTGCGCCGCGCGCGGCAGCGATGCGGGCGCGCATCTGTGCCAGTTCCGCCAGCACCCGGTCGCGCGGCGGCGGGCTGCCCAGCAGGTCATGGCGCAGCGCCTCGACATCGGCGGCCAGATCGGCGGGGCCCGCCACCACCCGGGCGCGGGTCAGCGCCAGATGTTCCCAGACCCAGGCCTGTCCGCGCTGGTATTCGGTGAAAGCGGTGAGCGAGGTGGCCACCGGGCCCTGATTGCCCGAGGGGCGCAGGCGCATGTCCACCTCGTAAAGCCGCCCCTCGGCCATGGGGGCGGTCATGGCGGTGATCAGCGCCTGCGTGAGCCGCGCGTAGTAAGTGCGGGCGGGCAGCGGGCGGCGGCCTTCGGACGCCTCCACCCCCGCCGGATCGTAGATCACGATAAGGTCGAGATCGGAGCGCGCATGCAGCCGCCCCGCGCCAAGACTGCCCATGCCCAGCACCACGGCGCCCCGCCCCGGCGCAGCGCCATGTTTGGCGGCGAATTCCTGCTGCACCACCGGCAGCAGCGCCGCCAGCACCGCCTCGGCCAGATCGGCGTAATGCTGCGCCGCCTCCTCGGGGTCGGTAAGGCCGCGCAGCAGATGCACACCCGCGCGGAAATGCCATTCCTTGGCCCAGCGGCGCGCCATGTCGAGCTGGCGTTCGTAATCCGCCTCCCGCGCGAGGGTTTCGGCCAGATCGGCGCGCAGCGCCGCCACCCCCGGCCAGGGCGCAAAGAAATCGCCGCCGATCACCGCGTCGAAAACCGAGGCATGGCGGGCCAGATGCCGGGCCAGATCCGGCGAGGTCGACACGATGTCCACCAGCAGATCCACCAGCTGCGGATTGGCGTCGAAAAGCGAGAACAGCTGCACCCCGGCGGGCAGGCCCGCAAGAAAGCCGTCAAAGGCCTGCAGCGCCTCTTCGGGGCGGGCGGCACGGGCGAGACGGCTGAGGATTTCCGGGCGCAGCCGGGTGAAGATCTCCACCGCGCGCTGCGAGCGCAGCGCGGGATAGCTGGTCCAGCGCGCCACCAGCGGGCTGTCCTCCAGCATGTCGGGCACCTGCGCCTCGGCCCGGGCTTCGGGGGCGAAAAACCCCTCGGTCAGGGCATGTACTTCTTCGAGCCGCGCCGACAGATCCGCCTTCAGCTCGCGCAGGTCGCGCCCGGTCATGGCGGCAAGGCGGTGGAATCCCTCCTCGTTGACCGGCAGGGCATGGGTCTGCGCGTCCTGCACCATCTGCATGCGGTGTTCGATCTCGCGGTGAAAGCGGTAATGCCCGGTCAGCGTTTCGGCCACGTCGCCGGGCACCCAGCCTTTTTCGGCCAGCACCGCCAGCCCCGGCACCGTGCCGCGCACCCGCAGGTCGGGATCGCGCCCGCCCGCGATGATCTGCCGGGTCTGGGTGAAGAACTCGATCTCGCGGATCCCGCCCCGGCCCAGCTTCATGTTATGGCCGGGCAGCGTGATCGGCCCCGACAGTCCCTTGGCCTCGCGGTAGCGCAGGCGCATGTCATGGGCATCCTTGATGGCGGCAAAATCCAGATGCTTGCGCCAGACGAAGGGGCGCAGCACCTCCTGAAACCGCGCGCCCGCCTCCAGATCGCCGGCGCAGGGCCGCGCCTTGATCCATGCCGCGCGCTCCCACGCCCGGCCAAGGCTTTCGTAATACCGCTCCGCCCCCTCCATCGCCATGCAGACCGGGGATACGGCAGGATCGGGGCGCAGCCGCAGGTCGGTGCGGAACACATAGCCTTCGCCGGTGAGATCGCTGAGCGTGGCGGTCATCCGCCGCGTGGCCCGGATGAAGGCGGCGCGGGCCTCGTGGTAATCGTCGCGCTCGAACCGGCTTTCGTCAAACAGGCAGATCAGGTCGATGTCGGAGCTGTAGTTCAGCTCTCCGGCGCCCATCTTGCCCATGGCAAAGACCACCATGCCCGCCGCCTGCGGGATGTCCTCCGCCGTGGCGCCGGGCAGCTTGCCGCGCCGGATCTCGCGCCCGATGGCATCGCGCAGCGCCAGATCCACGGCCCGGTCGGCCAGCCGGGTCAGCGCGCCGGTCACCTGGTCCAGCGGCCAGATGCCGCCCAGATCGCAGAGCCCCGCCAGCAGCGCCACCCGGCGCTTGGCCTGCCGCAGCGGGCTGGCGGGATCACCGTCTTCGGGCAGCCCGTCCAGCGCGGCATCCAGCGCCGCCTCGGGTGCGGCAAGCGCCGCTTCCAGCCAGTCCGCCTCCTTGCGCAGCAGGCTCGCCAGATAGGGGCTGGAGCCGGTGGCGCCATGGATCAGGCGGGCGGTGTCGCCGTCGGCCCAAGGGGTGAGGGTCAGCGCCTCCTGCCCCAGATCGGGCTCGTGGGCGCGCGGCAGGCGGGTGATGCGGGGGTCAAGGCTCATGCCGCCACTTTGGCCATGTGCCGGGGAAATGTGCAATCCCGCAGCTTGCGCGGGCGGCGCGCGCGGGGCTATCCCGGGTCCGTCAACAGGGGGACCGGACATGAGCAAAAGCCTGAAACGGGTGCGCGCGGCGCTGGACGCGGCGGGGATCACGACAGAGATCCGCGAGGTGGGATCGTCCCGCACCGCGCAGGAGGCTGCCGACAGCGTCGGCTGCGCGCTGGACCAGATCGCCAAATCCATCATCTTCAGGGCCGAAACCAGCGGCGAGGCGGTGCTGTTCCTGACCGCAGGCGGCAACCGGGTCTGCGCCGAGCGGGCCTCGGCGCTGGCGGGCGAGCCTCTGGGCAAGGCCGATGCCGAACTGATCCGCGCCCAGACCGGCTTTGCCATCGGCGGCGTGTCGCCGGTGGGGCATCTGAGCCCGATCCGGGCATGGATCGACCCGCGCCTGCTGGAGTTTCCGGTGATCTGGGCGGCGGCGGGCACGCCCCGGCATCTGTTTGCGATGGACGCCCATCTGCTGCCCGGCCTCACCGGGGCGGTGCCTGCAGACTTCACCGAAGCCGCCGCCGAGCCCGAGGCCGAGCCCGAGGCAAAAATGTAAAAAACTTTTACATCGCCCCTTGATCCGGGCCGGGTGCATTCCGATCTTCCGTAATGTGAAAGACATTCACATAGATACCCGAACGAAAGGACACCAGACCCGATGACCGCCTCCGCGCCCTCTTACGCAACCCCCGCCAACCCCGGCTGGCTGCGCCGCGCCGAGGGCTGGCTCGACCAGCGGGGCAGACCCGCATGGATCGTCGCCATGATCCTTGGCTTCATCCTTTTCTGGCCGCTTGGCCTTGCCCTTCTTGGCTACATGATCTGGAGCAAACGCATGTTTGGAAAATCCTGCCGCACCCGCCGCACCTCCTCCTTCCAGCAGGGCTATGCCGCCCTGCGCCCCAGCGGCAACAGCGCCTTTGACGCCTACAAGGCCGACACGCTGCGCCGCCTCGAGGACGAGCAGAAAAGCTTCGAGGATTTCCTGCGCCGCCTGCGCGATGCCCGCGACAAGGCAGAGTTCGACCAGTTCATGGAAGACCGCAGCCGCAGCCCGCGCGACGTCAAGGAAGAGGACCGGGCCGAGGCCTGATCCCACCCCGGCCATGGCCCCGCGCGGGCCATGGCCGCCCCGCACGCCCTCCCCCCTCCCGAAAAGGCCGGAGCCACAGAGAGATGTATTTCGACCAGACCCATTCCCAGCTTCCCGATCCTGTGCGCCAGCGGGAATTCTACGACAGTGTGGCGCTGAAACGCGGCCTCGCCTGGCTGATCGACACGGTGATCGTGGCGGGGCTGGTGCTGGTGGCGCTGGTCTTCACCGCCTTTCTGGGGCTGTTCGTGTTCTTCGCGCTGTGGCTGGTGATCAGCTTCGGCTACCGCGTGGCCACCATCGCCAGCGGCTCCGCCACTTGGGGCATGCGGCTGATGGCCATCGAGTTGCGCGACTGGCGCGGCCAGCGGCTTGGCGCCGGACAGGCGCTGCTGCATACGCTGGGCTATACGCTGTCGGTGTCGATGGCACCGCTGCAGGTGGTCTCCATCGTCTGCATGCTGGCCACCGAACGGGGTCAGGGCCTGACCGATCTGGCGCTTGGCACCGCGGCGCTGAACCGCCGCGCACTTGACTGAGGCGCCGAACCGCCGCGCACTTGACTGAGGCGCTCAACCGCCGCGCACTGGACTAAGGCGCTCAACCGCCGCGCACTGGACTAAGGCGCTGAACCGCCGCGCACTGGACTGAGGCGCTGAACCGCCGCGCCGGACGGCTGGCGCAGAACCACCCGGACAAAAGCTGCGACCAAAGACCCGCCCCCCGCCCGCTGCGGGGGGCTTGGCGGAGCGGGCTTTCATTGTTACGTTTTGACGAAACAGCCCACGGGTCACAAATGCGCCATTCGTTGCCCCTCGCGCCGCAGTTCTATGTGACGGCGCCGCAACCCTGTCCCTACCTGCCCGGCCGGATGGAGCGGAAGCTCTTCACCGCCCTGCAGGGAGACTATGCCGAAAAGCTGAATGACAGCCTGTCGCGGCAGGGCTTCCGCCGGTCGCAGAACGTGCTCTACCGGCCCTCCTGTTCGGAATGCAACGCCTGCCTGTCGGCCCGGATCGACGTGGCGCGCTTTGCGCCCAGCAAAAGCCAGCGCCGCTCGCTGCGCCGCAACGATCACCTGAGCCGCCGCGCCTCCAGCCCTTGGGCGACCGAGGACCAGTTCGCGCTGTTCCGCCGCTATCTGGACGCGCGCCACGCCGATGGCGGCATGGCCGACATGGACATCTTCGAATTCGCCGCCATGATCGAAGAAACGCCGATCCGCTCGCGCGTGGTGGAATATACCGACCGCAGCAGCGGCGATCTGGCCGCCGTCTGCCTGACCGACGTGCTGGAGGATGGCGTCTCCATGGTCTATTCCTTCTACGATCCCGACCTGCCGAAACAGGGTCTGGGCACATGGATGATCCTCGATCACGTCGAGATCGCGCGCGAGGCGGGCCTGCCTTATGTCTATCTGGGCTACTGGGTGCCCGGGTCGCCCAAGATGGGCTACAAGGCGCAGTTTTCCGGGCTGGAACTCTATCGCAGGGGCCGCTGGGAACGCATGCGCGATCCCTCCGCCTATGCCGCCGACATGCACCCGCTTTCCACCGATCCCATCGCGGAACAGGTCGCCAATATCTCGCTGCCCGACAGCCGCAGCTGAGCACCGCGCCCTTTTCTGAAAAATCCGTGCCAGCGCCGCCGTCCGGCCTGCCTCCGGCGGGAGTTTGTCTGGCAAGATGAAGCCAGCAGGCCCTCTGCGGTTTCAGACCTTTCATCTTGCCCGGTAAACTCCGGGGGGAGGCCGCGCGGCACGCGCGGGCGGGGGGCAGCGCCCCCCTCTGCCTCAACAACAGGAAAGCCGCCGGGACAGGGCCCCGGCGGCTGGAGGTCAGACAGGTGCCGCGGCTCAGTTCGGGATCAGATCCGGCACGATGGTCACGATGCCGGGCGCGAACCACAGCAGCGCCAGCCCCGCCAGCTGGATCAGCACGAAGGGCACCACGCCGCGATAGATATGCCCGGTGGTGACCGAGGCGGGCGCCACGCCGCGCAGGTAGAACAGCGCGAAGCCGAAGGGCGGCGTCAGGAACGAGGTCTGCAGGTTGACCGCGATCATGATCGTCACCCATTTGGGATCGAAGCTGCCGCCATAGATCACCGGCCCGACGATGGGCACGACGATGTAGATGATCTCGAGGAAATCCAGCACGAAGCCCAGCACGAAGAGCACCAGCATCACGATCAGGAAGACCTTGTGCTCGTCATCGAAGCTGCGCAGGAAATCCTGGATGTAATGCTCGCCGCCGAAGGAGATCACCACGAGGTTCAGCAGCTGCGAGGCCACGAGGATGGTGAAGACCATCGAGGTGACCTTGGCGGTCTCGCGCACCGCAGGCGCCAGAACCCCCTGTTTCAGCAGCACCCAGCAGCCGAAGAGCAGGCCGAAGATGGCGTAGAGATAGGCGCCATAGGCCAGCAGGAAGGCGATCCACGTCTCCACGCCCGCGCCTTCGGCATTCACCCGCAGGTCGAAATTCACGCCGAGCAGGATCATCACGATCAGCGCGAAGGTCGACATCAGGATGATGCCCGGCGAGCGGTCCATCTCGCCCAGCTTGCGCCATGCGGCCAGCATGATGGCGCCCGCCGCCCCCAGTGCCGCAGCGGGCGTGGGGTTGGTGATGCCGCCAAGGATCGAGCCCAGCACCGCCACGATCAGCACCAGCGGCGGGAAGACCACGCGGATGATCTCGTTCTGCGCCAGCCGCTGCGCCGCGGCCTTGCAGCCCCAGAACGCCACGGCCCAGGGCAGCAGCATCAGCAGCACCGTGACCCCCGGCGAGGTGTCGGGCCGGATGAACAGGATGTCCATCAGCAGACCCGCCACCACGCCGCCCGCGCCCACCACCAGCGGCATCGGATCGGAGGAGGGAGACACGCCCCGCGCCAGCGCCAGCACCAGCGCGAACATCACCGCGATGATGGCGATGCCGGTGCCGATGGGGGCGGCATTGGCGATCTTGTCGGCCAGCGCCTGCACCCGCTCTTCGGGGCTCAGACGGTGGCTCTGTTCCACGCCGCCTGCGGCGTCGATGGCGGTCTGCTGGGCCACGGCCTCGTCCCAGGCCTCCTGCCCGTGCAGGTCGATCATCGAGGCCTGACATTCCGGGCCCACATTGGTGCGCAGGCTGGCCATCTGGCCGCTTGCCGAGAAGCTGTCGATCTGGGTCGACTGCGAGCCGATGACGCCGACCTGACCCAGCGCCAGCGCGCCCACCACGATCAGCGCGGGCACGCCCAGATACCAGGTCAGCGCCTCGCCGCGGGTGACGGGTTCGGACATGGCGCCGCCCAGCTGCACCGGCGGTGCCGCTTCGGGGCGCAGCAGCGCGAAGCCGAAGGCATAGGCGGCGTAAAGCACCGCCAGCAGGATGCCCGGCAGCATCGCCGCCTGAAAGAGCGTGCCCACCGACACCACGGCAGGTTCGCCCAGCAGGGTCAGCGCATCGGTGCAGCCCGCAAGCTGCGCCCGGCTTTCCTGTGCAGAGGAATAGAGATCCCCCGCCAGCGTGCCCAGAAGCACGATCACGATGGAGGGCGGAATGATCTGCCCCAGCGTGCCCGAGGCGGCGATGACCCCGGTGGCCAGTTCCGGCGAATAGTTATTGCGCAGCATGGTGGGCAGCGCCAGCAGCCCCATGGTGACCACAGTCGCGCCGACGATGCCGGTGGAGGCGGCAAGGAAGGCCCCCACCACCACGATGGACACCGCAAGGCCGCCGGGCAGCGGGCCGAACACCCGCGCCATGGTGGTCAGCAGGTCATTGGCGATCTTGGAGCGTTCCAGCACGATGCCCATCATCACGAACATCAGCACCGCCAGCAGCGTCTCGATGCTCTGGCCCGCGATGACGCGTTCGTTGATGCGGTTGACGATGAAGGCGAGGTTGCGGTCCATCGCCACTTCCCAGCCGCGTTCAAAGACCGGCATGCCGATCCGCGGCAGGTCCGGATTGCGGAAGATGGATATGGCATCCTCGCGCACGCCGGTGGCCACCAGCGCGCGATAGGCGTCCGACCCGGTGTCGATCGCCTGATGAATGAGCAGCCCGGCGGAATCGAGCGCCGCGATGATCCCGAAGGAGATCACCCCGGCGCCGCCGATGGCGAAGGCCACCGGAAAACCCGACAGGATCGCGGCAAAAAGCGTGAGGAAGACGATGATCAGCCCGATCTCGACGCCATCAAGTCCGAATAACATGGTTCTGTCCCGTCCCCTCAGAATTCCGCGTGATCGTAGGCGTCTTCGCCCTGCTCGATCCGGTCATGGTCGTGATATTTGCCCTCGCTCTCTTCGCCCTCGCGCCATTCCAGATAGGAGCGCCAGAAGAAGGTCACGCCCTGCAGGAAGATCATCGCGCACATGAGCACGATCAGGATCTTGAACAGGAAATAGCCGGTGAAGCCGTTGGGGCTGAAGCCGATGGTCTCGACGTTCCAGCGCAGCGCGCGCGCCTTGTTCAGCAGCCGGTCAAGGTTTTCGGAGGCCGAGGGGTTGGGCACGATCAGGTGCCGCCACAGGAAGAACCACGCGTAAAGCCATGTCAGCACCGCCATGGGCAGCATGAAGATAACCGAGCCCACCATGTCGATCACCTTTTTGGTGCGGTAGGAGGCGGGGGAATAAAGAAGATCCACCCGCACATGCCCGCCCTGCACGAAGGTATAGGCGAGGCAGAAGACCACGATCATCGCGTTGTAAAGCTTCAGCTCTTCCGACCACCAGCTGATGTCGAGGCTCAGCGTCAGCCCCAGCCCGAAGGACATGTCGGGCCGGGCAAAGATGCGCTGGGTGAAGACGATCAGCACCTGCTGCAGCACCATGATCAGCCCGGCCCAGGCGAAGAAGCGGCCCAGCCCGTTGGAAAAGCCCTCCAGCCCGCGCACCAGCCCCCAGAGGATGGAATGCCGCCACATGCCCAGCGCCGTCAGGATCAGCACCGTGGTCAGGATGACATACAGCAGCTCCACCGAGGCGCCGTAATAGACGAAGCGCATGATCGATTCGCTGTTGCTCCAGTCCAGCCACAGCCCCGGATGCGTGATCGCATAGCCGAGATTGTAGAAGGACATCGCGATATTCTGCACGAAGGCAAGCAATCCGCCGCCCAGAACGCCCAGAAGACCGGATGTGCCGTTTTCCTCCATGGTCCCGCCGCCTTTTGTTGAGGTCCGAATTGAAAGATGCACGATACGGCACGGCCCCTGCGGCGGACCGCAGGGACCGCCGCACAGACGCGCGTCCGACCGTTGGGGAAGCCCCGCGCGCGGCGCGGCCTCCCGGTGTCAGAGGATGCGGATCAGAGCCCCATCACGCGGTTGCGCTGCGCCGAGAAAGTGCCTTCGGAGCGCGCGATCCACGTGGCCGACGAGGCGAGCGAGGCCATGTAGCTGTCATAGCAGCGCTTGTAGAGCTCGTCGCCCATGGGCTCTGCGGTGACTTCCTTGGAGGCGGTGCCGAAGGCGTCCCAGACCTCGTCGGGGAATTCCATCAGACGCACGCCGCCCGACTGCAGCCGCTGCAGCGCCGAGGAGTTGTTGGCCATGAACAGCGACATCGTCCAGATGTTGGAGGCGCGCGTCACCTGCTCGACGATCTTCTGCTGGACCGGGGTCAGGCTATCATAAACGTCGAGGTTCATGGTCAGGTTCAGGTTCGGCCCCGGCTCGTGGAAGCCGCCGGTGTAATAGATCTTGGTGATTTCCTGGAAACCGGCCTTTTCATCGGCCCAGGGTCCGATCCATTCGGTGCCGTCGATGGCCCCCGAGGACAGCGCCTGATAGACCTCGCCGCCGGGCAGGTTCTGCACCGAGGCGCCGAGCTTGCCCATCACCTGACCGCCCTGCCCCGGCATCCGGAACTTCAGGCCCTCGAAATCGGCGGCGGAGTTGATCTCCTTGGCGAACCAGCCGCCGGACTGCGGGCCGGTATTGCCTGCCGACATCGCCTTCAGCCCGAAAATGGAATAAAGCTCGTCCGACAGTTCCTGACCGCCCTCGTGGTTGATCCAGTTGGCATATTCCATGAAGTTCATGCCAAAGGGCATCTGGCTGAAGAAGCTCAGCGCCGGATGCTGGCCGAGGAAGTAGTAATCCACCCCGTGATACATGTCCGCCTGCCCGGAGGAGACGGCGTCGAACACCTCGAAGGCGCCCACAAGCTCGCCTGCGGCCTTCAGATCGACGGTGATCTGGCCATCGGTGGCGGCGGTGATCTGGTCGGCGCAGTACTGCGCGCTGTCATGCACCCCGGCAAGGCCCCGGGCCCATGTGGTGACCAGCGTCAGCGTGCGGCGGCCCTGCGCATAGGCGGGGGCTGCAAGCGCCGAGGCGGCAGCGGCAGCGCCGCCCGCAGTGGTGGCGCGCAAAAAGGAACGACGGTCCATGAATTTCCTCCCATAGAAGACAGCGCGGTCCCTCTCCTCGGAGACCGTCGCGGATCGATAGCAGCGTCAGACTAAGCCAGGGCGCGGGCAGAGCGGAATACCCAGTGCTACGGAGAGAGGCGGAAAAAAACCGCCTCTGACGCAGCGGCACTCTTGATCCTGTGCCCCGGCTTCCCATGGGACGCGCATTTCCGCTTGGCGCATGCGGGGGATTGGCCTTACCTGCCTCCCATGCGCGCCCTGCTCCAGACCCTCCGGCTCAGCTACGGGCAGAAACTCTTTCTGCTGGCCTCCGTGCCGCTGGTGCTGGCGGGCGCGGCCATCGCGCTGCTGGTCGCGCATCATGCCCGGATGCTGGCCGAACGCGAGATCCAGACGCTGGAGACGCAGCTTCTGGACACCAAGATGCAGGAGCTGCGCAATTATGTCACGCAGGCGCGCAACGGCTTCTATTTCATCTATGGCGGGGCCGCCCCCGATGACGAGACCGCCAAGATCAAGGTCGCCCAGATCCTTGCCGCGATGATCTATGGCGAGGACGGGTCGTTCTTCGTCTATGATTACGACGGCACCAACCTTGTCTCGCCACGCCGGACGGATCTGATCGGGCGCAACTGGCAGGATCTCACCGACAGCGAAGGCACCCCCATCGTTGGGCCGCTGATCGAGATTGCCCGGCAGGGCTCGGGCTATCATTCCTATCTCTGGCCCAAACCCTCCACCGGCGAGGAGGCGCGCATGGTCTCCTTCGTCATGGGCTTTCAGGACTGGCAATGGGCGGTGGGCACCGGCGTCTTCATCGATGACGTGCTGGCCACCGTCGCCGCCTCCCGCGCCGAGGTGGAGGCGCGGGTGCGCCGCACCTTCGTCTATATCGGCGCCATCACGCTTTGCGCGCTGCTGGCGGTGTTCCTGTCGGGCATCGCCATGAACCTGCGCGAAAGACGGCTCGCCGATGCCAAGCTCAAGGAACTGACCCAGCGCGTCTTTGACGCGCAGGAGGCCGAGCGGGGCCGGGTGGCGCGCGAACTGCATGACGGCATCAGCCAGATCCTCGTGGGCGTGAAATACGCGCTCGACATCACCCGGCGCAGGCTGGCCCAGCAGGATCCCCGCGCCATGGACGCGCTGGACCGCGGCCACAGCGCCCTGACCGGCGCCATTCAGGAGGTGCGCCGCATCAGCCGCGACCTGCGCCCCGGCGTGCTGGACGATCTGGGGCTTGGCCCGGCGCTGAAGGCGCTGACCGACGATTTCCACGCCCGCACCGGCATCGACACCCGCTTCGACACGGTGGTGTTCCGCAACCGCATCGATCAGGAAAGCCGCATCGCGCTTTACCGCATCGCGCAGGAGGCGCTGACCAATGTGGAGCGCCATTCCGGCGCCACCCGGGTCGACATCGACCTGCGCAGCCACCGCAAGGGGGCGACGCTGCGGGTGGCCGACAATGGCTGCGGGCTCGATCCCGACCGCCGTGCGGGCCATGCCGGCATCGGCCTGCGCAACATGCAGGAACGCATGGACCAGCTTGGCGGCACGCTGCGCATCTTGTCCTCCAGATCCGGCACCGCTATCGAGGCGCAGATCCCGCTCTCGCACCTGCTGCCCCCCGAAGAAAGCCCCCAGCCAAAGGCCCGCGCATGACCTTCCAGACCCGCGTCGTTGTTGTGGATGATCACCCGCTGGTGGCCGAAGGGATCGAGGCGATCCTCGAAAGCTACGACGACATCCAGGTTCTGGCCACGCTCTCCTCCGGCCAGCAGATGATCGACCGGCTGGACGATCTGGCCCCCGACGTGATCCTGATGGATCTCAACATGCCCGGGCTCAACGGGCTGTCGGCCACCGAGATGATCCTTGAACGCCGCCCGCAGACCCGCGTGCTGATGCTGTCGATGCATGACACTCCGGAATACATCTCCACCGCGCTTGGCCATGGCGCCATGGGCTATGTGCTGAAAGACGTGCCCACCGAAGAGATCAAGCGCGCCATCGACACTGTCATGGGCGGCGAGCGCTATCTCTGCACCGGCGCCGAAGGCGCGCTGGCGCCGATCCTCGCCGGCGGGCGCGAACAGCTGACCAACCGCGAACAGACCATCCTGCTGCAGCTGGCGCAGGGCAGGTCCAACAAGGAAGTGGCGCTGGTGCTCGACATCTCGGTTCGCACGGTCGAGACGCATCGCAAGAACATCAAGCGCAAGCTGGGCATCAGCTCCACCGCTGGCCTCACCCGCTACGCGCTGGAACATGGCGTGCTGCAGGGCACCGGCGTCAACAGCTGAGCCGCAGCCCTTTCCATCGGCTGCAAATATCCCGGGGGAAGCCGCGCGCCCCGCGCGGTTGGGGGCAGAGCCCCCGCCTGTCCTGCCCTCCCCCCGTCACGCAGGGGCAGGAGCCTCCTCCCCCGGCCTGCTGCGCCTGCGGGATTGCGCGCGCAGCGCCGCCTTTGTCACCCCTGACGGCACTTTCCGGCCCCGCCTGCACCGTCCTTGCGCGCCAGAATGCCGTAAGTTTCAAAAATCTCGAGGCTTGCGCAAGAAACGGAAAGAAAATGCCCCATCCGCGCAGCTTTTCCGTCTCTTTCCCGGTTGACGCCCCCGACGGGCTTGCCTATGGTCCCGGCCACGCACAAGGAGTCCATACGGATGCTACGGGTAATTCTCATTGTAGGCGATTGGCGCATGGGCCGGTAAACGGAACCTTGAGGATCCCCCCATGCGCCCCCGACCGTCTCGGGGGCTTTTTTATGCGCAGATGACTGGAATGACGTCAGGAACGGAGACCGCGATGACACGTCAGATGACCGGAGCGAAAATGGTGGTTCAGGCCCTGAAGGATCAGGGTGTGGACACGGTATTCGGCTATCCCGGGGGCGCGGTGCTGCCGATCTATGACGAGATCTTTCAGCAGAACGACATCCGCCACATTCTCGTGCGCCATGAACAGGCCGCGATCCATGCCGCCGAAGGCTATGCCCGCTCCACCGGCAAGCCCGGCGTGGCGCTGGTCACCTCCGGCCCCGGCGCCACCAATGCCGTCACCGGCCTGACCGACGCGCTGATGGATTCGATCCCGCTGGTGGTGCTGTCGGGTCAGGTGCCGACCTTCATGATCGGCTCCGACGCCTTTCAGGAGGCCGACACGGTGGGCATCACCCGCCCCTGCACCAAGCATAACTGGCTGGTGCGGGACACCGTCAAGCTGTCCTCGGTGATCCATCAGGCCTTTCACGTCGCCACCTCGGGCCGCCCCGGTCCGGTGCTGGTCGACATCCCCAAGGACGTGCAGTTCGCCAGCGCCGATTACACGCCGAAGCCGCAGGCCCCCATCGGCCATTACCGCCCGCAGGTGAAGGGCGACATGGAGACCATCACCCAGCTTGTCGAGGCGATCGAGACGGCAGAACGTCCGGTCTTCTACACCGGGGGCGGCGTGATCAATTCCGGCCCCGGCGCCAGCCAGCTGCTGCGCGAACTGGTGGAGGCCACGGGCTTTCCCATCACCTCCACCCTGATGGGGCTGGGCGCCTATCCCGCCTCCGGCCGGGCCTGGCTGGGCATGCTTGGCATGCACGGGCTTTACGAGGCCAATCTGGCGATGCATGGCTGCGATCTGATGATCAACCTCGGCGCGCGGTTCGACGACCGCATCACCGGGCGGATCGACGCCTTCTCGCCGCGCTCGAAAAAGGCCCATGTGGACATCGACCCCTCCTCGATCAACAAGGTGATCAAGGCGGACATGCCCATCGTCGGCGACATCGCCCATGTGCTGGAAGACGTGCTGAAAATCTGGAAGGCACGCGGGCGCCGCGTCAACCGCGAGGCGCTGGCGCGCTGGTGGCAGCAGATCGAGGAATGGCGGAAGGTCAAATGCCTGACCTACAAACCCTCCGAGACCACCATTAAGCCGCAATACGCGCTGCAGCGGCTCGAGGCCCTGACCAAGGACCGCGACCGTTACATCTGCACCGAGGTCGGCCAGCACCAGATGTGGGCGGCGCAGTTCCTTGGCTTCGAGGATCCGAACCGCTGGATGACCTCCGGCGGGCTCGGGACCATGGGCTATGGTTTCCCCGCCTCCATCGGCGTGCAGGTGGCGCATCCGCAGGCGCTGGTCATCAACGTGGCGGGTGAGGCAAGCTGGCTGATGAACATGCAGGAAATGGGCACGGCCATGCAGTTCCGCCTGCCGGTCAAGCAGTTCATTCTCAACAATGAACGCCTGGGCATGGTGCGCCAGTGGCAGCAGCTTCTGCATGGCGAGCGCTATTCGCAGAGTTGGTCCGAAGCGCTGCCCGATTTTGTCAAGCTGGCCGAAGCCTTTGGCGCCAAGGGCATCCAATGCGCCGATCCTGCCGATCTGGATGACGCGATCATGGAAATGCTGGCCTATGACGGTCCGGTCATCTTCGACTGTCTGGTGGAAAAGCACGAGAACTGCTTCCCGATGATCCCGTCAGGCGAGCCGCATAACAAGATGCTTCTGGGCGATGCCAAGGCCACCAATGCGATCGCGGGCAAGGGTGCGGTGATGGTCTGACCCCTGTCCCCAGCGAGAATTTTCGGACGAAAATTCTCGCGCCCCCCCCTGCCCCCCGCGAGAATTTTCGGACGAAAATTCTCGCTCATGACCGGAAAGGACCGCAGATGTCGCCTCTGCAGATCAAGAAGGGCTCGAACAAGCATTCGGCCTATAACCTTCGCCCCACCTTCTCCGATGTTCAGGAGACCCACACCATCACCGTGCTCGTGGAAAATGAACCCGGGGTTCTGGCCCGGGTCATCGGGCTGTTTTCGGGACGGGGTTACAATATCGACAGCCTCACCGTGGCAGAGGTCGACCACGAGGGTCATCTGTCGCGCATCACCATCGTGACCACCGGCACCCCGCAGGTCATCGAACAGATAAAGGCGCAGCTGACCCGGATCGTGTCAGTGCACGAGGTCCACGATCTGACCGCCGAAGGCAGTTCGGTGGAGCGGGAACTGGCGCTGCTGAAAGTGGCCGGAACCGGCGACAAACGTGTGGAGGCGCTGCGGCTGGCCGACATCTTTCGCGCCCATGTGGTGGACAGCACGCTGGAAAGCTTCGTCTTCCAGCTGACCGGAACCCCGGACAAGATCGACGCCTTTGCCGATCTCATGCGCCCGCTCGGTCTGGTTCAGGTGGCGCGCACCGGCGTGGCGGCGCTGAGCCGCGGCAGGGGCTGAGCGGATCTCCGGATCCCGGACAGGACAGAAAGGACCGCCCCGGCGGTCCTTTGCGTTTCCGGGCACCGGATCTCAGGCAATCAGACGGAAAGCGGCGCCCGGCGGCGCGCAGGGAAGGCCAGCACTGTCGTGCCCCGGTCGCGCGCGTCCGAAGGCCGCGCGACAGCGCCGCGCGCGGTCTTGAGCCGCCCGGCAAGCCCGGCAAAATGCTGCTGCATCACCCGTTCGGGATTGCGCACATAGCGCAGATTGCGATCCTGCATCAGTTCGAACTGGATCAGGTCGCCCGCGTCAAGACAGGGCCCCTCGTGCTGAGGGGAGCCGGTGTCATGCCAATAGGCAAGATCTCCATGGTCTTCGCACCACACCACAGCCTGGTTATCGGTTTGGTCGGCCCAGAGCACGACCCCGTACATCTTGCGTGACATGGCGACACCCTTAACGCTCGTTCATTACATCAGCGTGACGCAAATCAAAAGCGTCGCACATCAGGGTAAACGTGACGACCACTTGCATTTTGTGACGCTTTAAGTAAACCCTGTCGCGATATCGCATCACATATGATGCCAATACGCATCAGTTGAGATACGGATAGTGAGGACAAGACGGTGGATGGCGGTTTTCCCGACCGGATGGGCGTGCAAAAGAGAAGAAAAGTCATGGCCAAAGAAGGTAATGCTGCGGAGGCGCAGCTAAGCCCGGCAGAGCTGCGGGGCGTGTTTGGCGCGAATCTGCGTCGCCTGGGTCAGGATGCGGCCTCGATTTCGGCCTTGTGCCGCGACCTTGGAATCAACCGCACGCAGTTCAACCGCTATCTGGCCGGAGAGAGCTTCCCCCGCCCCGATGTGCTGCACCGGATCTGCCGCTTTTTTGGCGTTGATGCGCGCATCCTGCTGGAGCCGGTGACGCATATCCGCGACACCCCCCGCGACCTGCTGCGCCACCCCTTCATCGCGAACTATGTCGGCGCAGGCATGATGGGGCTGTCCGAAGAGGAATTCCCCTCGGGCTTCTACCGCTTTTCCCGCGCCGCGTTCTCCGAGGAAGAGCGTTTCGTGGTCGGGCTCGTGCACATCACCCGGCGCGACGGCTTCACCTTCCTGCGCGGCTTCGAGCCGAAGGAAGCGATGTCGATGCATGACCTGCCCACCGATCCCGCCTCGCGCGAGTTCCGCGGCTTTGTCATGCCGCAGGCCGAGGGCATCGCGGCCATGGTCAGCCGCAACGGGGCGGTGACCACCTCGTTCAACTACCTGTCGCGGGCGGCGGCGCTCGCCAACCATTTCTGGGTCGGCTACACCGTGCGCACCACGCCCGAAAACCCCTCGGGGCGGCGGGCGGCGCGGCTGGTCTATGAATTTCTGGGCCATGACACGCATAAGGTGCTGGCCGCCGCGCGCAGCACGGGCTACCGCACGGCGTCGGAGCTGGTGCCCTTCCACCGCCAGCAGCTGCGGGTGAACGACCCGTTCCGCTGACCGCTCAGGCCGTATCAGCGCCCCGCAGCAGGGCGTAAAGGTGCCACGAGGCATGGCCCAGCCATGGTAGCACCAGAAACAGGCCCAGAAAGCCCGGCAGCAGCGCCAGAAAGGTCAGCCCGGCCAGAAGCGCGCCCCAGGCCAGCATCAGCACCGGATGGGCCAGCACATACTGGACCGACACGATCATCGCGGTGACAAAATCCACCTCGCGGTCAAGCAGCAGCGGCAGCGCCAGCACGGTGATCGTGTAAAGCAGCACGGCGAAGCCTGCCCCCACCAGCGTGCCGGTGCCCAGCATCATCAGCCCGTTCACGCTTAGAAACACTTCCGGGCTGCTGCTGATATTGGTCATCGGCGCAAGCCCCAGAAACAGGGCAAAGATCATGTGGCCCAGAAAGAACCAGAACAGGAAGACCAGCACGATCACCGCGCAGAGCGAGGGCAGCTGCCGCTGCGACTGCCGCAGGATCACGCCGAAGACCGGCCGCCACCCCGGCGCCTCGCCCCGGGTCAGACGGCGCGAGATCTCGTAGAACCCGAACGCCGCGAAGGGGCCCACCAGCGGAAAGCCCACCGCCGCCAGCACCAGCCAGAAGCTTTGCCCGGTGGCCCGCGTGATCCAGCTTAGCGCCAGCCCCGCCGCCACATAGACCCCGGCAAGAACCAGCGCAAAGCGCTTGGCGCGGCGCAGATCCCGCCAGCCAAGCGCCAGTGCCGCGCGCAGCGTGGCAAGGCGCACCGGTGCAAATTCCGGCACGCCAGATGCGGGGATGTCCGACATGATGCCTCCTCCTCCTGTCCCGCGGGCATCTAAGCCGCGGTCAGGGCGAGAGGGCAAGCGGGATGCGCGGCCTCAGTCCTCGCCGCGCGCATCGGCGCGGGATTTGCCCGCCACGTTCTGCGCCAGCGTGGCGGCCATGAACTGGTCCAAATCGCCGTCGAGCACGCCCTGCGTGTCAGAGGTTTCCACCCCGGTGCGCAGATCCTTCACCATCTGGTAGGGCTGCAGCACATAGGACCGGATCTGGTTGCCCCAGCCCGCATCGCCCTTGGCCTCGTGGGCGGCGTTGATCTCGGCGTTCCGGCGGTCCAGCTCCATCTGGTAAAGCCGCGATTTCAGCGCCTTCATGGCGATGTCGCGGTTCTGATGCTGCGACTTTTCCGAACTGGTGACCACAATGCCGGTGGGAATATGGGTGATGCGCACCGCGGAATCGGTGGTGTTCACGTGCTGCCCGCCCGCGCCCGACGACCGGTAGGTGTCCACCCGGATGTCGCTGGGATTGACGTCGATTTCGATATTGTCATCGACCACCGGATAGACCCAGACCGAGGCAAAGGACGTCTCGCGCGTGCCCTTGCCAAAGGGCGAGATCCGCACCAGCCGGTGCACGCCCGATTCCGATTTCAGCCAGCCATAGGCGTTGAGGCCGGAAATCTTGTAGCCCACCGACTTGATGCCCGCCTCGGCACCCGCTTCCTCGGACTGCAGCTCCACCTCGTAGCCGCGCTTTTCCGCCCAGCGGACGAACATCCGCTGCAGCATCTCGGCCCAGTCGCAGGCCTCGGTGCCGCCCGCGCCCGCGTTGATTTCAAGGAAGGTGTCATTGGCGTCGGCCTCGCCGTCCAGCAACGCCTCCAGCTCTTTCTTGGCGGCGCGTTCGGCAAGCTGCTTCAGCGCGGCCTCGGCCTCGGCCACCACGGCGGCGTCGTCTTCCATCTCGCCCAGTTCGATCAGATCGACGCCGTCCTGCAGATCCTGCTTGATGGAGCGATAGGTTTCCATCGCATCGACAAGCATCTGCCGGTCGCGCATCAGCTTCTGCGCGGCGGTCGGATCGTTCCACAGGTTCGGATCCTCGACCCGCGCGTTGAATTCTTCCAGCCGGTAGGGCGCGGTCTCCCAGTCCAGCCGCTGGGCCAGCAGGTCGAGCGATTTCTCGATCTTGTCGACGGTTTTCTGGGTCTCGGCGCGCATGGGTGTTCCCGGATTTCCTGAGAGTGATCCGGGGGACATAAACCAGCACCCCGCCCCCTTCAAGCGCGGCAAGCCCGCGCAGCGGCGCTTGCGCGCGCTTTCCCCCTTGACGCCCCGCCCCCCGGACGCAATCAGTCGCGCCATGGCACAGGCACAGCTTACCATCGATCTTGACGCAATCCGCGCCAACTGGCGCGCTCTCGCCGCGCGCGGCACCGCCGAGGCGGGCGCCGTGGTGAAGGCGAACTGCTACGGGCTGGGCGCGGACCGCGTGGCCCCCATGCTGGCGCGCGAAGGCGTGCGCCGGTTCTTCGTGGCCACCACCGAGGAAGGGGCAAGCTTGCGCCATATCCTTGGCGCCGGGCCAGAGATCAACGTCTTCTCCGGCCATATGACCGGCGATGCCGCCCTGCTGCGCGATGCGCATCTGACGCCGATGATCAACTCCATCGACCAGATGCTGCGCCATGTCGAGGCGCTGCCCGGCCATCCCTTCGGCATCCAGCTTGACAGCGGCATGAACCGGCTGGGCATGGAACCGGCGGAATGGTCGGCGCTGCGCGACATCGCGCTGGCGCAGAACCCGCGTCTGGTCATGTCGCATCTGGCCTGCGCCGATGAGCCCGATCACGGCATGAACGCCTTCCAGCTGCGCACCTTCCGCGAGATGACCGACGGCATCGAGGCGCCTCGGTCCCTGGCGGCGACGGGCGGCATCCTGCTGGGCGAGGCCTATCATTTCGACGTCACCCGCCCCGGCATCGGGCTTTATGGCGGCCTGCCCTTCGCGGCGGCGCAGCGGGTGGTGGCGCTGGACATCCCGATCATTCAGGTGCGCGACGTGACGGCGGGCGAATCCGTGGGCTATGGCAATGCCTTCGTGGCGCGGATGCCGATGAAGGTCGCCACCATCGCCGCCGGCTATGCCGATGGCCTGATCCGCGCGCTGGCACCCAAGACCCATCTCTGGGCGGGCGACACCCGCTGCAAGCTTCTGGGCCGCATCAGCATGGATCTGATCACCGTCGATGTCAGCGCGGTGCGCGAAATGCCCGCCACGCTGGAACTGCTTGGCCCGCATCAGGGCGTGGACCAGCTTGCCGATCACATCAACTCCATCGGCTACGAGATCCTGACCTCGCTCGGCTCCCGCTACGCGCGGCGCTATCTCGGCGGATGAGCCCGGCGGCGCCCCTTGCCCTGATCGGCCGCGCCGTTCTGGCGGGGCTTGCGGCGGTGGGACGGGTCACGCTGTTTGCGCTGCAGGCGCTGTCGCATCTCCTGCGCCCGCCCTTCTATGGCCGGGAATTCGCGGGCGCGCTGCTGCAGATCGGCTGGCTGTCGCTGCCGGTGGTGGGCATGACCGCCATCTTCACCGGCGGTGCGCTGGCGCTGCAGATCTATTCGGGCGGCGCGCGGTTCAGCGCCGAGGCAGTGGTGCCGCAGATCGTGGCCATCGGCATGGTGCGCGAACTGGGCCCGGTGCTGGTGGGGCTGATGATCGCGGCCCGCGTCACCTCCTCGATCGCGGCCGAAATCGCCACGATGAAGGTCACCGAACAGATCGACGCGCTGGTGACGCTCAGCACCCATCCGATGAAATATCTCGTGGCGCCGCGCCTGCTGGCGGCGCTGCTGGTGGTGCCGGCCCTCGTGGCGGTGGGCGATGTCATCGGCATCGCGGGCGGCTATGCCGTGGCCACCGGCCCGCTTGGCTTCAACGCGGCGGGCTATCTGAAAAACACGCTCGATTTTCTCGAACCGCTGGACGTGCTCTCCTCGCTCGCCAAGGGCTGCGCCTTTGGCGGCATCGCGGCGCTGATGGGCTGCTATTACGGCATGGGCTCGGGGCGCGGCGCGCAGGGCGTGGGCCGCGCCACCAAAGGCTCGGTCGAGGCGGCGGCGATCCTGATCCTTGCCGCCAATTTCCTGCTGACGGGGGTGTTCTTTTCGGCATGATCCGGATCCGTAACCTCAGCAAATCTTTTGGTGCCAATGCCGTGCTGCGCGGCGTCGATCTCGACGTGGCGCGCGGCCAGTCGCTGGTGGTGATCGGCGGGTCGGGCACCGGCAAATCGGTGCTGCTGAAATCTATCCTTGGCCTTGTGCCGCCCGACGCGGGCCAGATCACCGTGGACGGGCAGGATACGCAGGGCCGCAACCACGAGGCCTTCCTGTCCCGCTTCGGCATGCTGTTTCAGGGCGGCGCGCTCTTCGACTCGCTGCCGGTCTGGCAGAACGTCGCCTTCCGCCTGCTGCGGGGCAGCCTGCGCCGCCCGCAGGCCGAGGCGCGGGCCGTGGCGCTCGACAAGCTGCGCCGCGTCGGGCTGGGGCCGGAGGTGGCCGACCGGCTGCCCGCCGAACTGTCGGGGGGCATGCAGAAACGCGTGGGCCTTGCCCGGGCCATCGCCGCCGACCCCAAGGTGATCTTCTTCGATGAACCCACCACCGGGCTTGATCCGATCATGGCCGGGGTCATCAACGCCCTGATCCGCGAGATCACCACCGAAATGGGCGCCACCACCATCACCATCACCCATGACATGGCCTCGGTCCGCGCCATTGCCGACCGCGTCGCCATGCTGCATGACGGCCGCATCCGCTGGACCGGCCCGGTCGGCGATCTGGACAGCACCGACGATCCTTATGTCCGGCAGTTCATCCACGGCCACCCCTATGGCCCCATCGAGGCGCTGCGATGACCTTTTTCGAACCAAGCCCGCTGCTGCTGGCGCTGATCTTCGTGCGGACCTTCGTCTATCTGGAGGTGCTGGCGCTGCTGGCGCTGGCGCGCGGCCTGATCGCGCGCGGCCCGGCGCGGCTGGCGGCGCTGCTGTCGCTGCTGCTGGCGCTGGCGGGGCTGGCGCTGACCTTCGCCCCGGCGCTGAACCTGAACCAAGGCCCGGTCTTCGCCATGGCCTCGCAGGCGATGACCCAGGGGCAGGGCCTGCCCGCGCTGCTGCTGGCCTCGGCGCCGCTGCTGGTCAGCGCCGTGCTGCCGGGCCGCCGCGCGGCCTGGATCGACGCGCTGCATGTCATCCTGATCGGCACCCTCCTCGGCCTCTGGGCCGCCACCCGCTGGCTGTGAGCGCGACCCTGCCCCTTCATCTTGCCCGGAAAACTCCGGGGGGCGCGCGGCACGCGCGCGGGGGCAGCGCCCCCTCGAGGCCGGGGCGGGTGCGATGCTGAAATACCTCAACCTCGCGCTGCTGATCCTCTATCCGCTCGCATGGACCGCCCCCCTGCTGCGCGCGGGCCTGCTGCCGCTCTTTGGCCTGCAGGAAATCAGCGTGCTCTCCGGCCTCGCCGCGCTCTGGCAGACCGACCGCCTACTGGCGCTGCTGGTGGCGCTTTTTGCGCTGGTGGCGCCCATGGCCAAGACCGCGGGCCTTGCGCTGGTGCAGTTCGGCAGGCTCGGCCCGCGCGCCCTGCCCGCACTTGCAGCCCTGGGACGGCTCGCCATGGCCGACATCTTCCTGCTGGCGCTTTACATCACGCTGGCCAAGGGCATCGGTGTGGGCCGGGTGGAGACGGCATGGGGGCTTTACCTCTTCACTTTCTGCATTCTTGCCTCCATGGCGCTGGCCGCGCTGGAGAAACGCCGGCAGCGGAGGAAAGGGGCGCAAGCGGCGCAACAATCCTGATCCCGGACCCCCATTGTTGCCGCAACCGCGCAGCCTGCGGGGATTTGGTTAAAATTCTGTAGGATTTTCCACCGCCTGTTCTATCTTGACTCCCATCAGTTTTTTGATCGTTTTCCGGGGGGTTGGGTTATGGAAACACCGCTGCGCCGTAGCGCGCTCATCCTGCAGTCGGTGCTTCAGCAGATCTCCATCCTGATCGTGCTGGCGCTGGGGGCAAGCCTTGGCGCATGGACGCTGGCGGCGGCCTTCGGCCTGCTGCCATGGCTGGTTCTGGACATGAGCCTTGGCACCGAACCCATTGAAAACGCAGGCATGTGGCTGCAGATCGGGCTGGTGGCGCTGGCCGTGGCGCTGGCGGCCTATCTGCCCACCAATGCGCGGGTCATGGCGCTGGAACGCTCGCACCGGCGGTTTCACCTCAACATGCGCGATGTGGCGCAGGCCTATGCGGCGGCGCATCGCGCCGACCGGCAGGGCGTGTTCACGCTGTCCTCGGAATTTGATTCGATCCGCGAACGCATCGCCTTCCTGCGCGACCATCCCGATCTGGGTGATCTGGAGCCGTCGATCCTCGAGGTTGCGGCGCAGATGAGCCATGTGTCCCGCGAACTGGCGCGCATCTATTCCGACAGCAACGTGATGCGGGCACGGGATTTCCTGATCGCGCGCCAGCAGGAGATCGAGGATTTCAACCGCAGGCTGGATCAGGCCAAGGCGCTGGCCACGGAAATCCGCATGTGGCACGACCGGGTCGAACTGGACGAGGCAGTGGCCGAAGCGCAGCTGGTGCGGCTCTGCGAGGAGCTGGAGCGGGTGCTGCCGGAGATTCTGCCCGAGGAGCCCAGACCCGCCCCGGCGCCCGGCCCCTATGTGCTGCCCGCCGCCCTGCGGGCCGAGCCGGAGGAAGGCGGCGCGCCTGAGCGGATCGTTGCCATGCCTGCGCGGCGCGCCGCCGAATAAGGGCCGGGGGCGCTGCCCCCGTCTGCGCCTGCGCGCAGACTCCCCCGGGATATTTGCGGTCAGAAGAAGGCACGGCTTGCAGCCGCCCCCCCGTCTTGGCACAAGGCGCCATGGCGCGCACATCCTCCACCTTTGTCTGTCAGGCCTGTGGCAACACCACGTCCAAATGGTCGGGGCGCTGCGATGCCTGCGGCGCGTGGAACACCATCGTGGAAGAGGTGCCGCTGTCGCAGGGGCCCGCGGGCAAGGCTCTGGGGGCCTCGCGCGGGCGGGCGGTGGTGCTGTCCGATCTCGCCACCTCGGAGGCGGCGCCGCCGCGCACCGCCTCGGGTCTGGGCGAGCTTGACCGGGTGCTGGGCGGCGGGCTGGTGCCCGGCTCTGCCATTCTGGTCGGCGGTGATCCCGGCATCGGCAAATCGACGCTGCTTCTGCAGGCGGCGGCGGCCTTTGCCCGCGCGGGCCAGAGCGTGATCTATGCCAGCGGCGAGGAAGCCCGCGCGCAGGTGCGGATGCGGGCGCAGCGGCTGGGGCTGGCCGATGCGCCGGTGCGGCTGGCGGCGGAGACCAACCTGCGCGACATCCTGACCACGCTGGAGGCGGAAAAGCCCGGCCTTGCCATCGTCGATTCGATCCAGACCATGTGGGTGGACAACGTGGCCTCGGCGCCCGGATCGGTGGCGCAGGTGCGGGCAGCGGCGCATGAGCTGACCGCCTTTGCCAAGCGGCACAATACGGCGGTGATCATGGTGGGCCATGTCACCAAGGACGGCCAGATCGCCGGGCCCCGGGTCATCGAGCATATGGTCGATACCGTGCTTTATTTCGAGGGCGAGCGCGGCCACCAGTTCCGCATCCTGCGCTCGGTCAAGAACCGCTTCGGCCCCGCCGACGAGATCGGCGTCTTCGAGATGACCGGCGCGGGGCTGGCGGAGGTCACCAACCCTTCGGCGCTGTTCCTGTCCGAACGCGGCACGCCCGCGCCGGGGTCGGTGGTGTTTTCCGGCATCGAGGGCACGCGCCCGGTGCTGGTGGAGTTTCAGGCGCTGGTCGCCCCTACCCCGCAGGCGCAGCCGCGCCGGTCGGTGGTCGGCTGGGATGGCGGGCGGCTGGCGATGATCCTCGCCGTGCTGGAGGCGCGCTGCGGCATTCCCTTTGCGGGGCTCGATGTGTATCTGAACGTGGCGGGCGGCATGAAGATCAGCGAGCCCGCCGCGGATCTGGCGGTGGCGGCGGCGCTGCTGTCGGCGCGCGAAGATGTGGCGCTGCCTCCGGAAACGGTGGTTTTTGGCGAAATCAGCCTGTCGGGCGCGCTGCGCCCGGTGGGCCAGACCGAAAATCGGTTGAAAGAGGCGCAAAAACTTGGTTTCTCCACGGCGATCCTGCCGCGGGGTGGAAAGCCTGTTGGCGCGGGCGAGATGACGCTGACCGAAATGGGCGATCTCGCCACGGTCGTGGGTGAAGTGTTCGGAGCCGGCTGAGGCCCCGACAAGCGCAAGGCAAGGGACGCAAAGAGCCATGGAAGGTTTCACTATCGTCGACGGGGTGGTTGCGCTCGTCATCGTGCTGTCGGCGCTGCTGGCCTATTCGCGGGGGCTGGTGCGCGAGGCGCTGGCCATCGCGGGCTGGATCGTGGCGGCGATGCTGGCGGTGATGTTCGCACCGCAGGTGCAGCCGCTGGTCAAGGAAGTGCCGGTGATCGGCGAATTCCTGTCCGACAGCTGCGAGCTGTCGATCATCGCGGCCTTTGCGGCGGTCTTTGCGCTGGTGCTGGTGGTGACCTCGCTGTTCACGCCGGTGTTTTCCGGGCTGGTGCAGCGGTCGGCGCTTGGCGGGCTGGATCAGGGTCTGGGCTTCCTGTTCGGGGTGGCGCGCGGCGTGCTGCTGGTGGCGGTGGCCTTCTTCGTCTACCAGACCGTGATCACCGCGCAGGACATCGCGATGATCGACAATTCCCGCTCTGCCGCGATCTTTTCGCAGCTGACCGAGCGGATCGCCGCACAGGATCCCGCTGCGGCACTGGGCTGGGTCACCACCCAGTACGAGCAGCTGGTCGGCGTCTGCGAAGCCCCCGCCGGCAGCGACGCCTGAGTTCCGGCGCGGAGCACTGGTCCGCCCTTAAAAAAGCGCCCCGCCTCGGACCGAGGCGGGGCGTTCTGCTTTGGTGGGGAGCGGGGTTACAGCAGCACCAGCCGGATGGCATAGGCCACGGTCAGCACCACCGCCACGCCCGCGCCGTAAAGCGCCACGAACCACAGGATGCGCCGCATCAGTGATAGCCTTCGGAGGGGTCGAGCTTGCCGCGGAACACCCAGTAGGCATAGGCGGTATAGGCAAGGATGATCGGCACCAGCACCACCGCGCCCACGAACATGAAGAGCTGCGAACTGGGCGGGCTGGCCGCGTCATAGATGGTGACCGAGGGCGGGATCACATAGGGCCACATCGACACGCCCAGACCCGCGAAGCACAGGCCGAACAGCGCCAGCACCAGCACGAAGGGCAGCCAGTCCGGCCCCGTCCCCGCCAGAAGCGCGCGGGCCAGCACCAGCGTCAGCACCCCCACCAGCACCGGCACGATCGCCACCTCTAGGATGCCGGGCCATGCGAGCCAGCGTTCGAAATAGGCGTTTTCCAGAAAGGGCGTGGCAAGGCTGACCGCGACGATCCCCGCCACGGTGGCAAAGCCCGCCAGCCGCGCGATGACCCGGGCGCGGTGCTGGATCTCGCCTTCGGTCTTCATGTTCAGCCAGCAGGCCCCCAGCAGCGCATAGCCCAGCACCACCGCCACGCCGCAAAGCAGGGTGAACGGCGTCAGCCAGTCCCACCAGCCCCCGGCATACTGGCGGCCCTCCACCTCGATCCCCTGCAGCAGCGTGCCAAGGATCATGCCCTGCGTCAGCGCCGCCAGCGTGGAGCCGCCAAAAAACGCCAGATCCCACGACACCCGCGAAAACGGCCGCTGCGCGCGCCAGCGGAATTCAAAAGCGACGCCACGGAACACCAGCGCCAGCAGCATGGCGATGACCAGCGGATAGGTGGCGGGCAGGATGATGGCGTAGGCCAGCGGAAAGGCCGCAAAGAGCCCGCCGCCCCCCAGCACCAGCCATGTCTCGTTGCCGTCCCAGACCGGGGCCACGGTGTTCATCATCAGATCGCGGTCGTGCTTTTCGGGAAAGAGCGGGTAAAGGATCCCCAGCCCGAGGTCGAACCCGTCAAGCACCACATAGGTGAAGACGGCAAAGACCAGAAGCAGGGCCCAGGCGACGGTCAGATCAAAAGGCATGACGGGATCCTTATTCTGCGGGATCGGCGGAGGGGTTGCCCCGCCCGGGATACTGCTGCTGCGGGGTCAGGCCCGCGCTGCGGATCGGGCCCGGCTCGACCCGCGCCCCGTGCTCTCCGGCCTCGGGCGGATGCGACATCAGCCGCAGGATATAAAGCACGCCCGCCCCGAACACGGTGAAATAGATGACGATGAAGGCCATGAGCGACCAACCGACGGCATCCGCCCCCAGCGGCGAGACCGCATCGGCGGTGCGCAGCGCGCCATAGACCACATAGGGCTGGCGGCCCACCTCGGTGGTGATCCAGCCCGCGATGACCGCGACCAGCCCCGAAGGCCCCATCAGCACGGCGGCGCGGTGCAGCCATGGCGAGGCGTAAAGATCGCCGCGCAGCCGCGTCCAGAGCGCCCATGCCCCCATGCCCAGCATCAGGAAGCCAAGCCCCACCATCACCCGGAACGACCAGAACACCACCGCAACCGGCGGCTGGTCTTCGGGGGCAACGGTATCGAGCCCCGGCAGCGCCCCGTTCCAGCCCTTGCCGAAGATCACCGAGGAGAGGTTGGGGATCGACAGCTCATAGCGCATTTCCTGCGCCGCCTGATCGGGGATGCCGAACAGGATCAGCGGCGCGCCGTCGGGATGGCTTTCGAAATGCCCCTCCATCGCGGCGATCTTGGCGGGCTGGTATTCCAGCGTGTTCAGCCCGTGTTCATGGCCCAGCACCACCTGCAGCGGTGCCGTGACCACGATCATCCACATCGCCATGGAGAACATCCGCCGCACGCCCGGATTGGCCTGCCCGCCGCGCAGCAGATGCCATGCGGCCACCCCGCCCACCAGAAAGGCGGTGGTCAGGTAGGTCGCGGTCAGCGTATGCGCCAGCCGGTAAAGGAAGCTGGGGGTAAAGACGATGGCCCACCAGTCTTCGGGGACGAACTGCCCCGCCTCGTTCATGGAAAAGCCCTGCGGGGTCTGCATCCAGCTGTTCACCGACAGGATCCATGTGGCGGAAATCGCGGTGCCCACCGCCACCATCAGCGTGGCGAACATGTGCAGGCCCGGCCCGACCTTGCGCCGCCCGAACAGCATGATGCCCAGAAACCCCGCTTCGAGGAAAAAGGCGGTCAGCACCTCATAGGCCATGAGCGGCCCGACCACCGGCCCCGCCAGATCGGAAAAGCCCGACCAGTTGGTGCCGAACTGGTAGGACATCACGATGCCCGACACGACCCCCATGGCAAAGCAGATGGCGAAGATCTTCACCCAGTAATTGAAGAGCCGCAGATAGGTGTCGTTGCCCTTCCACAGATAAAGCCCGTTCAGAACCGCCAGATAGCTGGCCAGACCGATGCTGATCGCGGGAAAGATGAAATGGAACGACACCGTGAAGCCGAACTGAATCCGCGCAAGCAGCGTTGCGTCCAGACCAAGAAAGGTATCCATGCCATGGCCCCCTGAGGTTATCCCTGATGATCCAGAGCTAGGGCACGGGATTGTGCTTGACCAGTTTTGCGGATGCGGCATCCTGACGCCAAGCGCGTTCACATTGCCGAGATAGGCTCTTTGTATTGCGGGGAATTGCGAACACTTCGTGACACTGGAAGCCGCAGGCCGTATGGAGGCTGCGACTCGAGCCTCATGGATGCGGAGCTGCCCTTGTCCCAACGCCAGATGCCCCCCGCCCACCCCTTCGATTACGACGCGATCGACGGAGACAGCCTGCATGAAGAATGCGGCGTCTTCGGCGTGAACGGCGTGACCGATGCGGCAAACTTTGTCGCCCTTGGCCTGCACGCGCTGCAACATCGCGGTCAGGAGGCGGGTGGGATTGTCTCCTATGCGCCCGAGCACGGGTTCAACTCGGCACGTCGCTTCGGCTATGTGCGCGACAACTTCACCAAGCAGTCGTTGATGGAAACGCTGCCCGGCGTGCTGGCCATCGGCCATGTGCGCTACTCCACCGCCGGATCGAAAGGCGCCGCGATCCGCGACGTCCAGCCGTTCTTTGGCGAGTTTTCCATGGGCGGTGCTGCCATCGCCCATAACGGCAACATCACCAATGCCGATGCGCTGCGCCGCGAACTGATCGAACGCGGCTCTATCTTCCAGTCCTCGTCGGACAGCGAATGTATCATCCACCTGATGGCGCGGTCGCTGCAACGCGACATTCCCGCCCGGATGGAGGATGCGCTGCGCCGCGTCGAAGGCGCGTTTTCCGTGGTCGCCATGACCCGGACCAAGCTGATCGGCGTGCGCGATCCGCTGGGCGTGCGCCCGCTGGTGCTGGGCCGGGTGGGCGATGGCTGGGTGCTGTCGTCGGAAACCTGCGCGCTGGACATCATCGGCGCCGAATTCGTGCGCGAGATCGAACCGGGCGAAATGGTGGTCATCACCGGACAGATGGTCGAAAGCCGCCGCCCCTTCCGGCCGCAGCCGTCGAAATTCTGTATCTTCGAACACGTCTATTTCTCGCGCCCCGATTCGATCATCGGCGGGCGGTCGGTCTATGAGACCCGCCGCCAGATCGGCGTGGAACTGGCGCGTGAAGCCCCGGTCGATGCGGATCTGGTCTGCCCGGTGCCGGATTCCGGCACCCCCGCCGCCATCGGCTTTGCCCATGAATCGGGCATCCCCTATGGTATGGGCATCATCCGCAACCAGTATATGGGCCGGACCTTCATCGAACCCACCGAGCAGATCCGCAACATGGGCGTCCGGCTGAAGCTGAACGTCAACCGGGCGCTGATCCGGGGCAAGCGGGTGATTCTGGTCGACGATTCGGTGGTGCGCGGCACCACCTCGCGCAAGATCAAGGAGATGATCCTTGATGCCGGGGCCGCCGAGGTGCACTTCCGCATCGCCTCGCCGCCGACCGCATGGCCGTGCTTTTACGGGGTGGACACGCCACAGCGCGAAAAGCTGCTGGCCGCCACCATGTCCGAGGACGAGATGCGCGAGCATCTGGGGGTTGATTCGCTGCGCTTCATCTCGCTGGACGGGCTTTACCGCGCCGTGGGCGAGGCGAAGGGCCGCGACAATGGCTGCCCGCAATATTGCGATGCCTGTTTCTCTGGCGAATATCCGGTGGAACCGGCGGACATGATCGAAAAGGGCTTCAAGCTCAAGACGGCGGCAGAGTGACCCTGCTGGCGCTGGATGCGCGCTGGCGGCGCTTCAACGATCCCGACCGCGCCTGCCCCTGCTGCGGGCGACGGTTTTCCGGCGTGTTCGATCTGGGTTTTGACGCTCCCGAGGACTGGCCTTACGGGCCAGCCCCCGAGGGCGGCGAAAAGCTGGCGGGCGAAGACCGGCTGACCGCCGATCTGTGCCGGATGGACGGGCGCTATTTCCTGCGCGGGCTCCTGGGGTTTGACATCCGGGGCAGCGAAGAACGGCTCTATCTGGGCGTCTGGGCCGAAGTGCCCGAACCGGTGTTCCGCGCGTGGCTTGCCACCTATGACGACCCCGCCGCCAGCTTTGAGGGCGGCGAGGGCCTGCTGGCCAATACCCTGCCGCTCTTGGATGAGGAGCGCGCCAGCGTGCTGACGCTGGCGCTGGTCGCCCCCGACCAGCCGCCGCGCTTCACCGCCAGTGACGGCCCGCTGGCCGAGGCGCAGCGAGAGGGGCTGTCCTTCGACGGGCTGCTCGATCTTTACGCCGCCTTCGGAGATGACATAAGGCCGCATCTGACCGCCTGAGCGGTCCACCGCCCGGCCCTGCGCGGCCCGCCGCTGCCCCATCTCCGGCACACGCGGGCGTGACCCGCCGCACCCTTTCGCCCTGCCCCGCAGCCGCGCTATCCCTGCCGTCCACACCCAACGGACAGGGATCAGATCATGGCACAGACCGGCACCCCGCCGCAGATCGCGGCCACCGCCACCACGCAGGCGCCTCTGCCCCGCAGCCGACCGCTGCTGCTGGGCGTGTTTGGCCGCGACCAGCACCGCGCCGCCCTCGTGCTGAAAAAGGACGGTCGCACCGAAGCCGTGGGCATTGGCGACATGGTCGATGGCGCGCAGGTGGTGGCGATCGATCAGAACCGCATCGCGCTGGCCCGCAGGGGTGCGGCGCAATGGATCACCCTGCCGAATTGACATTCCGCGCGCGGCAGGCGACAGGGCGCGCATGAGTGAAAAGATCGCCCTTGTCACCGGAGCCTCCCGCGGTCTCGGCTTTGCCCTGGCCGAGGCGCTGGCGCCCGCGCATCATGTCGTTGCCGTCGGCCGCACCATCGGTGGGCTGGAGGATCTGGACGACCGCATCAAGGCCCGGGGCGGCAGCGCCACGCTGGCCCCCATGGACATCACCAAGCCCGAAGCCATGGCGCAGCTCTGCCGGTCGATCCATGACCGCTGGGGCGGCATCGCGGTCTGGGCCCATACGGCGGTCCATGCCGCCCCCCTGACGCTGGCCAGCCATATGGATGGCAAGGACTGGGACAAGTCGGTGGCGACCAATCTGGGCGCCATGGGCGTGCTGATCCCCTATGTCGCGCCCCTGCTGGGTGCCGAGGGGCTGGCGCTGTTCTTCGAGGACGATCAGGCGGGGCGCAAGTTCTACGGCCATTACGGCACCACCAAGGGCGCGCAGATCGCGCTGGCCCGCAGCTGGGCCGCCGAGTCGGAAAAGACCGGACCGCGCGTGCGCATCCTGTCCCCCGCGCCGATGAACACCACCACCCGGATGCGCTTTCACCCCGGCGAGGACAAGGACGCGCTGGCAAGCCCCTATGCCGAGGCGGCGCGGCTTCTGGCCGAGGCAGGGCTGGCCTAGGCCCGCCTCACCGCCCGCCACAGCGGCGCTTTCCCCACAGCCCTGATTTTCCGGCCCCTGCCGCCGCTGCGGCAGGGTGCTGCGACTTGCCCCGCGCGCGCGCATTCCCTATGGAGTTGACAGCACGAGGGACAGATCATGCGCATTCTCATCACCAATGACGACGGCATCAACGCTCCGGGGCTGGAGGTGCTGCACGCCATCGCCACCGAGATCGCGGGCCCCCAAGGCGAGGTCTGGACCGTGGCGCCCGCTTTCGAGCAGTCCGGGGTCGGCCATTGCATCAGCTACACCCATCCGATGATGGTGGCCGAGCTTGGCCCGCGCCGCTGGGCCGCCGAGGGCAGCCCCGCCGACTGCGTCATCGCGGCGCTGCATGACGTGATGACCGACACGCCGCCGGATCTGATCCTGTCCGGGGTCAACCGCGGCAACAACTCCGCCGAAAACGCGCTTTATTCCGGCACGCTGGGCGGCGCCATGGAAGGCGCGCTGCAGGGTCTGCCCGCCATCGCGCTGTCGCAATATCTGGGGCCGCGCACCCGCGATCTGGAGAATCCCTTCGAGGGGGCCGCAACCTATGGCGTCGAGGTGATCCGCCGCATCCTTGCCACCGGGCTGGAGCCCGACGCGCCCTACCGGCTGTTCTGGAGCGTGAATTTCCCGCCCCTGCCCGCCGCAGAGGTCAAGGGCACCCGCGTCGTGCCGCAGGGCTACCGCATCGACACCAGCTATGGCTGCGAGCCGCATCTGTCGCCCTCGGGGCGCCGCTTCCTGTGGATCCGGGGCGGCGACCAGCGCGCCCGCGCCACGCCGGGATCGGATGCGGAAGTGAATCTTGACGGCTATATCTCGGTCACGCCCATGCGCGCGGATCTGACCGCACATGACGCGCTGGACCGCCTGAAAGACGCCTTTGCATGAGCTTTGACGCCGAAGCCAAGATGCAGTTCCTGTTCGCCCTGCGGTCGCGCGGGGTGACGGACAGCGCCGTGCTTCGCGCCATGGAACGGATCGACCGCGGGCATTTCGTCAAGGGCTACTTCACCGACCGCGCCTATGAGGACATGCCGCTGCCCATCGCCTGCGGCCAGACCATCTCGCAGCCTTCGGTGGTGGGGATCATGACGCAGGCGCTGCAGGTGTCGAGCCGCGACAAGGTGCTGGAGGTGGGCACGGGCTCTGGCTATCAGGCCGCGATCCTCAGCCAGCTGGCGCGGCGCATCTATACCGTGGACCGCCACCGCCGTCTGGTCACCGAGGCGAAGCTGGTCTTTGACCAGCTTGATCTGGCCAACATCACCGCCTTCACCGCCGATGGCAGCTTCGGCCTGCCCGATCAGGCGCCGTTTGACCGCATTCTGGTCACCGCCGCCGCCGAGGATCCGCCCGGCCCGCTCTTGGCCCAGTTGCGGATTGGCGGTATCATGGTGCTGCCGGTGGGGCAGTCTGATACCGTGCAGCATCTGATCCGTGTCACCCGCACGGAAGACGGATTCGAGTATGACGAACTGCGCCCCGTGCGTTTCGTGCCGCTGGTCGAGGGGCTGGCCAAGGACAGCTGACCCAACCTGCGGCCCATTTGCCGTGACGTCCCGGCACAAGGGGCGCATTTGAGGATCGAGAGACAGATGCACAATCGCCGCTTCCCCGCGTCCCGCCTTGCCCTGCCGCTGGGGGTTCTTGCCGCGCTCGCCGCCTGCGACTCGCTGGATTACGACATGCGGGGCCGCATGGGCGGCTCGGTCGACACCAGCGCCGCCGCCCTGCAGGCCGCCGCCAACCGCCCCGCCCCGGACAATCGCGGCATCATCTCCTATCCGAACTATCAGGTCGCCGTGGCCCGGCGCGACGACACGGTGGCGACGCTGGCGGGGCGCATCGGCCTGCCCGCCGGAGAACTGGCGCGCTACAACGGCATGCAGCCGGACGATCCGCTGCGCGAGGGCGTCATCATCGCCCTGCCGGGCCGGGTGTCCGAACCCTCGCCCGCCACCGGCGCCGCGACCACCGGCCCGATCCAGCCGCCCGCACAGGTCGACATCGCCACACTCGCCGGGGGCGCCATCGACCGTGCCCCCGCCGTGCAGTCGCAGGTCATCACCCCTGCGGGCACCCCGCCCGCCAGCACCGCCGCCCAGCCCCAGACCGGGGTGGAGCCGATCCGCCACAAGGTGACGCGCGGCGAAACCGCCTTCACCATCGCGCGGCTTTACAACGTGACCCCGCGCGCGCTGGCCGACTGGAACGCGCTTGATGCCAATTACACGCTGCGCGAGGGCCAGTATCTGCTGATCCCGGTGGCGGAGCCGCGCAGCAGCAGCGCCAGCAGCAGCAGCAACGCGGCGCTGGCCACCACCGCGCCCGGCACCGGATCGCCCACGCCGCAGCCGCCTTCGGCCAGCCAGCCGCTGCCGCAGAACGAACCCGCCCCGGCGGCGCAGACGGCCTCCGCCTCTACCACGCCCGCCGCACCGGCCAAGCCCGTGGCCGAGATCGGCCAGAGCGCGTCAAAACCCGCCAGCGCCGCTGCCATGGCCATGCCGGTGCAGGGCAGCATCGTGCGCGAATATGCCAAGGGCAAGAACGAGGGCATCGACATCGCGGCCCCCGGCGGCACCCCGGTGCAGGCCGCTGCCGCAGGCACGGTGGCCGCCATCACCCGCAACACCGACAACGTGCAGATCGTGGTCATCCGCCACCCGGACGAACTTCTGTCGATCTACACGCATCTGGACGGGCTGCAGGTCGCCAAGGGTGATGCGGTGACGCGCGGCCAGTCCATCGGCTCGGTCCGCGCGGGGGATCCGGCCTTCCTGCATTTCGAGGTGCGCAAGGGCTTCGACAGCGTCGATCCCATGACCTACCTGCGCTGACAGCCCTTTCCGGGGCCGGGCTGTGTTACCACAGCTCGGCCCGGTCCAGCGCCGCTACGCAGCGTGACTGCCCGCGCAGCACCGGCATGGCCCCCGCGTCCAGCGACCGCCCCAGCCAGCCCTGCGGCATGCTCAGCGGCAGGGGCGCGCGCGCCTGTGTTTCGGTGATCTGGACAAAGCCTGCCCGCCCGTAAAAGGCCGGATCGCCATAGGTCAGCGCCACATCCCAGCCTTCGGCGCGCAGCGCGGCCAGCGCATGGCGCAGCAGGGCCACCCCCACGCCCTGCCCCTGCCTAGCCGTCGCCACCGCCATCGGCGACAGCAGCAGCACGCGGTGCGGATCCTCGGGGAAATCGAGCCGGGTGAAGATGACGCCGCCAAGGGTTTCGCCCGCCTCCGTGGCGCAGAACACCCGGATGTCGGCGGCGGGCGTGGTGGCCAGCAGGTCGCGGACCAGCCCGCCGACCACCGCGCCCTCCGCCGCCCCTTCGGAGGCGGAGAACACCGCCGTCACCAGTGCCGCAAGATCGGGCCGGGCGCCTTGGGCAATCTGCATCTGCCGCTCCCCTCCGGTCTGCGTCAGCTCAGCGCCACGCCTTCGCGGCCCGCCAGATCCACGAAGAACTGCCATGCCACCCGGCCAGACTGCGCGCCGCGCGTGGCCTGCCATTCGATGGCTTCGGCGCGCAGCCGGTCCTCGGGGACAGTCACGCCATGTGCCGCGCAATAGCCCCGGATCATGTCCAGATAGTCGTCCTGCGAACAGGGGTGGAAGCCGAGCCACAGCCCGAACCGGTCCGACAGCGAGACCTTTTCCTCCACCGCCTCGGAGGGGCTGATGGAGGTGGAGCGTTCGTTTTCGATCATGTCGCGCGGCATCAGGTGGCGCCGGTTGGAGGTGGCGTAAAGCAGCACGTTGTCGGGCCGCCCCTCGATGCCGCCATCCAGCACCGCCTTCAGGCTTTTGTAATGCTGGTCGTCATGGCTGAACGACAGGTCGTCGCAGAACAGCAGGAAGCGCTGGTCGCTGGCGCGCAGCAGGTTCAGCAGCCGCGCGACCGAGGGCAGATCCTCGCGCTGCAGCTCCACCAGTTTCAGATCTTCGCCCCTTGCGCGAACTTCGGCATGCACCGCCTTGACGATGCTGGATTTTCCCATGCCGCGCGCGCCCCAGAGCAGGGCATTGTTGGCAGGCAGGCCGCGCGCGAACTGCAGCGTGTTCTGCAGCAGCGTGTCCCGCGTGCGGTCCACCCCCACCAGAAGCCGCAGCGCCACGCGGCTGATCTGATGCACCGGCTCCAGCCGGTCGGGATTGGTGTGCCAGACAAACGCCTCGGCCGCCCCAAATTCTGGGGCGGCCTGCGGCGCGGGGGCCATGCGTTCCAGCGCGGCGGCGATGCGTTTCAGCGTCGATTTGGTCACGTGCGGTCGTCCTTCGCGTCCTCGTCGAACTGCTTCATCAGAGGATCGTTTTCGGTATCAGGCTCTTCTTCGAACCACAGGCCTTGGGCCTTCAGCTCTTTCTCGCGCTTCTTTTCCACCATGCGGACAAGGAAGATCGAGATTTCATAAAGACCGTAGACCACCACGAACAGGATCAGCTGCGTGGTGACATCGGGCGGCGTGACCACGGCGGCCAGCACCAGAATGGCCACCACGGCATATTTCCGCACCGAGGCCAGACCTTCGGAAGACACCAGCCCCGCCTTGCCCATCAGGGTCAGCAGCACCGGCAGCTGGAAACAGAGCCCGAAGGCGATGATGAATTTCAGCGTGATGTCGAGCGACTCGTTCACCTTGCCGAAGAAGGTGATCCGCATGCCTTCGCTGTTTTCCGGCACCACGGCGGTGTCGATCGGCACACCGGCGGGCAGCGTGTCGGCGGCACGCGCCAGAAGTTCGGCAAAGATCGACGACACATCGGCAAAGCCAAGGAAGAACGCCATGGCAAGCGGGGTCACGACAAAATGCGCAAAGCTCGCCCCCAGCAGGAACATCGCCGGCGAGGCGACAAGGAAGGGCAGGAAGGCGCCCTTTTCCGACCGGTAAAGCCCCGGCGCCACGAAGCGCCACAGCTGGTAGGAGATCACCGGAAAGGCCAGCGCAAAGCCGAACACCATGGAAATCCGGAACAGCGTGAACAGGTATTCCTGCGGCGAGGTGTATTGCATCGTGGGCGACGGATCGCCCAGCGAGCGCAGCGTCGCCTCGATCGGTTCCAGCAGGAACTGCAGGATGGGTTCGGCCACGGTGAAGGCCAGCACCATGCCGATGATGAAGGCCACCACCGCGCGGATCAGCCGCGTGCGCAGTTCCGCCAGATGCTCGATCAGCGGGGCGGAACTGTCCTCGATCTCGTCATGCGCCTCGCTCATGCCTCACCGTCTTTCTTCAGCGCCGCTTCCATTTCCTCGGCCTTGCGCGCGGAGTCCTCGGCGCGCTTGGCGGCGGCCTCGGCTTCGCGTTTCTGGCGTTCGGCGGCGGCGCGGGCGGCACCCGCCTCGATCTTTTTCTTCTGCGCGGCGCGTTCGGGATCAAGCGCGCCGGGATCCTCTTTCAGCCCCTCGCCCTTTTTCGGCGGCGTGGGATCGGTCATCGACCGGGCGGCATCGCGCACCCCGTCCATCGCGGATCCCAGCGGGTTCGTGGCGGATTTGAAGGTCTTCGCCACGTCGCGCATGCCGGAGTCATCCGCGGCATCGTTCATGGCGCGGCTGAATTCCCGCGCCATACCGCGTGCCTTGCCCATGAAGCGCCCGACATTGCGGAACAGCACCGGCAAATCCTTTGGTCCCACAACGATCAGCGCGACGATGCCGATGACCAGCAGTTCCGACCAGCCCAGATCGAACATGTGCGATCAGACCTTGGTCTTCTCGTCCTCGGGGGTCACATCCCGGGCCTTGTCTGCCTTCTCGTCCTCGATGTCCTTGGACCCGTCGCTGACGCCCTTCTTGAAGGCGGTGATGCCCTTGCCGACCTCGCCCATGAGGTTGGAGATCTTGCCGCGGCCGAACAGCACCAGCACGACGATGGCGATCAGCAGAATGCCCGGAAGCCCGATATTGTTGAGCATGTTGTCTCTCCCGTTGGGGCGGCGGCAGAAGCGGCGCGCGCCCGAGTTTTATTCCCTGTCCGGGTTCTAGAGGCTTTTCCGACCGCTTGAAAAGCACCAAGGCCCCGGAACGGCGCTTGTGGCTCTGGAAATCGTCACAGTTTCTGACAGTATCCTGTCAGGTGACAGAATGATGTCAGCAAACCCCGGCCCGCCCCATGGCAGAAAGGCGAATCGCATGTCCCGCACCGACCGGCTTTACGCGCTGATGCAGCGGCTGAAGGATGGCCATCTGCACACCGCCGAGGACTTGGCCGCCGCCCTGCAGGTGTCGGTGCGCACGATCTACCGCGACATGGAAACGCTTGCCGCCTCCGGCGTGCCGGTCGAGGGCGAGCGCGGGCGCGGCTATACCGCCCGGGCCGCCATCACCCTGCCGCCGCTGAACCTGACCGAGCCGGAACTGGAGGCGCTGCATCTGGGGCTCGCCGCCATCGGCGCCGCCGACATGGCCGATCTGGCGCAGGCGGCGCGGTCGCTTTCGGCCAAGATCGACGCGGTGCTGCCCGAGGATGCCGGGGCTGCGGCGGGCAGTTTCGGCTTTGCCACCTACCCGTTCCGCGAAGCGGCGGAGGGCTTCCGCTTCATGCCCGCCTTCCGCGCCGCAATCCGGGCCCGGCAGAAACTGCGCGTCACCCTGCGCGAGGGCGAGCCCCCGCAGGAGGTGCGCCCGCTGCATCTGGATTACTGGGGCCGGGTCTGGACCTGCGTGGTCTGGAACGAGACCGCGCGGGATTTCGACACGTTCCGCATTGACCGGGTCACGGCGCTGACGCCGCTGCCGGGGCTCTTCGTGGACGAGCCGGGCAAAAGCCTTGCCGATTTCCGCGCGCGCGGGGCGGGCCGCTGACAGAGACAGAAAAGCCCCCGGAACCAGCGGCTCCGGGGGCATTCATCACTCGTTACATGGCCTTATACGGGCCGAACAGAGGATTGGATCACTCTGCCTTCATCGCCTCGACGGAAATGTTCAGTTCGACCTCGTCGCTGACATAGGGCGCGAACATGCCAAGGTTGAAATCCGACCGCAGCAGCGTGGTGGTGGCGGTGAAGCCCAGCCACGGCTTGCCTTCCATCGGATGCTCGCTTGCCTGCATCAGCTTGGTGTCCAGCACGACTTCCTTGGTCTCGCCGTTCAGGGTCAGATCGCCGGTGATCAGCGCGGTGTCCTCGCCGGTCACTTCGATGCCGGTGGAGGTGAAGGTCACCATCTCGTCCTCGGCCGCGTCGAAGAAATCGCCGCTCATGAAATGGTCGAACCGGGCTTCCCAGCCGGTGATCATGCTGCGCACCGGGAAGGACACTTCCACGGAAGAGGCGGCAGGCTCTTCGGCATCATAGGAGATGACGCCCTCGAAGCCGGAGAACATGCCGTAGCCGACCGAATAGCCAAGGTGGTTGTAGGAGAACACGATCTGGCTGTGGCTCGGATCCACCGAATAGGCTTCGGGTTCGGCGGCAGCAGCAAGGGGGGCAAGCGCCAGCGCACCGGCGAGCAGATAGGATTTCATGAAAGGCATCTCCATCAGGATTTCAGATGCCTCTTCATGTGGGGCAGTGCCGCGCCGCGGCAATCCGGTCTTCGCCCACAGGGTCTGTGGAAATACGAACACTCACTCCCGCAGGGGGCGCGGCTGCGGCCCCTGCTGCGGCTGGCTGCGCCCGCCCAGCAGGCAGGCGGTGCCGGTCAGCGCCAGAAACAGCGACAGCCCCAGCCGGACCAGTTGCAGCGCCGGCAGCCCTTCGGAGGTGGGCACCAGCCAGATGGTCAGCGCCGCCGCCCAGAGCGTGACACCCGCCACCAGCACGATCATCCGCAACAGAACGATGATGCTGTCTTGCGCCGGCATTGGTACGACCGGAAACGTGGTTTCTGCGGACATCTTGCTCTCTCCCTCGCTACGCGTCACAAGGTTAACCTCGCGTCAAAAGAAGGCCGGAATTGGGCATGACCAAGGAATTGCCCGGGCGGCGGCGGCGGGGGTTGAATCCATGGACCAAGCGTGTATACGGCGCCATCCCTCTGCGAGACGATGAAACGCGCAGTCTCTCGTGGGCAGGTGCGGAGTGGATGACCTGCCCTATGAAATGCGCCCGGACACAAATGGAGCACACATGCCGCTTTACGAGCATGTCTTTATCGCGCGTCAGGATCTTTCCAGCGCGCAGGCCGAAGGTCTTGTCGAACATTTCGGCACCGTCCTGACGGATAACGGCGGCACCGTCGTCGAATCCGAATACTGGGGCGTCAAGACCATGGCGTTCAAGATCAACAAGAACCGCAAGGGCCACTACGCCTTCCTGAAGACCGACGCGCCCGCGTCCGCCGTTCAGGAAATGCAGCGCCTGATGGGTCTGCATGACGACGTGATGCGCGTCCTGACCATCAAGGTCGAAGCGCATGAGGAAGGCCCCTCCGCCCAGATGCAGAAGCGCGACGAGCGCGAAGGCCGGGGTGATCGCGGCGACCGCGGAGATCGCGGCGACCGGGGTGATCGTGGCGACCGGGGTGATCGTGGCGAACGCCGCGAACGCCGCAACTGAACTGGAAAGGAGCTAAACCATGGCCGCAAAACCGTTTTTCCGCCGCCGCAAGGTCTGCCCCTTCTCCGGGGACAATGCGCCGAAAATCGACTACAAGGACACCCGTCTGCTGCAGCGCTACATCTCCGAGCGCGGCAAGATCGTGCCCTCGCGCATCACCGCCGTCTCCGCAAAGAAGCAGCGTGAACTGGCCCGCGCCATCAAGCGCGCCCGCTTCCTCGCCCTTCTGCCCTACGTCGTGAAGTAAGGAGCAAGACAGATGCAAGTCATCCTTCTGGAACGCGTGGCCAAGCTTGGCCAGATGGGCGATGTCGTCGACGTCAAGCCCGGCTTCGCCCGCAACTACCTGCTGCTGCAGGGCAAGGCGCTGACCGCCTCGAAAGAGAACATCGCCGCCTTCGAGTCGCAGAAAGCCCAGCTTGAAGCGCGCAACCTCGACACCCGCAAGGAAGCCGAGGCTCTGGCACAGAACCTTGACGGCCAGCGCTTTGTCGTGATCCGTCAGGCGTCCGATGGCGGCGCGCTTTATGGCTCCGTCACCACCCGTGACGCCGCCGATGTCGCCACCGAAGCCGGCTTCACGATCGACCGCAAGCAGGTCCTGATCCGCAAGCCGATCAAGGAACTGGGCCTGCACGAAGTCGAGGTGCACCTGCACCCCGAGGTGACGGTCGTGATCCTGCTCAACGTCGCCCGCTCCCCCGAGGAGGCCGAAATTCAGGCCGCCGGCAAGTCCATTCAGGAACTGGCCGCCGAGGAAGAGGCACAGGCCGAATTCGAGATCTCGGAACTGTTCGATGATCTCGGTGGCGCCACCGACGACGAAGACCGGGACGAGCGCGACGACGCCTGATCCGGCGCGATCCCGCACAGACAGACGCCGCGCCGGTCCCCCGGCGCGGCGTTTCTGCTTCCGGGCCCGGCTGCGCGCCGCACTCTGCCCTCGGCCCCTGCCTATGCGGCCCGGCAGGCCTGCTCAGCTCAGCCCACCAGCCCGGCCCCATGCAGCCCTCCGGCGCGGCGTGCCTGCATCCGGCACCCGGACGCGCGCCGCCTGCCCCCCTTGCACTCTCAGCCCCGGCCCATGCCCGGCGAGCCTGCATCCGGCACCCGGACACGTGCGCGGCCCGTCCTGTCCCGCCCCAGGCCGCCCTCCGGTGCCGCATGTCCGCTTCCGCCCGACCGTGCGCCAAGCCTGCCCCAGATGGCCCTCCACGGTTGCGCACGCGGCCCCTCCCGCCGCGCGCTCAGTGCCGCCGCACCGCGCCGCGCCTGCTCCTTCATCTTGCCCCTAAACTCCGGGGGTGAATTGGCGCGGCACGCGCCAAGAGGGGGCAGCGCCCCCTCCTGCCCTTCCCGCCGCCCGCGCAAAAGAAAAGGCCGCCCCGAAGGGCGGCCCTGATGCCTCGGAAGGCCTTGCAGAGGGCGGGGATCACTCCTCGTCCAGCGCCTCGACAGCGGCCTGCAGCTCGTCCTTGGTGATCTCTTTTTCGGTCACCACGGCACCGGCCACGATGTGATCGATCACCTTGTCTTCAAAGATCGGCGCGCGCAGCTGCTGCTGCATCTGGGTGTTCTGGCGCACGAAGTCGAAGAAGGCGCGCTCCTGACCCGGATACTGGCGGGCCTGCGCCATGACGGCCTGGGTCATTTCCTGATCGGTGACCTCGACCTCGGCCTTCTGGCCGATATCGGCCAGCAGCAGCCCCAGACGCACGCGGCGCTCGGCCAGCTTCTGGTGCTCTTCGCTGGGCTCGATGGTGTCGTGGTTGTGGTCATGCACGTCGGGATGCTCTTCGTGCCACAGCTGATGCGCGATCTGCTTGGCCTCGGCCTCCACCAGTGCGGGCGGCAGATCGAAGCTGACCAGACCGTCCAGCGCGTCCAGCAGCGCGCGCTTCATCACCTGACGCGCGGCCCCGGTATATTCCGCTTCCAGACGGTCGCGGATCTGGCCCTTCAGGGCGTCCAGATCCTCGGCGCCGAATTTCTTGGCCAGCTCGTCGTCGATGGCGGCAGCCACCGGCTCCTTGACGGCTTTCACGGTCACGTCGAACACGGCGGCCTTGCCCGCCAGATGCTCTGCGCCGTATTCCTCGGGGAAGGTCACCTCGACGGCCTTCTCGTCGCCCGCCTTCAGGCCCAGAAGCTGCTCTTCGAAGCCGGGGATGAACGAACCGGAGCCCAGCACCAGCGGGTAATCCTCGGCGGCGCCACCTTCAAAGGCCTCGCCATCGACCTTGCCCAGAAAATCGATCACGATCTGGTCGCCGTCCACGGCGGCGGCATCCTCGGCGCGGTCGTTGAAATCCTGCGCGTTTTCGGCCAGCTGCGCCAGCGCCTCGTCCACGGCGGTCTCGTCGGCCTTCACCACCAGCTTTTCCAGCGTGATGGCCGAGGCGTCGATTTCCGGCACGTCGGGCAGCTTTTCATAGCTCATCTCGACCTGCACGTCGTCGCCTTCGGACCAGTCCTCGTTGGTCATCTTGACCTGAGGCTGCATGGCCGGACGGTCGCCGGTCTGTTCGAAATGCTCGGACATGGCGCCGTCGATGGCTTCCTGCATGGTCTCGCCCAGCAGACGCTGGCCATACTGCTTCTTCAGCAGCGGCATCGGCACCTTGCCCTTGCGGAAGCCCTTCATCTCGATTTCGGGCCGGGCTTCGGCCAGCTTGGCGTTGACCTTTTCTTCCAGCTCCGCGGCGGTGACGGTGATCGCGTAGGTGCGCTTCAGCCCGTCGTTCAGCGTCTCGGTGACCTGCATGCCAATCCTCATATGCTTCAAGTGGGGCACGCGGCCCCCTTCGTCCGAATTTGGAGCCTTCTATTCATCCCCGCCCAAGCGTGCAAGGCGGATTCGCGCGAGCCAGCCCCGGGCCGGACGCCAAGGGCCGCCGCCGGTCGCCCGGCTGCGGCCCCCAGTGCCTGCCCTGCCCGCTCAGCGCCGACGCGGCGCGTCGGGCCATGCGGTGGCATCGGTGTCCAGATCGGGGAAGCCCGCCGGATCGAAGACCGGGCGCGCCACCCCTTCCGCGAGCTGCCTGCGGAAGTCGGTGATGAGCCGCAGCGCGATCGGGAAGAGCATCATCAGCGCCAGCAGGTTGACCACCGCCAGAATGCCCATCATCGGATCGGAGAAGTTGAACACCGCCGTCGCCCCCGGCGCAATGGCGCCCAGCAGGACCACGGCGATGACCCCCAGCCGCAGCCCCAGCACGCCGCCATCCCCGCGGAACAGGAAGTTGAGCGCGGTCTCGCCAAGGTAGTAGTTGTACATGATCGAGGAGAAGGCGAAGAGAAAGATCGCCGCCGTCAGGAAATATTGCGCCCAGGTTCCCACGTGGCTGACAAGGCTCTGCTGGGTCAGCACCACGCCATCCACCTCGGCGGCGCCGGGCACGTAGACATCGCCCAGAAGGATCACCATGGCCGTGCAGGTGCAGATGATCATGGTATCGATGAAGACCGAAAAGCTTTGCGTGATGCCCTGGCTCACCGGGTGGCGCACATAGGCGGTGGCCGCCACGTTCGGCGCCGAGCCCAGTCCCGCCTCGTTGGAGAAAAGCCCGCGGCGCAGGCCGTTGGACAGCGCGGCCCCCATGCCGCCCGCCACCGCCTCGCGCAGGCCGAAGGCATTGGCGACGATGTCCCACAGCACGGCGGGCAGGCTGGTAAGGTTCAGCACGATGACCAGCAGCGCCATGGCGAGATAGCCCACTGCCATCACCGGGATGATGATGTCGGCGGCCTTGGCGATGCGGCGGATGCCGCCAAAGACGATGGCCGCGGTGGCCAGCGCCAGAAAGATGCCGGTCCAGAGCCGGGGCACGCCAAGGCTGTCCTGCGCCGCCCCCGCCACGGTGTTGCCCTGAAAGGCGTTGAAGCCCACGGCGAAGGAGGCGATCAGACAGACCGCATAGATCACCGCCAGCCAGCGATACTGCGGGCCCAGCCCGTGGATGATGGCCTGCGCGGGACCGCCACGATAGGCGCCCTCCGGCGTGCTGCGCTTGAAGACCTGCGCCAGCGTCGACTCGATCAGCGCCGAACACATGCCGATCAGCGCGATGGCCCACATCCAGAACACCGCACCGGGGCCACCTGCGGTGATGGCCACGGCCACGCCCGCAATGTTGCCGCCGCCCACGCGCCCGCCGACCGAGACAAGCAGCGCCGCGCGGGCCGAGATCTTGTTGGGATCGTCGGTCTGCGAGCCCTTGCGCAGCACGTTGAACATGCGGCGGAAGAAGCGGAACTGCACAAAGCCGCTGGCAACGGTGAAGAACGTGCCCATGACCACCAGAAAGGGCACCAGCGCCCAGCCCCATGTCAGGTCGTTCACCAGCGTGAAGATCGTGTCAAAAACTTCCAAACCTGTATTCCTTTCGGCTGAACGCGCGGATCCGCTGCCCGCATCCGCCATGCTGGGCGGATCCGGCGCCGGTGAAAACCCTTCGCGGGCCGCGTCTGGTCAAAAACTGCGCAGAGGATGCATAAATTCCGCACCCCGGGCGGGGCCGCAGGTTCAGGCTGGCAGGCCCGGCGGCGGCACGTCCACGGCGGCGGGCATCACCATGATGTCGCAGAGCACCGAGCGCAGCGCGTCGGGGTTGAACGGCTTTTCCACCAGCGGCACGGTCTGGAAATCGCGCGGCAGATGTTCGCGCCCGTAGCCCGAAACGAAACAGAACGGGATACCGCGCGAGACCAGCAGCGCCGCCACCCGGTCCACCGGCTCGCCGTTCAGGTTGCCATCCAGCAGCGCCAGATCGCAGCGCACCCGCGACGCGGTGTCCAGCGCATCCGACAGGGTGCGCGCCACGGCCACCACCTCGGCGCCCGCGTCCTCCAGCTCGAAGCTGATGTCCAGCGCCACCAGCGGCTCGTCCTCCACCACCAGCACGCGGCGGCCCGCCAGCGCGCCCGCGCCCGCAGCGGCGGCGGGGCAGTCGCCGGTCTGCGCCATGGCGCGGCTGCGGGTGGCGGTCACGCCGCGCGACAGGCCGAAGGTCCAGATCACGCCTTCGGGGCGCCAGTCGGTGTTGAACCAGTCGCCATCGCCGGTGGCGCTGGATCCGATCATGGTCATGCCAAAACCCTTGCGGTCCGGGGTGGCCACGACGGGGCCGCCGCGTTCCTCCCAGCGCAGGGTCAGGCCCTCGGGCGCCAGCGCCCAACTTAGATGCACCTCGCCCTCCGGCACGCTCAGCGCGCCGTATTTGCCAGCATTGGTGCCCAGTTCGTGCAGGATCAGCGCCATGCGCAGCATGGTGTCGGGCGACAGGTCCACGCGCGGGCCGGAGCGGTGCAGGCGTTCGCCATCCAGCGTGCCCGCGCGGATCTGGTCATCGATCAGCTGGTCCAGCGGCGCGCTGGCCCATGTGGCATCCGACAGGATCGAATGCGCCCGCGAAAGCGCCTGCAGCCGGCCCATGAAGCTGCGCTCGAAAGACCGCAGATCCACCGCCTGCCGCAGGCTCTGCCGCGCGATGGCCTGCACATTGGCCAGCGTGTTCTTGATCCGGTGGTTCAGCTCGCCGATCAGCAGCGACCGCACCTCCTCGGCCTGCCGCCGTTCGGTGATGTCGAGGATCTGCAGCGACAGCGACTGCGCGCCTTCGGCGCTGGCCAGAACCGAGCCATAGACCTCGCATTCCAGCGCGCGCCCGTCGCTTTGCGTCAGGGTGAATTCGGTGGAAAAGCGCGGCGGCGTGGCGGGATCGGGCGCCGAGGCCAGCCAGCCCGACAGCACGCCGATGTTTTCGGCGCTCAGCCAGTCCGCCTGCGGCAGCGGCAGGCCCACCATCTGCGAAGCACTGCGCCCGAACAGCCGTTCCGCCCCCTGCGACCAGCGCCGGATCACCAGCGCGCCGTCGCATTCCACCAGCGCCAGCGGCGAATTGTCGGCATGGGCCTTGAGCTGCGCCATGGCGCGGTCGCGGGCACGGGCGATCTCCAGCATCTGGTCGCGCTGGCGTTCCAGATCGCGCGCCTGCTGGCCGATGCGGAAAAACACCTCCGCCTTGGATTTCAGGATCAGCGGATCGATGGGCTTGAAGATGTAGTCCACCGCCCCCGCCTCGTAGCCGCGGAAGCGCCGCGCCTCGTTCACTTCGGACGCGGTGACAAAGATGATCGGCACGGACCGGGTGCGTTCGGTGCCGCGCATGATCTCTGCCAGCTCGTAGCCGTCGGTGCCGGGCATGTGCACGTCCAGCAGCGCCAGCGCGTAATCGTGGCGCAGCATCAGTTCCAGCGCCGCATCCGCCGATTTAGCCCGGTCGATGGCCAGACCATCCCGACGCAGCAGCGCCTCCAGCGCCATGAGGTTTTCCTCGATGTCATCGACGATCAAAAAACGGATGGGGTCAGCCGGCATTGAGAGCCTCCTGAGAATAGGTCGTGCGCCGCCAGATGCGGTCGGTTTCGTCGAAGGTGGAGAAGGCCGCCGAATGGGTCGAAAAGCGCAGCGTCTCGTGCGAGCCCAGACCCAGAAAGCCGCCCCGCGCCAGAGCCTCCGCAAACAGCCCCACCGCGCGGTCCTGCAGCACCGAATCGAAATAGATCAGCACGTTGCGGCAGGAAATCAGCTGCACTTCGGAAAACACCTGATCGGTGGCAAGGTTGTGTTCGGTGAACACGGTGCGCGCGCGCAGGCTGCGGTCGATCACCGCGCGGCCATAGCCGGCGGTGTAGTAATCCGACAGCGAACCGCGCCCGCCCGCGCCGTAATAGTTGTGCGAAAACGCCGCCAGCCGGTCGATGTCATAGATGCCCGATTCCGCCCGCGCCAGCGCCCGGCGGTTGATTTCCGTCGCATAGAACAGCGTGCGGTCGAACAGCCCCTCCTCGCGGAAAAGGATCGCCAGCGAATACAGCTCCTCGCCATCGGCACAGCCCGCCACCCAGACCTTGAGCGAGGGGAAGGTGCGCAGATGCGGGATCACCTCGCGGCGCAGGGCAAGGAAATAGGACGGATCGCGGAACATCTCGCTGACCTGCACGGTCATCGCGTCGATGATCTCGGGCAGGACGTCCGGATCATGCAGCAGGCGCTTCTGCAGATCCGACAGCGTCTCGCAGTCGAGCCGCTCCCGCGCCAGATCGGCGCGGCGCAGCAGCGAGGCGCGTGAATAGGACCGGAAATCGTAATGATGGCGCCGGTGCAGCGCCTCGAGGAACAGATCCAGCTCGATCCCTTCGGCGGTGCCGACAGCGGGCAGCGGCGCGGCGGTCATCGCGGCATCCAGACGCGGGTCAGCGACAGCAGCTTGTCCACATCGAGGGGCTTCGGCAGGTAATCATTGGCCCCGGCGGCAAGACACTGGTTCTGGTCCTCGGCCATGGCCTTGGCGGTCAGCATGATGATCGGCAGGCCCTTCCAGCGGTCGATCTTGCGGATCTCGCGCGTGGCGGTCAGCCCGTCCATTTCCGGCATCATCACGTCCATCAGCACAAGGTCGACCTTGGGCGCCGCGCCATCGGCGGTGCGCGCCAGCGCCTCCAGCGCCTCGCGGCCATTGCGGGCGATCTGCACCATGGCGCCATGCGGCTCGAAGATGCCGGTCAGCGCGTAGACGTTGCGGATGTCATCCTCCACCACCAGAATGCGCCGCCCCTCCAGCATGGCGTCGCGGTTGAGCGAGGCGGCCAGCAGCGCGCGCTGCTTTTCCGGCAGATCCGACACCACCTGATGCAGGAACAGCGTGACCTCGTCGATCAGCCGCTCGGGCGATTTGGCGCCCTTGATGATGATCGACTTGGAATAGCGGCGCAGGCGCAGTTCCTCCGCCTCCGACAGGGCGCGGGCGGTATAGACGATGACGGGCGGGAAAGAGGTGGCGCTGTCGGCGTCGAGCTGTTCCAGCAGGTCAAAGCCGGTGGCATCGGGCAGCGTCATGTCCAGCACGATGCAGTCGAAAGGATGGGCGCGGAACGCCTCCAGCGCCTCGGCGGCGGTGGCGGCGCCCACGGTTTCCACCTCGTCATTGCCCAGAAGCGCCTGCAGCCCCTCCAGCTGCGCGGGGTCATCCTCCACGATCAGCACGCGGCGCAGGCGCTGTTCCAGCCGGTGTTCCAGCTTGCGGAAGGCCTGTTCCAGATCGTCACGCGGCACCGGCTTCAGCATGTAGCTGAGCGCGCCCTGCGACAGCGCCACATGGGTGTAATCCTCGGCAGAGGCCATGTGGATGGGAATGTGCCGCGTGGCGGGGTCGCGCTTGAGCTGGTCCAGCACCGACAGGCCGGAATGATCGGGCAGGCCCACATCCAGCACGATGCCCGCAGGCAGAAGCGCGCGCGCGGCGCGCAGCGCATCCTCCGCCCGGCCCACGCAGACGCAGCGGAAGCCCAGTTCGCGGGCCAGATCCAGCAGCACGGCGGCAAAGGCCGGATCATCCTCCACCACCAGCATCACGCGGTCGCCGGGGGTCAGCGCGTCGCGGTCATCCTCGACCCCCTCCAGCGCTTCGAAACTCAGCGCGGCGGCGTCCAAAGCGGCGGGCGCGGGGTCCGGAAGCGGCGCGGCGCGCTCTGGCAGGGCGGCGGGCAGGCTTGCGGCGGGCTGGCCGGGAAGCTGTTTCGGCAGGGTCAGCGCAAAGGTGCTGCCCCGGCCCTTCTCGCTTTTCAGCGTGATGCGTCCGCCCAGCAGATCCGCCAGTTCACGCGAAATCGACAGGCCCAGCCCGGTGCCGCCAAAGCGGCGCGAGATGGTGCCATCGGCCTGACGGAACGCCTCGAACACGGCTTCCTGTTCGGCCATATCGATGCCGATGCCGGTATCCTCCACCGCAAAGCTCACGCCGCCGCCCGGGGCAGGCGTCACCCGCAGCGTGACCCGGCCCCGTTCGGTGAACTTGATGGCGTTCGACAGGAAATTGCGCAGCACCTGTTCCAGCCGCCCCGGATCGGTCATGATCTCGGTCGCCTTCGGGTCGACCTCGGTGGACAGGTCCAGCCCCTTGGCGCGGGCCTGCATCTCGAAGCCGCGCAGCATCTTCTGCGCCACGGCCTTTGGCGCCACCGGCTCGGCGGCGATGTCGAGCTTGCCCGCCTCGATCTTGGACAGGTCCAGAATGTCGTTGATGAGGGTCAGCAGATCCTGCCCCGAGCTTTCGATGGTCTGCGCCCAGCGGACCTGTTCATCGGTCAGCGTGCGCGCGCGGTTTTCGGCCAGAAGCCGCGACATGATCAGCAGCGCATTCAGCGGCGTGCGCAGTTCGTGCGACATGTTGGCGACAAATTCGGATTTGTAGCGGCTTTCGCGGGCCAGCGCCTGCGACTGGTCCTCCAGCAGGCGGCGCGACCGGGCCAGCGCGTCGCGCTGTTCCTCCAGCTCCTGCGTCTGGCTTTCCAGCTGGGCGTTCTGCTCTTCCAGCTCGGCCTGCTGATGCTCCAAACGGCGCTGGCTGTCCTGCAGGGCGCGGGCCTGCTCCTCCAGCTCCTCGTTGGAGGCGGCAAGCTCTTCGGTCTGGTTGCGAAGTTCCTCGGCCTGACGGCGGGTCTCCTCCAGCAGTTCCTGAAGCTGGCCGCGATACTGCGCCGAGCGGAAGGCGATGCCGATCTTGTCCGACACCCGTTCGAACAGCTCGCGCACCCGGCCCGACATCGGCGCATCAAGGCCGAATTCCAGCAGACCATTGATCTGCAGCCCGTCTTCCACCGGCACGATCACCGACTGCGCACAGTGCCCGCGGCTAAGCCCGGTGGCCCAGCCAAGCGCCTGTTCCGGCGTGGTGTCCAGTTCGATGATCTTCTGGTCGGTCACGGCGCGCCACAGATGGCCATGCCCCTGCGCCACGCGCGACGGCAGGTCCGACTCCTCCACGCCCCAGCTTGCCACGCGGCGGAATTCGGGGCCAGAGCGCACCCAGACCACCGCCGCCCGCGCGCCGCTGCGTTCGGCCAGCGCGCGCAGCACATGATCTCCCAGCGCCTCCACGGTCTTGTCGCCCTGCACGGCGCGGGACACCGCGACCTGCCCCTGCTGCACCCAGTCTGTGCGGGTCAGGGCGGTCCGGGCAAGGATCATCGACCGGCCCACCACCCCGATGATCAGGATGACCACGCCCGCCATGCTGCGGTTGGCCATGGCAACGGTCGGGTCGATGCCGCGCCGGTCAAGGAAATACCCCACCGCCATGATGATGCAGATGGCCACGGCACTCACCACCGGAAGCATCGGCCTGCGCGAGGCAAAGGCCAGCACCAGCGGCAGCAGGTAGATGATCCAGACCGCCGTGCCCATGGGATAAAAAACATCCAGCGTGAACACCGCAGCGATGGCTGCGACAATGGCCGCCAGAATGGCCGGTTCTTCGAATTTCTTCACGCGCGCTCCTGCCTGTCCCGGTGCCGTCCGGCTGGGTATCCGCGATTTGGCCGGCCCCTGCCAGCCCCGCAACTGCCCGTTGCCGCAGCGGATCCCCAAGCTCTGCACGGAACGACACCGCAGGCGAAACGCGACAGCGCCGCCAAGGTTCCGCCTCCCGTGACATTTTTTCCAGACTCCCCTGCGCGGGCATGGGGGTTCCGGCTCGCCAACCGGCCATACCTGCCCTAGATGTAGCGCGGACCCAGCTGGCCGGACCCATGATCACCTACAAGACCAAATACGCGCTCAAAGCCCTGATGGTGCTCGCCGACCAGAAGGCGCAGGACGGCGACGCCCTGCGCATCGAGGAGGTGGCGGCGCGGTCCGGCGCGCCCAAGCGGTTTCTGGAACATATCCTGCTTGATCTGAAACGCGCGGGCCTGATCGGCAGCCGCCGCGGACGCCATGGCGGATACGAGCTTATCAAGGAGGCGCGGCGCATTTCGCTGGCCGAGGTGCTGCGGCTCATCGACGGGCCGATGGCGCCGCTGCCCTGTCTGTCGCGCAAGGCCTATCAGCGCTGCGAGGATTGCACCGACGAGGAAACCTGCCGGGTGCGGGCGGTGTTCGGCGGGTTCTACGCCACCTATCTGCTGATGATCGAAAGCCTGACGCTGGCCGACCTGCAAAAGGACACATCCCCGCTGGAGCGGTTCGGCCTGACCGAACACGATCCCGACCCCGAACCGGCGGCGGAGGACTGACGCCACCCGCCCCCGGCTGGACCCTCCCGGTCAGAACGGGAAGAACAGCGGGATCACCAGCACCGCCACCACCGCAAAGATCACGTTCAGCGGCAGGCCCACCCGCAGGAAATCGCTGAACCTGTAGCCCCCGGCGCTATAGACGAAGGTGTTGGTCTGATAGCCGATCGGCGTGGCGAAGCTGGCCGAGGCGGCAAACATCACCGCCATGATGAAGGGGCGCGGGTCATATCCCAGCTGCTGCGCCAGCCCGATGGCGATGGGGCCGATCAGCACCGCCACCGCGTTGTTCGACACCATCTCGGTCAGGGTGGAGGTCAGCACATAGATCACCGCAAGGATCGCGAGCGGGCCCAGATCGCCCACCGCCGCCACGACCGCCGTCACGATCATCGCCGCCGCCCCCGACTGTTCCAGCCCCATGCTCAGCCCCAGCATGCCGAAGATCAGGAACAGGATGCGCCAGTCGATGGCATCAAAAGCCTCGGCGGGATCGACGCAGCGCGTCAGCATCACCAGCACCGCGCCGATCAGCGACAGGCCCGCGATGGGCAGCACCTCGAAAGCGGACAGGATCACCACGGCAAGGATGACCGCAATGGCGATGGGGGCCTTTCTGCGGCGCAGCGGCTGCTCGCTGGGGGCGGTCAGGTTGACGATGCCGCCATCCTCCACCAGCCGCCGCAGCCCTTCGGCGGGGCCTTCCAGCAGCAGCGTGTCGGCAAAGTTCAGCCGCATGTCGGGCAGATCCTGCGACAGGTTCTGCCCCTGCCGGTGCACCGCCATCAGATAGACGCCATATTTGCGCCGCAGCTTCAGGTCGCGGATGGGCCGCCCGCGCAGATGCGAATTCGGGCCGACGCTGGCCTCCATGGTCAGGGTGCGGTCGGCGGTCACCGGCTCCAGCCCGCGCTCCTCCATGTCGTGAAAGACGATCTCGCCGCTGTCTTTCAGCCCGAGGATCTCTCCCGGATCGGTGCGGATCACCACACGGTCGCCCGCCGCCAGCACCAGCGAGGGCAGGCTGCGGCGCAGCGACTCCTCGCCACGCAGCACGTCAAGGATCTGCGCGCTGGCAGAGTTCAGCGGCAGGTCACGCACGCCCTTGCCGATCAGCCGGGAATCATGCGGGATCAGCAGCCGGGCCAGAAACTTGCGCTTGCCGCCCTGCCCCAGCAGGGAAGCCAGCGAGGCGCGGTCGGGCAGCAGGAACCGCCCCGCCAGCACCATGTAGACCAGCCCCACCGTGGCAAAGACCAGCCCCGGCAGCGTCATCTCGAACATGGTGATGGGCGGCTGGCCCGCATCCCGCGCCACCCCGCTCATCAGGATGTTGGTGGAGGTGCCCACCAGCGTCAGCGTGCCGCCAAAGATCGCGGCGAAGGACAGCGGGATCAGCAGCCGCGACGGCGCCACCCCCACCGATCCCGCCAGCGCGATCATGATCGGCGTCAGCAGGATCACCACCGGCGTGTTGTTCATGAAGGCCGAGGCCGCCATGGTGCCCAGCATCATGAAGGTGATGGTGCGCAGGAAGGATCCGCGCGCCAGCCGCCGCAGCGCGTCGCCCACCAGATCCAGCACGCCGGTGCGTTCCAGCGCGGCGGAGATGATGAACATCATCGCGATGGTGATGGGCGCGGAATTGCCGAAGACGGTCAGGAAATCGGCCGTCTCCAGCACGCCGGTGCCGATCAGCACCGCAGGGGCGGCCAGCGCCACCACCTCCGGCGGATAGGTCTCCCGGAAGAAGCTCAGGAACACGATCCCAAGCAGCCCCAGCACAAGAATCTGGTCGAAGGTCATCACGCGCACTCCGCTAAAGCCGGGTCTTGCCCGCTAATCACGTAATAGACGATCAACTCAGTCGTTTTTACAAGCGCAATCCGCCACAAGCCTCGGACCAGCGGCGAAACCGCCCTTTAAAACAGCAAAAACCCGCCCCGGCGGCAGCCAAAGGCGGGTCAGCGCGTGCGGAACAGCCGGGATCAGAGACCGAGCAGCCCCCGCACCCGTGCGGCAAAATCCTCGCCGCGCTTCTCGAAGCTGTCATACTGGTCAAAGCTCGCCGCCGCGGGGGCCAGCAGCACCACCTCGCCCGGCTGCGCCTCGGCATGGGCGCGGGCCACCGCCTGTTCCATGGTGGTGCAGATCTCCGCCTCCACCCCGGGCAGGCCAAGCGCAAATCCCGCCGCCTCGCGCCCGATGACATAGGCCTTGGTCACATGCGCCAGCCCCGGCGCCAGACCGGTGAGCCCGCCCTCCTTCATCAGCCCGCCGCAGATCCAGCGGATGTTGCCGAAGGCCAGCAGCGCCTTCACGGCAGCGTCCACATTGGTAGCCTTGCTGTCATTGACCCATGTGATCCCGCCCACCTCGGCGATGATCTGGCTGCGATGCGGCAGACCCTCGAAGCTGTGAAAGGCCGCCTCCACCTCGCGCGGGGCCAGCCCCAGCGCGCGGGTGGCGGCATAGGCGGCGCAGGCGTTCTGGTGGTTATGCGCCCCGGGCAGGCCGCGCACCGGGCGCAGGTCGATGGAGGCCACCTGCCGCCCCTTGCGCCATTCGGTCAGAAAACCCTTGCGCGCAAAGACATGCCAGCCGGGGCCCGCCAGCTTCGTCCCCGAGGAGATGCGGATCACCCGGTCATCGGTCGGCCCTTCGGCCAGCTGGTTGGCCAGATAGCGGCCCTCGTTCTCGTCGACGCCGATCACGCAGCGGTCCGGCCCGCCTTCGGCAAAGAGCCGCCGCTTGGCGGCGAAATAGCCGCCCATCCCGCCATGCCGGTCCAGATGATCGGGCGAAAGATTGGTGAACACCGCCACGTCCGGGGTCAGCGCCCGCGCCAGATCGGTCTGGTAGGAGGACAGCTCCAGCACCACCACGCCGCCATCCTCGGGCGGCTCGATATCCAGCACGCCGCGCCCGATATTGCCCGCAAGCTGGCTTTCGCGCCCGGAACTGGTCAGGATGTGATGGATCAGCGCCGAGGTGGTGGATTTGCCGTTGGATCCGGTCACCGTCACCACGCGCGGCGGACTGTCGAAGCTGTCCCAGCCCTCGCCCCCCAGCGCGCGGAAGAACAGCCCGATGTCATTATCCACCGGCACCCCCGCCGTCCATGCCGCGGCAACAACCGGGTTGGGGCTGGGGTAAAGATGCGGAATGCCGGGGCTCACCACCAGCCAGTCGACACCGTCGAACCCGCCCTCGCGGGCCAGATCGCGCGCCACGAAGCCCTCGGCCTCGGCCCGCGCCCGCGCCTCGGGATTGTCGTCCCAGACCAGCACATCCGCCTCGCCCGCGCGCAGCGCCCGCGCCGCCGAAAGACCGGACCGCCCCAGCCCCAGCACCGCGACCACGCGTCCTTCAAACCCGCTGACCGGAATCATGCCAAAGCCTCCTTCTGCGCCTGTTTCCCCAGCGCTACCGGATCCCACCCGCCAAGGCCAGAGAGCGCCCCATCCTCGGCCCGCCCCCGCTTCCGTTTCCTTCGGCCACAAATATCCCGGGGGTCCGGGGGCAGCGCCCCCGGCGCGGCACGCCGCGCAGCATCACACCCGGCCTGCGCGCCGCGCAGCAAAGATCCCGGCGCGGCGCTCAGCGCAGCTTCAGCGTGGCCAGCCCGATCAGCGCAAGGATCAGCGAGATGATCCAGAAGCGGATGACGATCTGCGGCTCGGCCCAGCCTTTTTTCTCGTAATGGTGGTGGATCGGCGCCATCAGGAACACCCGCTTGCCGGTGCGCTTGAAATACAGCACCTGAATGATCACCGACAGCGCCTCGACCACAAACAGCCCGCCGACGATGGCCAGCACGATCTCGTGCTTGGTGGCGACGGCGATCGCCCCCAGCGCTCCCCCCAGCGCCAGCGAGCCGGTATCGCCCATGAACACCGCCGCAGGCGGCGCGTTATACCACAGAAAGCCCAGCCCCCCGCCGATCAGCCCGGCGGTGAAGATCAGGATCTCGCCGGTGCCGGGGACGTAATGCACATCCAGATATTCGGTGAAATCGGTGCGCCCCACCGCATAGGCGATGATGCCCAGCGTGCCCGCGGCGATCATCACCGGCATGATGGCCAGCCCGTCAAGCCCATCGGTCAGGTTCACCGCATTGGCCGCGCCCACGATGACGATCATCGCGAAGGGCACAAAGAACCAGCCCAGATACAGCAGCGCGTTCTTGAACACCGGAAAGGCCAGATAGCCGGTCAGCTCGTCAGGATGCAGCCATGCCGCCCATGCCCCGGCAATGCCCGCGATGGCAAAGCCCAGCAGCAGCCGCACCTTGCCCGACACCCCCGCCGAGGTCTGTTTCTTGACCTTGGCATAGTCATCGGCAAAGCCGATGGCGGCATAGCTTATGGTCACGAACAGGATCATCCAGACAAAGCCGGTATCAAGCCGCGCCCAGAGCAGGGTCGAGCTGAGCAGCGCGCCGACAATCAGCAGCCCGCCCATGGTGGGGGTGCCCGCCTTGAGGAAATGCCCCTCCGGCCCGTCGCTGCGGATCGGCTGGCCCTTGCCCTGACGGCGGCGCAGCACGTCGATCAGCGGTCGCCCGAAGATGAACCCGAACAGCAGTGCGGTCAGGAACGCGCCCCCGGCGCGGAAAGTGATGTAGCGGAACAGATTGAACAGATCGCCGCCATCACTGAGGCTCGTCAGCCAGTAGAGCATATGCCCGGTCCTTCGGTCTCAAACGGTCGCGGGGCCATGGCCCATTTTCCGGATCGCGTCAACCACGCGGCCCAGCCCCATGGACAGCGATCCCTTCACCAGCACCACGTCGCCCGCATCCAGATCATGCGCCACGCGGGCCGCCATGCTGGCGCTGTCCTCGCACCAGTGGCCGCGCTGCCGCTCTGGCAGGCTGCGCCACAGCTCGCGCATCAAGGGGCCCACGCAATGCACGATGTCGATGCGCTCCATGCCGGGCCGGGTGGCCAGCGCGCGGTGCAGCGCCTGTTCCTCGCGGCCCAGTTCTTTCATGTCGCCCAGATAGGCGATCCTCCGCCCATGGCTGACCCGTCCCAGCCCGTCCTTGGGTCGCGCCCCCGCCAGCACCTCCAGCGCCGCCCCCAGCGAGGCGGGGTTGGCGTTATAGGCGTCGTCGATCAGATCAAGCGTCAGATGCGGTTCGACCTTGTCCAGCACGATCACCTCGCGCAGGCCGCGCCCGGCGCCCGCCTGCCACTGACCCAGCGCGGTGACGGCCAGCGCCCGGTCCAGCCCCAGCGCATGGGTCACGGCGAGCACGCCCATGGCGTTGATGGCGAAATGCCGCCCCGGCACCGCCACCTTGTAAAGCACCGGCGTGCGCCATGCCCGCCCGCGCGCCACGGTGGCGGCATCGCAGACCGTCACCTCCTCGACGCGGTGGTGGTTGTGCGGCGCCTCGCCGAATTCGATGACCTGCGCGGCATGGGATGCGGCGCTGCGCAGGATCGGCGTCACCGGCAGATCGCCGTTGATGACCGCCACGCCCCCCGGCTCCAGCCCCTCGAAGATCGCGGCCTTTTCGCGGGCGATGCCCTCAAGGCTGTCGAAGGCGGCCAGATGCGCGGCGGCGACGATGGTCACCATGGCGACATGGGGCCGGGCCATGCGCGACAGCGGCGCGATTTCGCCGGGATGGTTCATGCCGATCTCGATCACGGCAAAATCCACCTCCCGCGGCATCCGCGCCAGCGTCAGCGGCACGCCCCAGTGGTTGTTGTAGCTTTTTTCGGCGGCATGGACCGAGCCCTGCCCGCCCAGAACCGACCGCAGCATTTCCTTGGTGGAGGTCTTGCCGACCGAGCCCGTCACCGCCACCACCCGGGCGCGGCTGCGGGCGCGGGCGGCGCGTCCCAGCGCCTCCAGCCCCGCCTGCACATCCGGCACCAGCAGCAGCCGGGCCGGATCCACGCCCTCGGGCACGCGGCTGACGAGGGCTGCGGCGGCGCCCTTCTCCAGCGCCTGCGCCACAAACTCATGGCCGTCGCGCGCGGCCTGCAGCGCCACGAACAGATCGCCCGGCTCCAGCGTGCGGGTGTCGATGGACACGCCCCGCGCCTGCCAGTCGCCCGCCACGGTGCCGCCTGTCGCGGCAGAAGCCTCGGCTGCCGTCCAGAGCATCACAGACCCCTCCCGTCGAGTGCTGCCACGGCAAGGCTCGCCTGTTCCACATCGTCAAAGGGATAGACCGTGTCACCGACGATCTGCCCGGTCTCGTGGCCCTTGCCGCAGATCATCAGCGCATCCCCCGGCGCCAGCGCGTCGACGCCGCGCAGGATCGCCTCGGCGCGGTCGCCGATCTCGGTGGCGCCCGACGCCCCTGCCAGCACCTGCGCACGGATCGCCGCCGGATCCTCGGACCGGGGATTGTCGTCGCTGACGATGACCATATCCGCATGGGCCAAGGCCGCCGCCCCCATCAGCGGGCGCTTGCCCGGATCGCGGTCGCCGCCCGCGCCGATGATGGCGATGAGCCGCCCCATCACATGCGGACGCAGCGCGCGCAGCGCCGTGGCCACCGCATCGGGGGTATGGGCAAAATCCACATAGACCGCCGCGCCATTGTCCCGGCTTGCGGCCAGCTGCATGCGCCCGCGCACCGTTTCCAGCCGTTCCAGCGCGCGGAAGACCGGCGCAGGTTCGGCGCCGCAGGCCAGCGCCAGCCCCGCCGCCAGCGTGGCGTTCTGGCCCTGAAACCCGCCGATCAGCCCCAGCCGCAGCTGCTGCACGGCGCCGCGCCATGACAGGCGCAGGATCTGGCCGGTAGCGTCGAAGCGCTGCCCCAGAATGCGCAGATCCGCGCCATGGGTTTCGCCGACGCTGATCGTGTCCTGCCCGCGTGCCCGCGCGATGGCCAGCATGTCGATGCCGCGCGCGTCGTCCAGATTGATGACCGCCGTGCCATCCTCGGGCAGCACCCGGGCGAAAAGCCCGGCCTTGGCGGCAAAATATTCCTCGAAATCCGCATGATAATCGAGGTGATCCTGCGTGAAATTGGTAAAGCCCGCCGCCCGGATCTGCACCCCGTCCAGCCGCCGCTGGTCCAGCCCGTGGCTCGAGGCTTCCATCACGCCATGATCGACGCCGGAGCGCGCGGCCTCAGCCAGCGCGCGGTGCAGGGTCAGCGGATCGGGGGTGGTGTGTTTCAGCGGCGCCTGCCAGTCGCCCTCGATCCCGGTGGTGCCAAGGTTGATGGCGCGGAAGCCCAGTTCCTGCCAGATGCGGCGCAGGAAGGTGGCGACGCTGGTCTTGCCGTTGGTGCCGGTCACCGCCACCATCGTGGCGGGCTGCGCGCCGAACCACAGCGCCGCGGCATAGGCCAAGGCCGCGCGCGGCTCTGCCGCCACGATCAGCGCGGCCTCGCTGCCCGCCAGCGCCTCGGCGGCGAGAGCCGCCCCTTCGGCATCGGTCAGCACCGCGGCCGCCCCCCGCTCCAGCGCCGTGGCGATGAAGCGCGCGCCATGCACGCGGGTGCCGGGAAGCGCTGCGAACAGATGGCCCGGCGCCACCTCGCGGCTGTCCAGCGACAGGCCGGTGACGCGGGCCTCGCGTCCGCCCCGTGCGGTCAATCCCAGATCGGTCAGGCTCTTGCCTTCGCCCATGACCACCCCTTCGTTCCTTTGGATCCTGCGCTGCCACGCCGGGGCGGGGTTATTCGCCCTCGGCCCGGACCATGGTCAGCTGCGCCACTTCTGGCAGATCATATTCGGGACGCAAGCCCAGAAGCGGCGCGATTCTGCCGATCATCTCGGCGGCCACCGGCACCGCCGTCCAGCCTGCGGTGCGGCGCGGCTTCGGCCCCGAGGTTTCCACCGGCTCGTCCAGCGTCACCACCAGCACATAGCGCGGGTCATCGGCGGGGAACATCGTGGCGAAGGTGGTGATCACCTTGTCCTCGTAATAACCGCCGCCGTTTTCCTTGGGTTTGTCGGCGGTCCCGGTCTTGCCGCCCACCTTGTAACCCGGCACCTCGCCAAAGCTCGCGGTGCCTTCGGTGACCACCTTGCGCAGCATGCTGCGCGCGGCGGCGGCGGTGGCTTCGGACATCACGCGCGGACCCTGAACGGGGGCGGCCTGCTTCAGCAGCGTGGGCTTCACCAGATGACCGCCATTGGCGATGGTGGCATAACCCATCGCCAGATGCAGCGGCGAGGCCGAAAGCCCGTGCCCGTAGGAAATCGTCACCGTGCTCAGATCGGTCCAGCGCGAGGGAACCAGCGGCTTGCCGCCCTGCGCCTCGACGATCTCCAGCCCGGTGGCATCAAAGAACCCCATGCTGCGCAGGAATTCCTGCTGCCGCTGCGGCCCGATGGCCAGCGCCAGCTTGCCGGTGCCCCGGTTGGAGCTGTTGACGATGATGCCCTCGACGGTCTGCTTGCCGTAATTGTGGCCGTCAAATTCGCCGATGCGGAACCCCGACACAGAAAAGGGCGGCGAGGTGTCGATGACGGTCTGCGGCGTCACCAGCCCCATGTCCATGGCCTGCGCGGCCGCAAAGATCTTGAAGGTCGAGCCCAGTTCATAGACCCCCTGCACCGCGCGGTTGAACAGCGGGCTGTCCGACGGGCGGCCCTTGGTCGGCGGGCGCGGGCGGTCGTTGGGATCAAAATCCGGCAGCGAGGCGATGGCGATGACCTCGCCCGTATCCACATCCATCAGCACCGAAGCGGCACCCTTGGCGTTCATCAGCATCATGCCGGACTGCAGCACCCGCTCCGTCGCGGCCTGCACCGACAGATCCAGCGACAGTTCCAGCGGCGCGCCTTCGCGGGCGGGATCGCGCAGCGGCTCGTCAAAGAACCGCTCGATCCCGGCGGTGCCGATCACCTCGGCGGAATCCACGCCCTCGCGGCCAAAGCTCGATCCGCCCAGCACATGCGCGGCCAGCGTGCCATTGGGATAAAGCCGCATCTCGCGCGGGCCGAACAGCAGGCCCGGCTCGCCGATGTCATGCACCAGCTGCATCTGCTCGGGGCTGATCTTCTTGCGCACCCACAGGAACTTGCGCTTGGGATCGGTGAAATCCTTCACCATCCGCTCTTCGTCCAGATCGGGGAAGATCGCCGCCAGTTCCTTGGCCGCGCGCACCGGCTCCACCATCTGATGAGGATGGGCGTAAAGCGAATGGGTTTCCATGTTGGTGGCAAGGATGCGGCCACGGCGGTCGACGATATCGGCCCGCGATGCGACGATGGAGGCGCCGCCCGCCTGCGCGCGCGGCTCTTCGGGGGAGGATTGCGCGATCACCCCCATCCGCACGCCGATGGTCAGGAAGGCCAGAAAGAACACGGCCCCCAGCACCAGAAGGCGGCTTTCGGCGCGCATCCGGGCCCGGTCGCGCAGCTGTTCGTGGCGGATGCGCAGGTTCTCGCGTTCGATGGCGTCGGGGTTCTCGCCCCGGCGGCGTGCCTCAAGAATGCGGGCAAGCGGGCGTAGCGGGGTGCGGGTCATGGCTCCAGCCCATCCTTTGCGCCGATCACATCCACCGCGTCGGTCACCACCAGCGCGCGGGTGTCGGGATAGTTGACCTGATCGATGCGCCCGAACTGTTCGGGGCGCATGGCCAGCAGGTTCAGCCGTTCAAAATTGATCTCGGCCAGCTCGCGCAGACGGTCGGGCCGGTTGAGATAGGCCCATTCCGCCCGCAGGATCGACAGGCGCGCGCGGGCATCCCCGATGTCGCGCTGCAGATCCTCGACATGGTCCAGCGCGGCCTGCGTTTCATAATTCTCGTGATAGGCCCAGAAGCTGAGCCCGATCACCGCCATGAAGCTGGTCACATAGAGAAGTGTCCGCATCAGCTTTTCCCCCTCAGTTGCGGCATGGAAATCAGGTCCGCCCCCACCTCGCCGGGCTGCGCCTCGGTGCGGCGGGCGACGCGCAGCCGGGCCGACCGGGAGCGCGGGTTGACGGCCAGTTCCGCGTCATCGGCCCCCACCGCCTTGCGGGTGACGGCGGCAAAGCGCGGAGTGTCCACCTCGGCCTCGGGCGCATGGCGGCTGACCGATCCCAGCCGACCCGTGCGCGCCTGCAGGAAGCGTTTGACCATGCGGTCCTCGACGGAATGGAAGGTCACCACCGCCAGCGCGCCGCCGGGACGCAGCGCGCGCTCAGCGGCCATCAGCCCGCGCCACAGCGCGCCATATTCGTCATTGACCGCGATGCGCAGCGCCTGAAAGCTGCGGGTGGCCGGGTGCGACTGGCCGGGTTTGGGACGCGGCAGGCAGGCCTCCACGATGGAAGACAGCCGCGCCGTGGTCTCGATCGGCGCCTCGCCGCGCGCCCGCACGATGGCCTTGGCGATCCGGCGCGAGGCGCGCTCCTCGCCATAGGTGTAAAGGATGTCCGCAAGCTGCGTCTCGTCCAGCCGCTTGACCAGTTCGGCGGCGGATTCGCCCTGCTGTTCCATGCGCATGTCCAGCGGGCCGTCCTTCTGAAAGGAAAACCCCCGCTCCGCCCGGTCCAGCTGCATGGAGGACACGCCCAGATCCAGCACCACGCCATCCACCTGCGTGGCATGGGCATCCATGTTGGCGAAATTGTCCGCGACCAGCTCCAGCCGGTCGCCATAGTCCCCGACCCAGCCCTGCGCCATCTCATGCGCCAGCGGATCGCGGTCGATGCCGATCACCCGGTCGGCACCCGCCTCCAGAAGGCCACGGGCATAGCCCCCTGCCCCGAAAGTGCCGTCGATCCATGTGCCGCTGACCGGCGCCACCGCCGCCAGCAGCGGGCCCAGCAGCACGGGAACATGGGGGGCGCGGTCAGTCATGGCTCAGCTCTCCGTCTCGTCCAGAAGCGACAGCGGGTCGAAATCCTCGGGCATCTCGTCCAGGAATTCTTCCGTCTTCGCCAGTTCTTCAGCCTCATAGGTTTCAGGCTTCCAGATCTGGAACGTGTCGACATTCGAGGTGAAATAGGCCCAGTCCTCCAGCCCGATCTTCTCGCGCAGCTTGGCAGGCAGCACGATCCGCCCGGTCTCGTCCACCGAGGTGGTGACGGATTGCGTGGAAAACAGCCGCTCCAGGATGCGCCGGTTCTGCGACCCGCGCGGCATGTCAGAGATGCGGTCCTCGACCGCCTCGATCTCCTGGATGGTGTAGCATTCCAGATATTTGCGGCGGTGATCGCCATAGACGACCACAAAATTCGGGTTGAGCCCTTCGGTCCAGTCCGGGTCACCGGCTTCCAGCACGCGGCGGAAGCTGGCCGGGATCGACACGCGCCCCTTGCCATCCACCTTGTTGCGGCTTTCGCCTCGGAACCTCAGACGTCGGCTCACTGTCCCTGCCTACGTCCCCCCAGAACGGAATACGGCGGGTTGATCCGCTGCCACTGATCAACCCGCCGCCTTGACCCGTCTTGCGGGCTGGTCCAGCTACGCGTGCCACCTGGGGGGATGTCTGCTCGCCCACGCGCTGGAGTCTTCTGGTCACGGCGAAGAAGGGATGCCTGTATGAACCTGCTTTTTTGTTTTTTCCGGGATTTTCGGGGTCTTGCTGCCCCTCTCCCGACCTTCGCCGTGGTTAAAGGTATGTCATGGGAATTCATGGGCCGCAACAGAATTTTACGGGAAATCCCCACATGATCTTGTCCACAGACCCCTGTTGAAAACCAAATCTTGCGTGACAGTTGCGTAAAACGACACGACATTTGGTAAGGGCTGGACGATGATGCTCAATATATGGTAACGGCGCCGTGAACAAATCCCGCCCATGATTTCCCGCCCTCAGAGCGAAAAACAGCGCCTTACATCTGTGCAAACCTGCCTTATCTCTCCGGACGCCGAATGGCCAGAGCCAGAATCAGCCGTTTTCACAGAAAAATCCCGCCAATCGACATGCCCGGATTCGAGATCCCACCCCTCTCCCATGTTTTCCCATGCGCTAGCCCCCAGCCGATGCAGCGTAGCGTGACGGCTGTTGTAGCGTGACGGCTGTTGTAGCGTGACGGCCAAACTTGCAGTGATTTACAGCCAAACTTACAGCAAAGCATTTTTGCGCTGGGCTGGTTGAAGGGCCGGTTGAACGGCCCTTCACGCTGAAGGCCACGCGGGGTGCCACGGGTACCTCGGGTCCGGCGGAGGTCGATTAGCCGTCGATGGTGATTCCCTTGCCTGCGGCGAAGGCCAAAAGCCCCCGGCGGTAGGCTACCATCTCGTCATCACTCATCGCCC
>NZ_JAYKSL010000013.1:0-144110 GCF_035481585.1 Salipiger marinus | reverse complement strand
GCGATCGACCGGTCCGTGGTGCGCAGAGACAGCTGCCAATGTCGGGTTTTTGTGGAAAGCTCAGGCACGCGCCGACGCCAGCTCCAGGTGGAGCCGCGCAGCAGGAGATAGGGGATGGTCGCCAAGATGCGGCCTCCAGAATTGGAGACGAGCGACCCGCATTTCAGGAACTTGTGCTACAGTGCTGTGTGACACTGTACTTGCCAAATTCAGCCTATGCCTTGAGTATCAAGGGCTTAGTGGGTGATTTGGCTCCGGCGGTAGGGATCGAACCTACGACCAATTGATTAACAGTCAACTGCTCTACCGCTGAGCTACGCCGGAACTTGTGCGGGGTATCTAGCAATCGGGTTCGGGGGTGTCCAGAGGCTTTTTCGATTTTCTGACGGGGTTTTTGAAATTCCTGCGCCGCGCGGTCAAAGCCGCTGGAACCGGGCGGTTTCCGCAAGCGGGCCAAGGGGTTGGATCACGCCGCGCTGGCTGAGATCGACCAGATGGGCCAGCACGTTGCGGGTGGCGGCGGGCAGAAGGGCGGGCGGCGTGTCGGTGTAGATCCGTGCGGCAAGCCCTGCTGCGGTGGCGGCGCCCTCGGTCAGCGCGGCAAGGATCGCCTGTTCGCGGGCGCGGCGGTGGCTGGCAAGCTCGGCCATGCGGGCGGCGGGATCCTCCACCGGGGCGCCATGGCCGGGCAGGAAGCGGGACCAGCGCCGCCGCCCCAGCCTATCGAGCGAGTCCATGAAGGCCGACACGTCGCCATCGGGGGGCGAGACCAGCGAACTGGCCCAGCCCATGACCAGATCGCCGGAGAACAGCTGCCCCTGCCATTCAAGGCTCAGATGGTTGCCGAAATGGCCGGGCGTGTGATGCGCCGTGATCTGCCAGTCCGGCCCCGTGGTCACCGCGCCATCGGGCAGCGTCTCGTCGGGGGCGAATCCCGCATCGACCCCTTCGCCGCCCCCCGCAAGTCCGGACGCGGCCAGCGCCTCCATCGCGGGGCTGCGGCCCGACTGCGGCCCGCCAAAGGCCAGAACCGGCGCGCCGGTCGCCTCGGCCAGCGGGCGGGCCAGCGGCGAATGGTCCAGATGGGCATGGGTCACGAAGATATGGCTGATCCGTGCCCCCGGCTCCAGCGCGGCAAGGATCGCCTCCAGATGCGGCTCCGACAGCGGGCCGGGATCGATCACCGCGACCGCGCGGCGGCCCAGCAGATAGGTGTTGGTGCCGCGAAAGGTCATGGGCGAGGGGTTGGGTGCCAAGAGGCGGCGCAGCCCCGGCGCAAGCGGGTCGGGCTGGCCGGGGCGGGGGCGGAACTCGGGCTGGGGATCGGTCATCTCTCGGCTGGGGCTCTCTCGGCTGGGGCGCGTTTCGGCATGGCGGCGCGGATCGGGTCAGGCTAGGGTTAGCGCATGTTCTTTCAATGGCTCAAACGCTATATGCCCCGGGGTATCTATGCGCGGGCGGCGCTGATCCTCGTGCTGCCGGTGCTGACGCTGCAGCTTGTGGTGTCGGTGGTGTTCATCCAGCGGCATTTCGAGGGCGTGTCGGACCAGATGACCCGGGGCGTGGCGCGCGACATCAGCTATGCGCTGAGCAATCCCGATGCGGCGGGGCCGCTGGGGCTGAGCCTGCGCGAGGTGCCGCAGGCCGTGGTGCCCGAGGCCGACCTGCGCCGCTGGTTCGATTTTTCCGGCATCGTGGTCACGCGCACGCTGCGCCGCTTCGTGGACGGGGTGGAACATGTGGCGCTGCCCAATGACACCGATGTGTCGGTGCTGGTGCGCGGGCCCGGGGGCAGCCTGCGCGAGGTGGAGTTTTCGCGCGCGCGGGCCTCGGCCTCCAACCCGCACCAGCTTCTGGTGAACATGGTGTTCTTCGGGATGCTGATCACGCTCATCTCCTATCTTTACCTGCGCAACCAGCTGCGCCCGATCACCCGGCTGGCACAGGCGGCGGAGGCTTTCGGGCGCGGGCGGCATGTGCCCTATTCCCCCGGCGGCGCGGTGGAGGTGCGGGCGGCGGGCAGCGCCTTTCTGGACATGCGCAACCGGATCGAACGGCAGATCGAACAGCGCACCATGATGCTGTCGGGGGTCAGCCACGATCTGCGCACGCCGCTGACCCGGCTGCGGCTGGGGCTGTCGCTGCTTGAGGACGAGGACCGCGAGCCGCTGGAGCGCGATGTGGAGGACATGCAGCAGCTGATCGACGCCTTTCTGGATTTTGCGCGCGGCAATGCCCAGATGGGCGAACCCGAGCCCACCGATCCCGTGGCGCTGGCCCGGTCGGTGGTGGAGGATGCGCGGCGGGCCGGGCGTGCTGTGACGCTGGTGCGGGTCGAAGGCGCGGGGCAGGTGGTGCTGCGCCCTGCGGCGCTGCGCCGGGCGCTGGAGAACCTGGTGAACAATGCCGTGCGCTATGGCAGCCGCTGCGAGGTGTCGCTGACGCTTACCGACAAGTCGCTGCGCTTCCGGGTGGAGGATGACGGTCCGGGCATTCCGCCCGAAAGCCGCGATGACGCGATCCGCCCCTTCGTCCGGCTGGATCCGGCGCGCAATCAGGACCGCGGCACCGGGGTGGGGCTGGGGCTGGCCATCGCCGCCGACATCGCTCGCGCCCATGGCGGCGTGCTGCGGCTTGGCAGCAGCGACACGCTGGGCGGGCTGCGCGCGGATGTGGTGATCGCGCGCTAGGGTGATCCGGGCGCCTCGGCGCCCGGGCTCAGGCGTCAGGCGGGCCTCAGCTTTCGCTCAGCACCTGCGCCTGTGCCACCAGCAGGAATTCGCCCCGCTTGGCGCGCACCGTGGCGGGATCCACATGCCCTTCCAGATCGGCATTGACCTTGCGCAGCACATCTTCGTGGCCTGCTTCCTCCAGATCGGCCTTCACCACGGAGGCGGCATAGGCATCGGCCTCAGTTCCGGTCTTGCCAAGGATTTCGGCGGCCCAGAGACCCAGCAGCCGGTTGCAGCGCGCTTCGGCGCGGAACCGCAACCCCTCGTCATGCATGAACTTGTTTTCGAACGCGCTTTCCCGATCTTCAAATGTCGTCATCGCTCTCGCTCCCAATAGGCTGGTGGTGCTGATGCCCGACATTTGCCCATAGCGCAGGCGCAAGCGCAACCCTGCTGCGGTGTCCGCTTGCGGCAGACACGCCCTTGATTTATGAGGTCGGTCGACACGCAGCGGCCGCAGGGGCGGTCCCGAAAGGATTCTCATGGCACGGCGCAAGAAGATTTACGAAGGCAAAGCCAAGATTCTCTATGAAGGCCCCGAGCCCGGCACGATCGTGCAGTATTTCAAGGACGATGCCACCGCCTTCAACGCGCAGAAAAAAGACGTGATCGAAGGCAAGGGCGTGCTGAACAACCGCCTGTCCGAGTTCTTCATGACCGGGTTGAACAGCATCGGCGTGCCCACGCATTTCATCAAGCGGCTGAACATGCGCGAACAGCTGGTCCGCGCCTGCGAGATCATCCCGCTGGAAATCATCGTGCGCAACTTTGCCGCAGGCTCGCTGTCCACCCGTCTGGGCATCGAGGAAGGCACGCCGCTGCCGCGTCCCATCGTGGAATACTGCTACAAGGACGACAAGCTGGGCGATCCGCTGGTCACCGAAGAGCATATCGCCGCTTTCGGCTGGGCCAGCCAGCAGGACATGGATGACGTGCTGAGCCTTGCGCTGCGCGTCAACGACTACCTGTCGGGGCTGATGTATGGCGTCGGCATCCGTCTGGTGGATTTCAAGATCGAGATCGGCCGCGTCTATGACGGCGATTACCAGCGCCTGATCGTGGCGGACGAGATTTCGCCCGACAGCATGCGGCTCTGGGACATGGAAACCGGCCAGAAGTTCGACAAGGACGTGTTCCGCCGCGATCTTGGCTCGCTGACCGACGCCTATACCGAGGTGGCGCGCCGTCTGGGGGTCATGCCGAAGCAGGCCACGCATGTGGCCAAGCCGAAGCTCATCAACTGAGTCCCGCCCCGGCGGGAAGGACAGAGGGGCGGCGCCCCTTGGAAGAACGGAGAGACAGCCATGAAGGCACGGGTGCATGTGATGCTGAAGGACGGCGTGCTCGACCCGCAGGGCGAAGCGGTGCGCCATGCGCTTGGCGGCATGGGCTTTTCCGGCGTGGAATCGGTGCGGCAGGGCAAGGTGATCGAGCTTGATCTGGCCGATGGCACCGGCGAGGACACGGTGCGCGACATGTGCGAGAAGCTGCTCGCCAACACCGTGATCGAAAGCTACCGCATCGAAATGCTCTGAGATCCCGCGCTTCTGGCGCGAGATGGCCCGGCTGCAGCCCCCGCTGCGCCGGGCTTTTTTGTGGAGAATGCCGTCAAGCGCGGCGGGATTGACGGGCGATTCATCTTTTTGGCGGAACAGTGCGGGGCAATCCTGTCCCTGACGGAGCCTCGAGATGAAATTTTCGCTGAAATCCCTGAAGGCCCGGCTGGCGCTGGGACTGTCGCTGCTGCTGGTGCTGATCTGCGCCGCGCTTCTGGCGGCCTTCGACCACCTGACCCGGCAGAACATGGTCGCGGCGGCGCAGCTCCGGCAGGACACGTCGCTGCGGATCCTCACCTCCCGCTTCGCGGAGACCTATCCTGACCTTGTGGTGGAGCATGATGCCGAAGGCCGGGTCAGCCGCGTGATCTGGCCCGCGCTGCCGGATCTGAGCGATGCCAGCCTGATCGACCGGGTGGGGGCCATTTCAGGCGAAACCGCCACGGTTTTCGGCTGGGACGCGGCTGAGGGGGATTTTATGCGCCTCGTCACCAATATCGTGAAGCCGGACGGGACGCGCGCGGTCGGCACATGGCTCGGCAAGCAGAACCCGGTGCATGCGGCGATGCTGCGCAAGGAGGTCTATCATGGCGAGGCGGTGATCCTCGGCAACCCGTTCTACACGATCTACCAGCCGATCGAGGATGCCACGGGCGCGGTGATCGGGATCTTCTATGCCGGGGTCGACAAATCTCTGGTGGATGTCCGCGTGGCCCGGCAGCAGATGACCGGGCTCGTGCTGTCGCTGGTGGCGCTGGCGCTTGGCATTCCCGCGCTGCTGCTGCTGCTGAGCAGCAGTCTGCGCCCGCTTTACGCCATTTCGGCCCGGCTCGAAACCATGGCGACCGGGGATCTGCAGGCGCCGGTGCCGCATCTGCAGCGCGGTGACGAGCTGGGTGCCACCGCGCGCGCGGTCGAGGTTTTCCGCCAGCGGCTCACCGAGGCACGCGCGCAGGATGCCGCCGTTGCCACCCGGCGCGCCGAACAGGACCGGGTCGTGGGGGCGCTGCGCGAGGGGCTGGCGCGGCTGGCGCAGCGCGATCTGGCAGCACGGATCGAAACGGAGGGCGGAACGCCTTTCCCCGAGGAATACGAGGCGCTGCGGCACGACTTCAACGCCGGGATCGCCAGCCTCGAAGCGGCGATGGCAGAGGTGGCGGCGGTGGCTGCAGGGGTGCGGGGCGCCTCCGAAGAGATCGGCACAAGCTCGGATGACCTTGCGCATCGGGTAGAGGAACAGGCGGGCACGCTGGAAAGCTCTGCCGCCGCGCTGGACCAGCTGGCGCGCACCGGGCAGGAGATCGCCGAAACCGCAGAGCGCGCCGACGGGCTGGCGCAGACCAGCCGGCGGCTTTCTTCGGAGAGCGAACTGGTGCTGCGCAAGGCCATCGAAGCGATCCGCCGCATCGAGGATGCCTCGGTCAAGATCAACCAGATCATCTCGGCCATCGACGACATCGCGTTTCAGACCAATCTCCTGGCGCTGAACGCCGGGGTGGAGGCGGCGCGGGCCGGGGAGGCGGGCCGCGGCTTTGCCGTGGTCGCGTCGGAGGTGCGCAGTCTGGCCCAGACCGCCGCCGAAGCCGCGCAGGAGATCAAGACGCTGATCCGCGACAGCAATGACGAGGTGCGCGAGGGCAGTTCGCTGGTGCAGCAGACCGGCGCCTCGCTGGGGCAGGTGCTGGAACAGGTGGACGGGCTGGGTGCGCTGATCTCTGAAATTGCGCTGGCGGTGCGGGGCCAGACCAACGGCCTGTCGGAGATCAACGAGGGGGTGCAGCGGCTGGAAACCATGACGCAGCACAACGCCGCCGTGGTCGAAGAACTGAACGCCGCAGGCCAAAGCCTCAACACCGAGGCGCACAGGCTGTCCGACACGCTGGCGGTGTTCCGCTCTGACTCCGCCACCTCCGGCGGCTGGGGGGCGCCGGTTGCGCCGAAAAAGCCGGTGCGCGCGCCGGAGAAAGTGGCGGTCGCCTCGGCACCTTCAGCCGCCGCCGCAGAGATCCGCCGCAGCAGCGGGGTCATCGAAGGCTGGGATGAGTTCTGAGCCGCACTTCCCGCTGCTGCAGCCTGAGCGTGAGGCGATTCCGAGACGTGGCTCATCGCAGCGGAGATGTGCCTCCGCACCCGTGATGTGAATGTCGCCTCACGCTCAGCCACAATGCGTCTTGGCCAAGAGCGTCTGGCCCGACCGCACTCCTGCCCGAATTGGCACGAAGCCGTGCTTGGTAAAGAGCCAGATGCCGGAGATGGTACGCGACATCACCTGAAAGGTCAGGCGCGGCTGACATGGACCCGCACCCTGACCGCGCGGCAGGTGGACGACCATTGCCACCACGCTGATCACACGCGGCGGCGCCCGCCTTGTGAGCAACCGCAGGTCTGACCATGCTGCAGGCAGACAGAAGGCAAGGTGAGCAGGCGACAGTTGGCGGGGACGTGCCCCCGAATGGGGCATTCCGTCCGCGGTTTGTGGTCATGCCCGACTTGTGGTCATGCCCGACGCCCGTTGCAGGAGAGGGGTGCAGAACGAACACATGACCACCCACTGCGGCTTCGGTGTGCGGGTCTGGGACGCTTATGGTTTCGGGGATGAACCTGACAGGGACTGCAGTCTCGCCATGAAAGCGGGTGACAATGGTTCCGCCGCAGACGCTGCGGAGCGCCATGTGAGCGGACCGCAGCCCGCTATGCCGCACGGCTTTTGATGCAGCGCCTATACCTGAAACTTGGATTGCCCGACCTCAGTGATGGAGCAGCGCAGGCGGGCCGAGCTGGAGACGATTCGCCGCGCCGGACCCCTAGGGCCCGCGCCACGCTGTTCAATCCGTCAGATGTCAGCGAATTGGTTCTGTCCGCGTGACAAAAGACGCCACATTCTGGCGGCGGCAGTCCCGGCGCAGCGACAGGTGGTGGAGCGAGGGATCTGTTTCCGGATCAGGATCAATTCAGAGAGCCCGGCAAACACCGGGCCGAGGTTTCAACTGGATTCACGCGATTTTCATAAAAGATGCAGCACTGCAGGGTTGAAATTTGGTGAAAATCAGAAACGTCCTGCCCGCCCAACCAGCGACAAACTTGCCGGGCTGCCATCGCAAAGAGGTCACGCTGCCTGCCATCCTGCCCGTTTTACGCCATTTTTTGCTTTGACCGGCGAACGGCTGCCTTTATTCACGGTCTCAAGCCCGTCACCGGGCGAAGAGATCTGGCCACGGGGGCGGCCGCCGAACTTGAAGTCATCCTCAGGGATGCGAGAGGACGCGACAGGGGGACACCCCCGCCGCCACCGGCAGGCAGCTTCGCCCGCAGATAACGCGCGGGCATCAGAGGTGCGGTGGTCTCACGCAGTCTTGCAGGCATGACGAGCAATGAAACCGTCGGCGCGTGGCGCCGGTGCCGCCTTGCGGCATGGGGCATGCCCCGTCTGATGTGAAAGGGTCGAACAATGGCTGATTTGGTTTTGGACTGGGCCGCTCTGGGTGGATTTGGCACCAACCTCGACACTCCGCCCGCGGGGGGCGTGTCCACCACGGTGGATACGGGCGGCATCGCGGTGGACATCACCTTTACCGCGCAGGATGCGGGGGCCGAGGCCTTTACCGCCAATTATGACGGCTATGTGCCCGCCGGTTCGGATGTGGATCCCAATTCGCACCTGAAGCTTTACGGCGATGGCGGTGACGGCGGCGCGGTTTCCGCCACCTCGACCACGGTGATGGATTTCCGCTCCACCGATGCGCTTTATACCGGCTCGGTGCAGAACGTGTCCTTCCTGCTCAATGACGTAGATGGCGGCGCGGGCGCGGATCTGGGCGATCTGGCCGACGACTCGACCAGCGGCACCCCGACCGCAGGCACCTCGTTTCAGGACAATGTGACGATCCTTGCCTATGATGCGGAGGGCAACAGCCTGCCGGTCGATCTGCAGCCTTTCGGCAGCGCCTCGGTCAGCGGCGGCACCGCCACCGGCACCGAAGTGACCTCGTTCGACGCGGCGTCGGGCAGCCTGCAGGTGACCATTCCCGGCCCCGTGGCCCGGATCGAGGTGGTCTATGCCAATGGCGGCGACAGCGCGCAGGGCGTGCTGATTTCCGATGTCGCCTTTTCCACCGTGGATGTGGGCGATGGCGGCAACACGCCGCCGGTGGCCGTGGACGATCTGGCCGACACGCCGGTCGACACTGCCGTCACCATCGACGTGCTGACCAATGACAGCGACCCGGACGGCGATCCGCTGACCGTGACCGGAGTGACCCAGCCCGCCAATGGCACCGTCACGATCAACGAAGACGGCACGCTGAGCTATGTGCCCGCCACCGGCTTCACCGGCGAAGACACGATCACCTACACGATCACCGACGGCAATGGCGGCACCGCGACCGGCGAGGTGGTGGTGACGGTGGAGGATGGCGACGGCACCAACACGCCGCCCGTTGCCGTGGATGATGACATCACCACCGGCACCGACACCCCGGTGACCTTCGATCCCACCGACAATGACACCGATCCGGATGGCGATCCGCTGACCGTGACCGATGTCACCGATCCGGACAATGGCACCGTCACCGTGGGCGACGATGGCAGCGTGACTTATACGCCCGATACCGGCTTCATCGGCGAGGACACGATCACCTACACCGTCGATGACGGCAATGGCGGCACCGATACCGGCGAGATCATCGTGACCGTGGGCGATGACACCGTGCCCGGCGGCAACACGCCCCCCGTCGCCGTGGACGATCTGTTCACCACCGATGACGAGACGGCGATCACCTTCGATCCGACGCTGAACGACACCGATGCGGATGGCGATCCGCTGACCGTCACCGGGATCGGCAGTTCCGAAAACGGCACGGTCGTGCTGAACGAGGATGGCACGGTCAGCTACACGCCCAATGGCAGCTTCACCGGGTTCGATTCCTTCAACTATACCGTCACCGATGGCAATGGCGGCACCGCCGAGGCCAATATCACGGTCGAGGTTCTGGATGGCGGCGTGGTGCCCTGTTTCACCCCCGGCACCCTGATCGCCACGCCGCAGGGCGAACGTCTGGTCGAGGATCTGCAGGTCGGCGACCGGGTCATCACCCGCGACAACGGCATTCAGGAAATCCGCTGGATCGGGCGCAAGGATCTGACCGGCTTTGATCTGGCGCGCAGGCCGCAGATGCGCCCGGTGCTGATCCAGAAGGGGGCGCTTGGGAAAAACATGCCCATGCATGACCTGCTGGTGTCGCCGAACCACCGCATCCTTGTCGCCAATGACAAGACCGCGCTTTACTTCGAAGAGCGCGAGGTGCTGGCCGCAGCCAAGCATCTGACCGGGCTTGATGGCGTGGACGAGGTGGGGACGCTGGGGGTCAGCTACATCCACTTCATGTTCGACCAGCACGAGGTGGTGCTGTCGAACGGCGTCTGGAGCGAAAGCTTCCAGCCCGGCGATTACACCCTGCGCGGCATCGACGAGGCGCAGCGCTCGGAAATCTATGAACTGTTCCCCGAACTGGAACAGGCCGAAGGTCTGCGCGCCTATGGCGCCGCCCGCCGGTCGCTGAAGAAGCACGAGGCACAGCTGCTGACCCGGTCCTGAGACCCGGTTGGTTCGATTAGGCAGCTCGCCCCGGTGCAACCGACCCTTGCACCGGGGCGGACAGGGAAGCGGAGCGGCGCAGGCCGCTCCGTTTTCTTTTGGAGCAAGGGGTCAGGAGGGCTGGCGCGCCTGCCATTCGGCCCAGGCCTCGGGCGTGTCCAGATCGGTCAGCGCGTGGCGGTCGGGCAGGGTCACAAGGCGCAGGCGGTGCCGGTTCGCCGCCAGCACGGCGCGCGCGCCCTGATCGCCGGAAAGCGCCAGCATCGCCGGGAAACAGTCAGCAGGGAACAGCACGGGATGGCCGGGGATGTCCTTGTCGCTGCAGCCCTGCAGCAGCATCGGACGGGGCAGGGCGCGGAACAGCGCGATCAGCGCCTGCAGATCCTCGACGGTGAGGTCGGGCATGTCGGCGGGCAGGATCATCGCCGCGTCCATATCCTCGGGCAGCAGGCCGATGCCCCGCCGCAGCGAGGCGGACATGCCGCTGTCAGCGTCGGGCACAAAGACCAGCTGCACCGGCAGCCCCGCCAGCGCGGCGGCGCGGGGGTGGTCGGGGTCGGGCAGGGTGACGGTCACATGATCCGCCGCTTGCAGCGCCTGCCGGGCCTGACGGCGCAGCAGCGCCTCGCCGCCGACCTGCATCAGCAGCTTGTCAGTGCCGCGCATCCGGCGGCTGGCCCCGGCGGCGGGAATCAGGACGGCAATCGCTCCCATGCGCACAGCTATAGCGTGTCCGGGGGGCGGGGTCTGCGGTTTTTGTCCGGAATGCGTGCCATCAGCAGCTAAATCCGGGGTTTTTCCTTGACACTTTGGGTAACAGATTACCTCAAATCGAAAATAAACCAGAGACACGACAGATGCGGCGGCCCGGATGACGGGCTGGAAAGGACAGTACAGCCTATGGGACTAGCGCGACGTTCGGAGGACGAGCAGGAGCGGCTTGCCGAATTGCGCAGCTTCCGCATTCTTGACACCGGGCGCGAGCCCGCGTTCGACGAGGTGGTGGACCTGCTGGCGGCCCAGCTCGACATGCCGGTGGCGCTGATCAGTCTGGTTGACGAGGACCGGCAGTGGTTCAAGGCGGCGCATGGGCTGGAGCTGGACGGCAGCCCGCTGGAGCAGTCGATCTGCGCCCATGCCATCCTGCAGGACGGGGTTCTGGAAATCGAGGACACGCTGCTGGATCTGCGCAGCGCCGACAACCCGCTGTGCTGCGGGCTGAGCGGGACGATGCGCTATTATGCCGGGGCGCCGCTGGTCACCCGCAGCGGCCACCGCATCGGCACGCTCTGCGTGCTGGACCATCATCCGCGCAAGCTGGCCCCGCTGCAGCGCCGCCTGCTGGAGGTGATGGCCGGGCAGGTGATGCGGCAGCTGGATCTGCAGCGTGCGCTCGCCAACAAGGAAGTGCTGCGCGAGGAAATCGACCACCGCGTGAAGAACTCGCTGCAGACCGTCGCCTCCACCATCCGGCTCTACCGGGGACGGTCGGGCAATGACGAAACCCGCGAGGCGCTGGATGCCATCGCCCGTCGGGTCGATTCCGTGTCGCAGCTGCATGCGGCGCTGAACCAGACCTCCAAGATGCATTTTGTGCGCATCGACACCTATCTGGGCCGCGTCGCCACGCTGCTGCAGCGCCACGCGCCCGAAGGCGTGGTGCTGCATGTCGAGGCCCCCGATCTGGAGGTGGAGTCGCGCGTCGCGGCCTCCATCGGGGTGATGGCCAGCGAATTTGCGGCCAATGCCGGGAAATATGCGTTTCGCGGCCAGTATGCCGGGGCCGAGGTGCGCTTCACGCTGGAGCGGCACGGCCCCAACGCGCTGGTCTTTACCTGCCGCGACAATGGTCCGGGGCCGGAGCCGGGATCGCGGCTGGACGTGCTGGCAAGCTCGGCGCTTGGCGCCCGGCTGCTGGAGGCGGCAGCGCAGCAGGTGGGCGGGTTGCTGACGCAGGGGCGGGAGCCGGGCGGCTTCGTGCTGCGCGCCGAACTGCCCGTCGATCCCGCCGAAGAAGTGCCGTTTACGTCCGAATCGGGGTTTGCGGCCGCACCCGCAGCCGAGTGATGCGGTTGTTCTCGCGCTCCATGACCTCCATCCGGAAGCCGTGGAAGCTGAACTTCTGGCCCACGGTCGGGATCATCTGCGCCTCGTGAATGACCAGCCCCGCGATGGTGTTGGCCTCGTCATCGGGCAGCGCCCAGTCGGTGGCACGGTTCAGGTCGCGGATCGTGGTGCCGCCATCCAGCCAGAACCAGCCTTCCTCGTCGGCGCGCACCTGCTGTTCGGCGGCGGGGTCGTGTTCGTCGGTGATCTCGCCCACGATCTCTTCCAGGATGTCTTCCAGCGTGATGAGACCTTCGAGCGAGCCGTATTCGTCCACCACCAGCGCAAAATGGGTCCGGCGGCGCAGGAAGTTGCGCATCTGGTCGGCCAGCGTGGTGGTGTCGGGCACGAAATAAGGCTTCATCATCACGTCGGTGATGCGGAAATCGTCCAGCGCGTCAAAGCCCTGCGCGCCGGCCTTTGCCATGAAATCATACATCGCCCGCAGCAGATCCTTGGCATGGACGACGCCGATGATGTTCTCGTGCTCGCCGCGAAAGATCGGCAGGCGGGTGTGGCTGCTGTCCAGACATTGCTGCAGGATCGCGCGCGGATCGGAATCGGCATTGATCATCTCGATGCCGGACCGGTGCAGCATGATCTCCTCGACCGTGCGTTCGGCCAGATCCAGCGCGCCAAGGATGCGGTCGCGGTCCTCGCGGTCCACCACGCCTTCGGAATGGCCAAGCTGCAGCGCGCCCGCGATTTCTTCACGCACGGCAAGGATATGGCTGTCGGGGTCGGTCTTGACCCCGAACACCCGCAGCATCAGCCGCACCAGCGCCCGGATCGCGGCCACCACCGGCGAAAAGATCAGGATGACCACCCGGATCGGGGGCGCCACGCGCGCCGCCGCCGCTTCGGGATTGGTGATCGCATAGGTCTTGGGCAGCACCTCGGCAAAGATCAGCACCAGAAAGGTCATCGCCAGCGTGGCAATGGCCACGCCGCTGTCGCCCAGAAGCCGGGTGAACAGCGCGGTGGCCAGCGAGGTGGCAAGGATGTTGACAAGGTTGTTGCCCAGCAGGACCGAGCCGATCAGCCGTTCATTGTCCTCGGTGATCTTCAGCGCCATCTCGGCGCTTTTGGAGCCACGGTCCTGTGCCGCGCGCAGCTTCCCGCGCGAGGCGGCGGTCAGCGCCGTCTCGGATCCGGAGAAGAAGGCGGAGAACAGGATCAGCACGAAAATCGCGCCGGTGGTCATCCAGAAAGTGGCGTCAAGCATCGCGGCGTCGGGCATGTCCATGGGATCTGTCTATTCCGTCTTTTTTCTAGATATGCGGCCCGGATCGGGCGGTTTCAAGCGCGCTTAGCGGTCGCGGGCCAGCGGGTGATGGTCCAGCACCAGATCGCGCAGCCGTTCCTCCAGCACATGGGTGTAGATTTCGGTGGTGGCGACATCGGCATGGCCGAGAAAGGTCTGGATCGCGCGCAGATCGGCGCCATTGGCGAGCAGATGTGTGGCGAAGGCATGGCGCAGCGTGTGCGGCGTGACCTTGGCCGGAGACACGCCCGCCGCCACGGCAATGTCCTTGATCAGCAGGTAAAAGGCGTGCCGCGTCAGGTGCCCGGCCTTCCCGCGCGAGGCAAAAAGAAAGCCGGAGGCGGGCTTGCCCGCCAGACGCGCCCGGTCTTCCTGCCCGTCGCGGCAGGCCAGCCAGCCAGCCAGCGCCACGCGGGCAGGGGGGGACAGCGGCACCATGCGTTCCTTGCCGCCCTTGCCGCGGATCAGCAGCATGCGCGGATCGCCCCGCGCCGAGGACAGCGGCAGCGTCACCAGCTCGCTGACCCGCATGCCGGTGGCGTAAAGCAGCTGCATCAGGCAGGCATTGCGCAGGTGATCCTCGGGCGTGCGGCCATGGCTTTGTGCCGCCACCAGCATCTGGTCCACCTCCTCCACCGACAGCGTCTTGGGCAGGCGCTTGGCCCGGCCCGGCCCGGTGATCTGCACCGCCGGGTTGTCCAGACGCAGCCCTTCCTCGAAGGCGAAGCGGTAAAGCTGCTTGATGGAGGAGAGCCGCCGCGCGCGGGTCGACAGCGCCAGCCCCTCGGCCTCGCAGCCGATCAGATAGGCCTCGACATCGGCGCGCTGCGCACGGGCCAGATCCAGCTGGCGCGCGGCCAGCCAGCCGGTGAAATCCAGCAGATCGCGGCCATAGGCCAGCTGGGTGTTGTCGGCAGCCCCGCGTTCGGCGGCCTGCGTTTCCAGAAAGGCCGAGACCCAGTGCGCGGCACTCATAGCGGCGCGCCTTCGTCAGAGAGGATCATCAGCTGGATCGCGGCGCGGCGCGCGGTGTCTTCCAGCCCCATGGCACGGAACGTGGCCAGCGCATCGGTCAGATCGGCATGATTGCCCTCAGCCCCCGAGGCAAACAGCGCCATGGCGCGCAGGATGACCTCGCCCAGACGGCCCTCGCGCAACTGGGTGGCGAGCGGTTCGGGCGGCAGGCTGTCTTCGGCCCATGCAGCGGCGACGGCCAGCCGCTGCGCGGTCTGCGGCGGGCTGTCGGGGGCGCGGCCCCGCGCGATGGCCGCGGCGTCGTGCAGCAGCCCCGGGGCAGGATCCATCCCGGCGGCGGCGGTCTCGTAGCCATCGGCCAGCAGCCTTGCACGCGGCACCAGATCTGCCGCGCGCCCCTCCAGCGGCAGACCGTCAAGACGGTCGGCAAAAAGCTGGGCAAAGGGCACCAGCAGCCCGGCGCTGCGCATCTGCGGCCAGACCGCCAGCAGCGCGGGGGCCACCTCTTCGGTCCGGTTCTGCGCCAGCGCGCGGTCCAGCGCCTGCACCGCCGCGACCCGGTCCCAGACCCCGCCAGAGGCGGCGGGGGCGCGGTCGGTATAGATGCCCAGAAGCCGGTTTTCCGACACGGTGCCGCGCCGCGCCAGCCGTTCGGCGGCAAGGATCTGCGCCCGCCAGCCGCTGGTGCCGCCCAGATCGGCGGCGGCGAAGGCGCGCGGCAGCGGCTGGGTGGGCAGCGCCTCGCCGATGGTTTCGAACAGGCGGAATTCCAGCGGCGTCGGGCGCGCGGGCGGGGGCACCGGCTCCGCGCCCTCGATCAGGTCGGGATCCAGAAACCGCGCCAGCAGGTCGGCTTCGCGCGCGTCGATCTGGCCCAAGGCCCGCGCGCTGCCAAAGATCGTGACGGCATGATCCCAGCTGCCGCCGCGCGCCTCGCAGAAGATGCGGGTGGGCAGATCATCGCTGAGATGCGGATTGCGGCGCAGCGCCGCGCAGGGGGCGTCGGGTTCGCCCGCGATCAGCGCCAGATCGCGCCAGCGGGCAAAGATCTTCGGATCCCCGGCCCCGCCCGCCTGATCCACCAGCGCAAGCGCGGCATCCACAGCACCTTCCTGCATCAGCCGGTCCAGCCGGGCGGCCAGAAAGCTGGCGCCCGCGCCGCCGCTGCCGCGCGGCGCGTCGGCCTCGGCCAGAAGCAGCGTCAGAAGCTGGGCGGCGAGGGCGGGCACCACCGGATCCACCGCCCCCAGCAGCGGGATCAGCACCGGCCCGTCGCTGCGCGACCACAGGCTGCGCGGCAGGCCGGTCACCGACATCGGCAGCAGCCCCGCCGCATCCTGCGACGGCGCGTCCAGCGGCGCGCTGTCCACCGCAGGCACGGTGCCGGTGGCCGCCACCGGCGGCTCGCTGCGCGGGGGGGCCATGTGCTGCGGGATGGCGGTCAGACCCCGCGGGGCGGAGTGCAGCCAGTCGATGGCCGACAGCGGATCCTGCGCGGCAAGCGGAGAGGCGAGCAGGCACAGACCCGTCAGAAGAAGGGTCTCAGTTCGCATCAAGCTCCACAGGCTGGCGGATTTCGGTCTGCGGCGGCGCGAAGTTGGCGCCGAAGAACGGCCCCACATACGCATAGGCCACCAGAGCGATCCCGCCGAGGATCAAAAGAATAAGCAGCCATTTCACCAGTCGTCCCATGCCGTTCGTTATCCTGCCTCGTGATTTTTGGCACTTATACCTAGCCTTTTTCGCAAACTCACGTCATTCACGGCCCACAGGAGGCAGAATTGGCGATGGATGGCCGAGAAACAAGGGCATTGCTCCCGAAGTTGAAGAAGACTGTGGTGCTGGTGGGCATGATGGGTGCGGGAAAATCGGCCGTGGGCCGGGCTTTGGCCACGCAGCTTCACGTGCCTTTCCGCGATTCGGACACCGAGATCGAGAAGGCGGCCAACATGAGCATCGCCGAGATCTTTGCCCGCGACGGCGAGCCCTTCTTCCGCCGCAAGGAAAGTCAGGTCATCGCGCGGCTGCTGGAGGCGCGGCCCGCCGTGCTGTCCACCGGCGGCGGCGCCTATATGGCCGAGGAAAACCGGCGCCTGATCACCGAAAAGGGCGTGGCGGTCTGGCTCGATGCCGATCTGCCGGTGCTCTGGGGACGGGTGCGTCACAAGGACAGCCGCCCGCTGCTGCGCACCCCCGATCCGCAGGCGACGCTGGCCGAGCTTTTTGCCCGCCGCGTGCCGGTCTATGCGCTGGCGGATGTGGCGGTGAAATCGGAGCAGGGCCTGTCGGTGGAGGCCATGGCGCGGCGTGTGGTCGACACGCTGCTGGCGCGGCCCGATGTCTTGGAAGAGGAAAAGTCATGACGACAACCGTGCATGTGGATCTGGGCGCGCGCGCCTATGACGTGCGCATCGGCGCGGGCCTGATCGCGCGGGCCGGGGCGGAGATCGCGCCGCTGCTGCGCCGCCCGCGCGTGGTGGTGGTCAGCGATGCCACCGTGGCCGCCGCACATCTGGCGCCGCTGCAGGCGGGGCTTGCCGCCGAGGGCATCGCATCCGAGGCGCTGCTGCTGCCGCCGGGCGAGGCCACCAAATGCTGGCGCGAGCTGGAGCATGTGACGGAATGGCTGCTGGCGCAGAAGGTCGAGCGCAGCGATGTGGTGGTGGCGCTGGGGGGCGGGGTGATCGGCGATCTGGTGGGCTTTGCCGCCGCGATCCTGCGCCGGGGCGTGCGCTTCGTGCAGATCCCCACCTCGCTGCTGGCGCAGGTCGACAGTTCCGTGGGCGGCAAGACCGGCATCAACTCGCCCGCGGGCAAGAATCTGGTCGGCGCCTTCCATCAGCCCGCGCTGGTGCTGGCCGATACCGGCGCGCTGCAGACGCTGGCGCCGCGCGATTTTCTGGCGGGTTACGGCGAGGTGGTGAAATACGGCCTGCTGGGGGATGCGGAATTTTTCGGCTGGCTGGAAGCCCATGCCGGGGCGCTGCGCGGGCGCGATCCGGCAGCGCTTGACCATGCGGTGACCCGGTCGGTGGAGATGAAGGCGGGCATCGTCATGCGCGACGAGACCGAGCAGGGCGAGCGGGCGCTGCTGAACCTTGGCCATACCTTCTGTCACGCGCTGGAGGCCGCCACCGGCTATTCGCAGCGGCTGCTGCATGGCGAGGGCGTGGCCATCGGCTGCGCGCTGGCTTTCGAGCTGTCGGCGCGGCTGGGGCTTTGTGCGCAGGAAGACCCCTCGCGGCTGCGCGCCCATCTGCGCGAGATGGGGATGAAGGCCGATCTGGCCGAGATCGACGGCGCGCTGCCCGACGCGGAGCAGCTTTTCGAGCTGATGGGGCAGGACAAGAAGGTGGTGGATGGCGCCATCCGCTTCGTGCTGGCCCGCAGCATCGGCGAGGCCTTTGTCGGCGCCTCGGCCCCGCGCGAGCGGGTGCTGGAGGTGCTGCGCGACTCGGCGCGGGGCTGAGCCGGGCGCTGCCTGCCGTCCGGCGGGGCTGGGCTGATGGGGCGCNCGCCTCGGCCCCGCGCGAGCGGGTGCTGGAGGTGCTGCGCGACTCGGCGCGGGGCTGAGCCGGGCGCTGCCTGCCGTCCGGCGGGGCTGGGCTGATGGGGCGCGGGGGCTCTGCCCCCGTCCGCGTGCCGCGGACTCCCCCGGGATATTTGCGGCCGCTGGAAGCGCGGATCGCGGCGCCTCTGCAGGCTGTCCCAAGCCGTGGCGGATTGTATCAAGACAGTCGTGACACAAAAGGGGCGCGAGGGGGTGCCTCGCGCCCTAGGGGAAGAGGTTCCGGCAGGTCCGGGGATCAGCCCTGCCAGAACATGCGGCGCGCCTCGGCCTGCGCGACGTGCCGTTCCAGTCCCAGATCGCGCAGCAGATGGTCATCCAGCTGTTTCAGCGCCTGTCGGGTGCGGCGGCGCTGCGACCATTGCGCGAAGACCACCGCGAGCCGCAGCGTCAGCGCCGCGACGGGCGGCAGCGGGCGCTGCGCGTCGAGATAGGCGAGAAGCGGGGCGTGGGCGGTCAGTGCCATGGGAAGTCCTCGATTTTGTATTGACACAATGTAGTTGTAATCTGTGATCTATTGATACATTGTGCCGGAATGGACGTCGACAAGAACATTGTGACCGATACAATATTCGAGCTCTTTGCGGCGGAAGCTGCGGGGCCGAAATACCGCGCGCTGGCCGCCGCGCTGCGGGCCGGGATCGGATCGGGCCAGCTGCCCCCCGCCACGCGGCTGCCGCCGGTGCGTGATCTGGGCTGGCGGCTTGGCATGACGCCGGGCACGGTGGCGCGCGCCTATACGCTGCTGACCGACGAGGGGCTGCTGGTGGCGGAGGTGGGGCGCGGCACGTTCGTGCAGGGGCCCGCCGGTCCGCGCCCGCCGCTGCTGGTGGGGGCGGCCCCCGAGGAGGCGGCAGGCGACGGCATGGTCAGCCTGTTCACCGCGCGTCTGCCGGATCTGGGGCAGGTGGCGCTGATCCGCTCCGGCTTTGCGCGGCTGGCCGAACGCCCGGCGCCCGAGCTGCTGGATTACCCCTCGGGCCGGGCCTTTGCTCCGGCGCGGCAGGTGGTGCTGGACTGGCTGCGCGAGGTGCCGCTGGGGCCGGTGGATCACGAGGATGTGGTGCTGAGCCATGGCGCGCAGAACGGCATCTCGCTGGTGATGCAGGCGGTGCTGCGCGGGCGGCGTCCGGTCGTGCTGGTGGAGGATCTGTGCTATCCCGGCTTCCGCCGCGCGGCGGAACTGCTGCGCGCCGAACTGGTGGCGGTGCCCATGGATGCGCAGGGGCTGATCCCGGGGGCGCTGGCCGATCTGGCGCGGCGGCACGAGGCGCAGCTGCTCTGCACCTCGCCCGAACTGCACAACCCCACCGCGCTGGTCACGCCCCCCGAGCGGCGGCGCGAGATCGCCGAGGTGGCACGGGCCTGCGGGCTGCATGTGCTGGAGGATGACAGCACCTCGCTGGGGGATCCGCGCACCGAAAGCTACCGCGCGATGCTGCCCGATCTGGGCTGGTTCGTCTCGTCGATCTCCAAGACGCTGACGCCGGGGCTGCGGGTGGGGTTCACCATCGCGCCGCAGGCCCGGCGCGGCGACCTGCGGCGGGTGGCGGAATACGGCTTTTTCGGGCTGGCGCTGCCGCTGGCGGAACTGCTGGGCGATCTGCTGGCCCGGCCCGAAACCCGCGAGATCGTGCGGGCGGTGCGGGCGCGCAACGGCCAGTATGTGCGCGCGACGGTCAATGCGCTTGGCGGTCACGATCTGAGCTGGGACGAGCAGGCGCCCTTCGTCTGGCTGCGGCTGCCTGCGGGCTGGCGGGCGGCGGCCTTCTGTCTGGCGGCGGAGGCGCAGGGAGTGCAGGTGCGCGCGGCCGAGGAATTTGCCCTGCGCGACACGTTTGCGCCACATGCGGTGCGGCTGGGGATGAACACCCGCGTGCCGATGCCGGAATTCGAGGCGGCGCTGGGGCGGCTGCGGCGGCTGCTGGACGATCCGCCGGGGCAGATTCTGGTCTGACTCCCCCTGTTCGGGGGGGCGGAGGCGCGCGCGCGGGTTGCTACTGTGACGCGGCGTCGCCTGTCCCTGTGCCGGGCCGGAGGAGGTCTGAGGCCGCCCGGGGCATGGCTGCGCGAAGAAGTCAGGAGTGTTTCATGAAAGCCATTCATCTGTCTGCCGCGCTGTGCGCGGTCTCCCTGCTTGCCGCCTGCGATACCAGTTCCGGCGGCGGCTCCGGTGGCGGCGGAGGCGGCGGCGGGAGCACCCCGCCCGCAACCGCGACCACGCTGGAAGAGTTCGAGGCCATCGTCTCTGACGTGGCGGGCACCGGTCCCACCACCGACCCGCTGAGCGGCACCGCCTCTTATGCCGGGCGCACCTTCATTCCGATGGTCGACAACACCACCGGCGAAACCCGCGGCCATGTGACCGGCGATCTGGCGGTCGACGTGAATTTCGACGCCGCCGTGAACCCGATGTCGGGCACCGCGACCAATTTCGCCGGCACCTATGACGGCACGGAGTTCACCGCCACCGGCACGCTGAGCAGCGCCAACACCACCGCGTCGAACGACATCAACGCGATCGGTCGCGCGCCGATCGTGGTGCCGGGCCTGTTCGAGGGGGAAACCACCCAGATGGCGCTGGCGCTGGCGGGCGAGCTGGAGGAGGCGTCGGGCGCCACCGGGCTGACCGGCGAGACCTACATGACCCTGCAGGGGCAGTTCATGGGCGAGGGCGGGGCTGCGGCCACCGGCGCGGCCAGCCTGAACACCGGCGCTGCCGAGGGCGTGGGCGGCGTGATCCGCGGCGGTCCGTTCTACCTCGAACGTCAGTAAAGGCATGCGCCCTCCGGCAGGTTCGGGGGGCGCGTCAGGTCAGACTCATGTCCCCGATCCGACGGCTGCTGCGCGCGGCCCTGTTCGTTTTTGCTCTGAATGCCCCCGTGGCGGCGCTGGCCCAGTCCGAGGCCGAGGTTGCGCAGTGGAACCGCGCCGTGACGCTGATGCAGGCGGGCGATGTGGCGGCAGCGCTGCCGCTGCTGGAACGTCTGGTGTCAGAGGCACCGGGCAAGGCGGTCTACCGGCTGGAACTGGCGGCGGCGCTGTTCCGGCAGGGCCGCTATGCCCGGGCGCGCTATCACGCCGATCTGGCGGCGCTTGGCGATCTGGCCCCCGAGGCGCGGCTTGCGGCGCGGCGCATCGCCAGCACCGCCGCCGACCGCCAGCCGCTCACCGGGTATTTCCAGCTCAATATCCTGCCCGAGACCAATCCGGGCCGCCAGACCAGCCAGTCCAGCGTCGACATCAACGGGATCGAATTCGGCCTGAACGAGGATGCGCGGGCCGAAGCCTCGACCTCGGTGATCGTGGTGGCGGGGGGCACCTACATGCACCCTCTGGGCGACCGGCTGCGCCTGCGGTTTGGCGCCGATCTTTGGGCGCGGCACAACCCGGACGAGCGGCTGCAGGACCGCCAGCTGACCCTGCGCGCCGGGCCGTTCTGGCAGGGCGCGGATGGCAGCCGCTTCGGCATCGACGTCACGCGCGGGCGCAACTGGAACGCGGGCGTGCCGGTGGATGAAACCCGCGGCCTGCGGCTGGAGGCGGGCCGCCCGCTGGGACAGCGCAGCTATCTGGCCTTTGCCGCCGCGCGGACTTGGGCCAGCGCCACCGACGGCACCGGCGACGAGGTCGATGACCGGCTGGTGCTGGGCCTGTCGCATATGCAGAGCGACACGCTGCTGCTGCGCGGCAACCTGTCGGTGCTGCGCAAGGAGGCGCGGTTCGCGACGCAGGATTACACCGAACGCGGCCTGTCGGTGGGGGCGCAGAAATTCTGGTCCGGCGGCTGGACCGTGCAGGGCGACCTGTCGGTGGCGCGGCGCAGCTATGGCGGGCGCGACCCGCTGTTCGGCATCGCGCGGCAGGATGACCGGCTGCGGCTTGACCTGTCGGTCATGGACCGCGACCTGCGCATCGGACCTTTCGTGCCCGAACTGCGGCTGGGTCTGGAACGCGCCCGCTCCAGCATCGACATGCGCAGCTATGACAACCGCGCGCTGCAGATCAGCTTCACCCGGCGCTTCTGAACCGCCCGATTTGTGGGGTAAAATAATACCTATTTATCAAGCCATTGTTTTACTTGTAAAAACGCGGAAAACTGTCGCTTGACTGTGCGCGCGGCGAGCTTATAACCCGCCCATCGGAATACGAGGCCTGCGGGCCTCTGGAACAAGCTCAAGGGCACCGCGATGAAAACCTACTCTGCGACTCCGGCAGACATCGACAAGAAATGGATCGTGATCGACGCGGAAGGCGTCGTTCTGGGCCGTCTCGCGTCGATCGTCGCCATGCGTCTGCGTGGCAAGCACAAGGCCACCTTCACCCCGCATATGGACATGGGTGACAACGTCATCATCATCAACGCCGACAAGGTGCAGATGACCGGCAAGAAGCGCGAAGAGCACTTCTACTGGCACACTGGCCACCCCGGCGGGATCAAGTCGCGCACCAAGGCCCAGATCCTTGAAGGCGCGCATCCCGAGCGTTTGGTGATCCAGGCCGTCAAGCGCATGCTGCCGGGCAACCGCCTGTCGCGCAAGCAGATGACCAACCTGCGCGTCTATGCAGGGGCGGCCCACCCGCACGAGGCGCAGGCGCCCGAAGCGCTGGACGTCAAGTCGATGAACAAGAAAAACACCCGGGTGTAATCATGGCTGAACAGATCAACTCCCTGGAAGAACTCGGCACCGCCGCAGGCATCGAGTCCACCGCTCCCGTGGCCGCCCCGCGCGAGCCCGTGCGCGACTCGCTGGGCCGGTCCTATGCCACTGGCAAGCGGAAGGACGCGGTCGCCCGCGTCTGGATCAAGCCGGGCTCCGGCAAGGTCACCGTCAACGGCAAGGAAATCAACGCGTATTTCGCCCGGCCCGTGCTGCAGATGATCCTGCGCCAGCCCTTCACCATCGCTGGTGTCGAAGGTGAATTCGACGTGATGGCCACCGTCAAGGGCGGCGGCCTGTCCGGTCAGGCCGGCGCGGTCAAGCACGGCATCTCGAAGGCGCTGCAGCTTTACGATCCCGCCCTGCGCGGCGCGCTGAAAGCGGCAGGCTTCCTGACCCGCGACAGCCGCGTGGTGGAACGGAAGAAATACGGCAAGCGCAAAGCACGCCGCAGCTTCCAGTTCTCGAAGCGCTGATTGCAGCGTGTGCGAACAAAAGCCCTGTGCCCTGCACAGGGCTTTTTTTTGTTCTGCCGATGATCGGAGCGTGGCGATGGCCCGTCGTATTCTTTTTCCTTATGTCGGAGACAGCATCGGCGGCAGCCACATCTCCTCCGTGACGCTGGCGCGTTCTTTGGATGCACCGTTCGAACCCGTCATGGCGGTGCATCGCGACGGACCCCTGCTGGACTATCTTCAGGGCAGTGGGCTGCAGGTCGTGCGCATCCCTGACCTCGACATGCCAAGGCTGCGGCCCTACTGGCGGCAATGGCGCAGTTTCCGCAAGGCGAGACGGCTTCTTGGCGAGGTCATCAGTGATCTCTCGATTTCGGCGGTTCACACCAACGACATGCGGATGCACGCAGCTTGGGTTTTTGCCTGTCAGGGCTCCGGCGTGCCGCATGTCTGGCACCAGCGCACCCCCTCGCCAAGCCCGCACACTCACGCGTTAAGCCGCTTTTCGGCGGCGCGGATCGCCGTGTCGGAATATGCGCTGGCCTCGCTGCCTGCGGCCATGGCGCGCCAGACCCGGGTCATTTACAACCCGGTGGAGGTGAGCGGGATCGACCGGCCCGCCGCGCGGCAGGCGCTGCTGGATCGCCTTGGGCTAAACGATCCTGAGACGGCGCTGATCGGCTGGGTCGCCAATTTCGCCGACCGCAAGCGGCCGGAGGTGTTTGTCGCCATGGCCCGCCATCTGCGGGAGAGGTCGCCGCAGCGCCCGCTTCACTTCGTGATGGTAGGCGGGACCAGGGATCCCGCCTTTGATCGCTGCAGGGCGGCGACCGCAGATCTGGGGCTGCAGGGCCATGTGAGCTTTCTGGGCTCGGTTCATCCTGCTGACGCGCTGATCGCCGGACTGGATGTCTTCGTGGCGCCGGCGGTGGACGAAGCCTTTGGCCGTACGCTGGTCGAAGCGGCGCTGCATGGGGTGCCCGTGGTGGCCGCCGCAAGCGGGGGGCACGGCGAAATCCTGCGGGATCGGGAAACCGGCCTGCTGGTGCCGCCGGACCAGCCGGATCTGTTCGCGCAGGCCGTGCAATCGCTGCTCGATTGCGGCGATCTGGGCTCCCGCATCACGATGCCAGCCCGAATCGAGGCGCATGCACGGTTTTCGGTGGCGCGGCATGTGGAGGAAATGACCCAGGTCTATCGCGATGTTATGGGGCAGGCGGCATGAAGATCGTTTTCGTGATCGGCCGCCTCGCCGATACGTCGGGCGGGGCGGAACGTGTGCTGCGGGACATCAGCGAAGGTCTGGTGGCGCGTGGGCACGAGGTCACCATCCTGTCGCATTCCAGAAGTCAGACCCCGTCTCGCCATGCGTTCAGCAGCGCGGTGCGGCATCACAACCTGTATTCCAGCAAGGCGCCCTTGCGGGTCACGCTTGCGGTGCGGCTGCAGCGGGCGTTCGGCAGCACGGGCCTGCCAGCTGGGTCGGTGCAGAAGGCGCTGTTCAGGTCGCGCCTTCTACCCTTTGCGGCGAAGATCGCGCGGTTTCTGGACGAGGCGCGGCCAGATCTGTGCGTGGGCTTCATGGGAGAGGGGATCTGCGCGCTTGCGCTGGGACGCGGGACGCGGCCCACGTCCGCGCTGGCATCGCTGCACAGCGCGCCGGAACGGCTGTTCGGCACGCTGGATGGCAAGGCGCGTTTGACGCTTGACGCGCTCGACGGCTATGACGCGGTGTCTTTCCCGCTGCAGGAACATATCTCCGGCATGGAAGAGTCGGTCCGGCAGCGCGCGATCGTCCTGCCCAACCCAGTGGATCTGGGCGACGGCACAGCATGCGCGCAACGCAGTCCGGTTGTCGCCGCCGTGGGGCGGCTTGTGCCGCTGAAGCGTTTCGACCTTCTGCTCGGCGCATGGGCGCGCTGCGTCCGCGACGGCTGGATGCTCGAAATCCACGGCGAAGGCCCGGAACGGCCAAGGCTTGAAGCACTGGTCAGGGCCAATGGGCTTGCGGAAAGCGTCGTGCTGGCCGGGCATACTGAAGATGTCTTTTCCGTCTACCGGCGGGCATCCGTTCTTGTGCATCCCTCGCGGTTTGAGGGGTTCGGCCTAGTGCTGGCCGAGGCGATGGGCCGTGGGGTGCCGGTTGTGGGCTTTGCCGATGCGCCGGGCGTGCGCAGCCTGATCCGGGATCAGGTCAACGGGCTGCTGGTGGCCGAGCCCGGATCCGAGGCGGGACTTGCCGAAGCGCTGACACGCCTGATGCAGGATGCTGAACTCCGCGCCCGGCTGGGGGCCGATGCTCCGGCGACGGTGGAGGCCTACCGGCTGGAAAACGCGCTCGACGCATGGGAATCTGCGTTGGTCTCGATCGCCGGGGCCGTTCAGCGGTCCGGCGGGATCAGTCCCAGCCCGCGCAGGTAGATGCCGATGCCCGATTCCAGCAGCGCGTCGGCGGGGAAGGGCGCCTGTGCGCCGGGGGAGTTGCGGGCGAAGAGTTCCACCACGCCGTGGCTCATTGCCCAGATATGGGCCGAGAACATCGAGGCGGGGGGGCGTTTGTCTGCCGGGATATGCTGCGACAGATCCGAGGCCGCGCGTTCCAGCACGTCGCGGGCGCGGCGCGCGGCGGCGGCAAGTTCCGGCGAATGGTTGACCGAGATGCCGGATTCGAACATCGCGATGTAATGGCCGGGATGGCGGCGGGCAAAGGCCAGATAGGCGCGGCCCGTCGCCTCGAACGCGCCAAGCGCCGAGGGCTGGCCGCTGTCATAGGCATATTGCATGAGATCGGCAAAGATCTCGTAGCCCTGTTTCGAGGCCTCGGCGATCAGATCCTCGCGCCCGCCGAAATGGCGGTAGACGGCGGCGGGGGTGACGCCCGCAAGCTTCGCTGCCTCCGAGAGGGTAAAGCCGGTGGGGCCCTTTTCCTCGATCAGCGCCAGCGCCGCCTCGACCAGCGCCTGCCGCAGGTTGCCATGGTGATAGCCCCGCTTAGGCATCCCAGATCTCGGGGCCTCCGGCGATGCAGGGATCGGGCGTGCCGATGGCGCGGGCATCCTTGTTGTCGTAATCCAGATGGCTCAGCACATGGCGGATCGCGGCCAGCCGCGCGCGTTTCTTGTCATCCGACCGGATCACCGTCCATGGCGCCTCGGGGGTGTGGCTGCGCGACAGGGTCTCCTGAATGGCGGCGCTGTAGGCGTCCCATTTCTTCAGCCCCTCCACGTCGATGCGGCTGAGCTTCCACTGTTTCAGCGGATCGCCCTCGCGCGCCAGCATCCGGCGCAGCTGTTCGGCGCGGCCCACATTCAGCCAGAACTTGAAAAGGTGGATGCCATCCTCCACCAGCATCTTTTCGAAATCGGGCACCTGCGCAAAGAAATGTTCGCGCTGCGCTTCGGTGCAGAAGCCGAAGACCTTTTCCACCACGCCCCGGTTATACCAGCTGCGGTCATAGAACACGATCTCGCCGCCTGCGGGCAGATGCGCGATATAGCGCTGGAAATACCATTGCGAGGCTTCGGTATCCGACGGCGCGGGCAGCGCCACCACCCGCGCGCCGCGCGGATTGAGGTTTTCGCGGAACCGCTTGATGGTGCCGCCCTTGCCCGCCGCGTCGCGGCCCTCGAACACCATGGCGATGCGGCGCCCTGACGTCTTGATGCAGGCCTGCAGCTTCAGCAGTTCCACCTGAAGGGCGGCCATGTCCTTGTCATAGGTCTTGCCGCGCATCTCTTCGGAATAGGGGTAGCTGGGCGAGAGGATGTCGTCCTTGTCGGCGCGGCGCAGCGCGGCGCGGATCGGCTCTGGCGCTTCGGTGTCGAAATAGGCGCTGATGGCGCCGTCAAAGGGCAGGCTCACGACCGCGTTCCTTCTGTCTGTCCGGGCTGTCTGTCCGGGGGTCCACTATGGGCGCTGTGTCGCGTCAACGCAAACCCGCCCGCCGCGCCACACGGTCGATCGCAGCGTCCATCACCCCCGGCGCGACATGCTGGGGCATGTGGCCCACATCCGGCAGCAGCGTCAGCCGCGCGCCGGGGATGGCGCGGGCGGTGGGAACGGAATGGATCTGCGGCCCGACGATGCGGTCGGCTTCGCCATGGATCAGCTCCACCGGCAGGTCGAGGGCGGGATAGCGCGGCAGCAGGGCGGCGATCTCGGCCTTGAGGCTGGCGCGCTGGCGGGCATTGGCGCGCAGCGTCGCCGGGCGCAGCGCCAGTTCGGCGCCGATATGCTCGGCATAGCCGGGCGGCACCGTGTTTGGCGCAAACACCTCGCGGATGGCGTCCTGCACGCGGGATTCGGGGGCCAGTGCCGAAATGGCGCTGTTTGCCAGCGGTGCGAGCGGCCCGCCGGTCAGCTGGTAGAAGGCGGGCAGGCTGTCCTCCCATGTCTGCGAGGCGGCCCCCAGCAGCACCAGCCCCGCGCTGTGGCGCGGATGCTCCGCCGCCCATGCCAGCGCCACGGCGCCGCCATAGGACTGGCCGACCACGATGGGCCGGTCCGCGCCAAGCTGCCGCGCCGCCGCCACCAGCAGGTCGGCCTGATCGAAGATGCTGTCGCCCGAGGACGAAAGCGCGGGCGTATAGCCAAGCCCGGGCCGGTCAAAGGCGATGACCCGGTAGCGCGGCGCCAGCCGGTCCACCGCGTCATAGGTCCAGTCGCGCAGGTTGCCGCTGGCGCCGTGGATCAGCACCAGATCCGGGCCGGAGCCCTTTTCGACATAGTGCACGCGATGGCCGTCCACCTCCAGAAAGCGGCCCTCGGGCGGGTAGGCTTCGACCGCCCCCCGCGCCGAGCGGTCAGACGCGATGCCCGTGGCGGCACAGCCTGCCAGAGCCAGAACAGCAAGCGAAATCAGGACTTTCCAAGGCATTGTTGCAAACCTTTACCGGGTATTCTTGCGCCAGTCGGTCAAGGTGGTGCCGATGCGATCCACCTCGAACGGAGTCGTCAGGTAGATCTCGTTGATCCAGTTGCCATAAAGCAGATGGGCATGGCTGCGCCAGCGGTTGAGCGGGCGCTTCGACGGATCGTCCTCGGGGTAGTAATTGGCGGGCACGTTGATGGCTTTGCCCGCCGCCACGTCGCGGTCGTATTCTTCCTTCAGCGTGTGGCTGTCATATTCCAGATGGTTGAAGATGTAGAGCGCGCGATGCCCCGGATCCTCGACCAGCGCCGGGCCGGTTTCCGGCGAATGGATCAGCACCGGCAGGCCCGCCGCCTCGACCTCGGCGCGGCGCACCTCGGTCCAGCGCGACACCGGCATCACCATGTCATCGGAAAAGCCGCGCAGATAGGGCGAGGCGGGGGCGAGGTTCTGGTGCCGGATGCAGCCGAAGGCCTTGTGGTCGAGGATGTGTTTCGGCACGCCGTGGAAATGGTGGATCATCGCCATGCCGCCCCAGCAGACGCCGAAGGTGGCGTGGACATGGCTCTGCGTCCAGGCAAACACCCGGGTCAGCTCGTCCCAATAGGTCACCTCCTCATAGGGCAGGTGTTCGATGGGCGCGCCGGTGATCACCAGCCCGTCGAATTTCTCGCCCGAGGCCTCGACCTCGGCGAAGGGGCGGTAGAAGGCCTCCATATGTTCGGCGGCGGTGTTCTTGGTCTGATGCTCGGTCATGCGGATCAGCGAGAATTCGATCTGCAGCGGCGTGGCGCCGATCAGCCGGGCGAACTGGTTCTCGGTCTGGATCTTCTTGGGCATCAGGTTCAGCAGGGCGATGCGCAGCGGCCGGATGTCCTGCCGCGAGGCGCTGTCCTCGGACATGACCATGACGCCTTCGCGCGAGAGCACGTCATAGGCGGGCAGGTCTTCGGGCAGCTTGATGGGCATGACAATCATCCTCTGGTCAGGGCAGGAGATGTAGACGCGCAGGGCGCCGGGCTCAAGGGTGGCGATGACCGCCGGGGCTTCTGGTCGGTGATCACGGCAGAAGGGGGCTCTGCCCCCATCCCCCTGCGGGGGAGTCCCCCGGGATATTTTTGCCAAGAAGAAGCGGCGCGGGGCTTGCGGTTGCCGGAGCGGTGTCGTTCTGTGATCTCACATTGACCCGGAGGAGAGACGACATGCGCGCTGCCGTGCTGAGAACCTATAACGCGGATCTGTCCATCGAGGAGGTGCCGGTTCCGGACTGTCCTGCCGATGGCGTGGTGCTGAAGGTGCTGGCCTGCGGCGTCTGCCGGTCGGACTGGCATGGCTGGTCGGGCGAGCATCCGCGCGTGAAGCCGGGCCAGATTCAGGGCCATGAATATTGCGGCGAGGTGGTGGCGGCGGGCCCCGGCTCGCAGTGGCAGGTGGGCGATCTGCTGGTGGCGCCGTTCATCCTTGCCTGCGGCACCTGTCCCTCCTGCCGCGAGGGCAACCAGCATACCTGTTTCGACCAGCGCCTGCCCGGCTTTGTCGAGCCGGGCGCCTTTGCCGAATACGTGGCGGTGCCGCGCGATTTCAACCTTGCGCGGCTGCCCGAGGGCATGTCGCCGACGCTGGCGGCGGGTCTGGGCTGCCGGGTCACCACCGCATGGCATGCGCTGACCGGGCGCGCGGCGCTGGCCGGGGGCGAATGGCTGGCGGTGCATGGCACCGGCGGCATCGGGCTGTCGGCGGCGATCCTTGGCCGGGCGCTTGGCGCGCATGTGATCGTGGTCGATGTGGTGCAGGAAAAGCTCGACCATGCGCTGAGCCTAGGCATGGATGCGGCGGTGAATGCCAAGGATGGCGACGTGGCGGCGCAGATCCGCGAGATCACCGGTGGCGGCGCGCATGTGAGCGTGGAGGCGCTGGGGATTCCGCAGACGGTCAATGCCTCGATCCGCTGCCTGCGCCCGCTTGGGCGGCATGTGCAGGTGGGCATGCCGGTGGGGCATCATGCCGTGCAGGAAGTGGACATGAACGCCGTCTACATGGCCAATCTGGCGCTTTACGGCACCCGGGGCATGCCGTCGCACCGCTATCCGTCGCTGCTTGGATTGATCACGCGCGGAAAGGTCGATATGAGCCCGCTCATCGCGCGCGAGATTCCCCTCAGCCAGGCCGGGGCGGAGCTTGCCGCTTTCAACGGGCCGACGCCGCCGGGCGTGGCCGTCATCACCGACTTCAGCCGCTGAGGTCGCATGGCATCAGGAGATCGCCCATGAAAGCCGCCGTCATCGTCTTCCCCGGGTCCAACTGCGACCGCGACATGAAGACCGGCTTCGAGACCGCCGGGATCGAGGTGGAGATGGTCTGGCACAAGGACACGGCGCTGCCTGCGGGCATCGACATCGTGGGCCTGCCGGGCGGCTTCTCCTTTGGCGATTACCTGCGCTGCGGGGCGATCGCCGCCAATTCCCCGATCTGTCACGAGGTCAAGGCCCATGCCGCGCGCGGCGGCTACGTTCTGGGCGTGTGCAACGGCTTTCAGATCCTGACCGAGACCGGGCTGCTGCCGGGCGCGCTGCTGCGCAATGCCGGGCTGAAATACATCTGCCGGACGGTGGATCTGCAGGTGGCGGAAAGCCAGTCGGTCTATACCCGCGGCTATGAGGCGGGGCAGGTGATTTCGGTGCCGATCGCGCATCATGACGGCAATTACACCGCCGATGCCGCCACGCTGGACGCGCTGGAGGGCGAGGGCCGCGTCGCCTTCCGCTATGTCGCCAACCCCAACGGGGCGGCGCGCGACATTGCGGGCATCCTGTCGGAGAACCGCCGGGTGCTGGGCATGATGCCGCATCCCGAGCGCGCCTGCGTGCCCGCGCAGGGCAATACCGACGGTGCGCGCCTTTTCGCCCATCTGGGCGAGGCGCTGGCCGAAGCCTGAGCCGCGCGGCTTGAGACCCGGCGGCGCGGCGCGTAGATTGGCCGCCATGTCGCATTCCAGCCCAGACCGGACGGACCAGCACCGCTCGAACCCGCTCAGCTGGCGGGTGCGGGTGGCGCTGTTGGTGCTGCTGGTTCTGGCGGTGATCACCGTCTGGACCACCAATGTCCTGCTCACCGACCGCTCCACCACCGCGACGCGCAACCGGGCGGAGCTGCGGCTGGCGCTGTATTCCGGCAACATCCTGTCGGAGCTGCGCCGCAACGCCATCGTGCCGCAGCTGCTGTCGCGGGATCCCGCGCTGATCGGGGCGCTGAATTCCGGCGATTTCAGCCAGTCCACCCAGCGGCTGATCGGGTATGTCGACGAGATCGGCGCCGCCTCGCTGATGCTGCTGGACAAGGACGGGCGCACGGTGGCCGCCACCGACCGTAACCGGCTGGGCCAGAACCACCGCAACGAGCCCTCCTATGTGGATGCGCTGCGGTCCAACACCACCGTCTTCACCATCAAGGCGCGCGAGGCGGGGGGCTATGCCTTCAGCTATTCGCGGCGGCTGGAAAGCCAGAATGACGTGATCGGCGTCATCGTGGTGGAGGTGGATCTGGCCAAGTTCGAACGGGCCTGGGCCGGGATCACCGATGCAGTGGCGGTGATGAATTCCGAAGGCACCATCATTCTGGCGACCGAACCGCGCTGGCGCGGGCTGACCATGACCGACGCGCTGAGCCGCCAGCCCCCCGAAAGCGCCATCGAACGCGCCATCAAGGCCACCGCCGACTGGACCGCGCTGCCTGCTGACGCCTACCTCAAGGGCGAGGCGGTGATGCGCATCGACGGGCGCATCCCGTTCCGCGGCTGGACCATGGCGACCTTCACCACCTATGCTTCGGTCCGCGAGCGGGTGAACGCGGTGCTGGCGCTGGAGATCATGGGGTTTGCGCTGCTGGCGGCGCTGGCCTTTTACGCGCTGTCGCGCAAGACCGCGCTGCGCATGGCGCTGTTCCAGCGCGAAAGCGCCGAGCTTCGGCGGCTGAACGCCCGGCTGCAGCGCGAGATCGCGGAGCGCGAGAAGGTGCAGAAGGATCTCTCCGCCGCCGAGCAGACGCTGGAGCAAAGCTCCAAGCTGGCCGCCCTTGGCGAGATGTCGGCGGCGGTCAGCCACGAGCTGAACCAGCCGCTGGCCGCGATGAAGACCTATCTCGCGGGGGCCCGGCTGCTGCTGCGCCGCAACCGCCCCGAAGAGGCGATGACCGCCTTTGCCCGCATCGATGACCTGATCGACCGCATGGGCGCCATCACCCGGCAGCTGAAAAGCTACGCCCGCAAGGGGCAGGCGCAGTTCAGCCCGGTGGACATGGGCGAGGCGCTGGCTTCCTCGCTGTCGATGATGGAGCCGCAGCTGAAGGCGCGGCGGGTGCGCATCTCCAAGATCCTGCCCGATCGCCCGGTGCGGGTGATGGGCGACCGCATGCGCATCGAACAGGTGCTGGTGAACCTGCTGCGCAACGCCATCGACGCCACCAAATCCGTGGCCCAGCCCGAGATCGAGATCCTGCTGGCCAGCGGCGAGACCGCGACGCTGAGCGTGCGCGACAACGGCCATGGCATCGAGGATCTGGAATCGCTGTTCGAGCCCTTCTACACCACCAAGCAGCCCGGAGAGGGCACCGGGCTGGGGCTCGCCATCTCTTCGGGGATCGTGACCGAGCTTGGCGGACGGCTGACTGCGCGGAATGGATCCGACGGGGGGGCTGTTTTCGAGATGCAGCTGCCTATCTTGAACGAAACTAGCGAGGCTGCGGAATGACCCGCCGGCCCAGCCGGATGACGACGTGACGACCTGAGAAAGGCGACCCAGAACAATGACAAAAGCCATGAAGATCGCCATCGTGGACGACGAGAAGGACATGCGCCAGTCGATCAGCCAGTGGCTGGCGCTGTCGGGCTACGACACAGAGACCTTTTCCAGCGCCGAGGAGGCGCTTGGCGCGCTTGGGCCGGATTACCCCGGAATCGTGATTTCGGACATCCGCATGCCCGGCATGGACGGGATCCAGTTTCTGAAAAAGCTCATGGGCAGCGACAGCGCCCTGCCGGTCATCATGATCACCGGCCATGGCGACGTGCCCATGGCGGTGGAGGCGATGCGGATCGGCGCCTTTGATTTCCTTGAAAAACCGTTCAACCCCGACCGCATGTCGGAACTGGCCAAGAAGGCCACCAATGCCCGCCGTCTGACGCTGGACAACCGCGCGTTGCGGCGCGAGCTGTCCGATGGCGGCCAGCTGATGCGCAAGCTGATCGGCCAGAGCCCCGCGATGGAGCGGCTGCGCGAGGACGTGCTGGATCTGGGTCAGGCCGATGGCCATGTGCTGATCGATGGCGAGACCGGCACCGGCAAGACGCTGATCGCCCATGCGCTGCATGCGGTGGGATCGCGCGCGGGCAAGAAATTCGTGCTGATCTCTTGTGCCGCGATGGATCAGGACGCGCTGCTGCAGCGGCTGTTCGGCCCGATGCAGCCCGATGACAGCCGTCTGCCCGCCATCGAGGAGGCCCGTGGCGGCACGCTGGTGCTGGAAGACATCGAATCGCTGTCGGATGCGGCGCAGGCACGGCTGCTGTCGGTGATCAACGATCAGGGCACGCCGCCCGAAACCCGGATCATCGCCATCTGCAACCTGCAGGACGAGGGCCGCACCTGCGAAACCGCGCTGCGCCCTGATCTGTATTACCGGCTGGCGGCGCTGAAGATCACCGTGCCGCCGCTGCGCCAGCGCGGCGAGGACATCCTGACGCTGTTCACCCGGTTTTCCGACCAGTTTTCCGATGAATATGGCTGCGACGCGCCGCAGGTCAGCGCACAGGAGGCGGCACAGCTACTGCAGGCGCCATGGCCGGGCAACGTGCGCCAGCTCATCAATCTGGCCGAACGCGCCGTGCTGCAGTCGCGCCGGGGCACCGGCACCATCGCCTCGCTGCTGATGAACGACCACGAGGACATGCAGCCGGTGATGACCACCGAAGGCAAGCCGCTCAAGGAATATGTCGAGGCGTTCGAGCGGATGCTGATCGACAACACCATGCGGCGGCACAAGGGCTCGATTTCGGCGGTGATGGACGAGCTTTGCCTGCCGCGCCGCACGCTCAACGAAAAGATGGCCAAGTATAACCTGCAACGCGCCGATTATCTCTAGCGGCGCAGGGGGGCCGTTTACCCTTTCTTAAGGCCTCGTCCCGCAGGCTTGCCCCGCGACTGGGGTCGGGAGGGAAGGCAGGGATTTGGGCGGTTCAGGGGCATCGGGGCATCAGGCCGACGCGGCAGGCATGGCCTTTGCCGCGGCGGAGCTGGAGCGGCTGGCGGCGATGATTCAGGCGGCGGCGGAGCCTTTGTGCGGCGCGTGGTTCTGCGCGCTGCGCCTTGCGCCACAGCCGGACCGGCTCTGCGCGCCGGTCACCTCCCGTCTGCCCGACTGCGGCACGGGGCGCGCTCTGGAACAGATGCTGGATCAGGTCTGCGCGCAGCCCTGCGATGCCGACAGTTCCGGCCTTGTGGTGCGCGAGGATCTGTCGGGCCATCCCCGCGTGCTGGTGGCGCTGCCGCTTTGCAGCGCGCGGGGCCGCGTGCTGGGGGCCATGGCGCTGGTGTTCGAGGCGGCCCGCTGGGGCGGGCGGGGCAGCGTGATGTGTCAGGAGGTGGCGCGGATCGCGGCGGCGCTGCTGGACGCCACCGCAGTGCGGCTGCGGCTGGAACGGGAACTGCGGGACATGTCGCTGCGCGTCGCCCGGCTGCAGCGGCTGTCACAGATCGACCCGCTGACCGAGCTGGAAAACAGCGCCTCTTTCGAGCGCAAGGTGCGGGACCGTCTGGGGGAGACAGCACAGCCTGCGGTGCTGATCCTGCTCGACATCGACCATTTCAAGCAGATCAACGATCTTTACGGGCATCAGTTTGGCGACCGCTACCTGCGGATGATTTCCGGCGCGCTGGCGGGCTGCGCGCCCGAAGGCGCCGTGGTGGGACGGATCGGCGGGGATGAATTCGGGGTCTTTGCCGATCTGGATCCCGGCGCGCTTGGCTGGTCCGAAGCGCTTATGCTGCGGCTGCGCGATGCGGTGCAGCGTGCGGCAAGCCTGACCGGCAAGCCCGATCTGGGGCGCGTCAGCATGGGGGCGAGCCTGTTTCCCGCGCAGGCCACCGACTATGTGACGCTGTTCAAGCTGGCGGATGCGGCTCTTTATGCGGCCAAGGATGCGGGGCGGGGCACCCATGCGATTTTTGACGCGCTGGCGCCGCAGCCTTTCGTGCCCCGGGATCTGTCGCGCCGCTTTGCCCGCGCCATGGCCGGGGACGAGGTGCTGCCGCATTTCCAGCCCATCGTCGACCTGCAGACCGGGCGCTGCACCGGCTACGAGGTGCTGGCGCGCTGGAAACAGCCGGGCCGCGATCCGCTGGCCGCCGGATCCTTCGCCGCCGTGTTCGAGGATCAGGATCTGGCCGCGACCCTGACCCGCAGCATGCTGCTGCAGTCGCTGGAGGCGGTGCGCGGCACGCCGGGATTCTGCGCCAAGGACCAGCGGCTGAGCCTCGGGCTCAACGTCACCTCTTTTGACCTGCTGAACCCCGGGTTCCTGTCCGATCTCGACACGGCTCTGGCCGCCGCCGCCATGGGCTGGGAGGCGCTGACCATCGAGGTGACAGAACGCATCATGCTGGGCGAACCCGAAGGGCAGGTGTTCCGCGCGCTGGCCGATCTGCGCCGCAGGGGCGCGCGCATCGCGCTGGATGATTTTGGCATGGGCTATGGCGGGCTGCGCCATCTGGCGGGCTGGCCGGTCGACGTGCTGAAGATCGACCGGCATTTTGTGCGCGATCTGGGCCGTACCCCGCGCGACGGCGCGGTGATCGAGGCGGTGCTGGGGCTGGCGCGGCGCATCGGCTGCCGTGTCGTGGCCGAAGGCATCGAAACCCCGTCACAGCTGGCCTGTCTGCGCCTGATGGGCTGCGATGCCGGGCAGGGCCATGTCTTTGCCGCAGCGCTTGACGCCGCAGCCTTGGCCACGGCGCCGCTGAGTTACGATCTGGACCGGCTGTCAGACCTGATGACGGCGGCTCAGTAGCCGCGCCAGATCCAGCCGCCGCCAAGGATGCGGGTGCCGCCGGTCTCATAAAACACGCAGGCCTGACCGGGGCTGACGCCTTCTTCCGGGGTCAGCAGTTCGACCTCGGCGGTGCCGTCGGGCCGCGCGCGGAGGATCGCCTCCCGCGGGGGGCGGGTGGAGCGCACCTTGACGGAGACATGCCATTCGGCGCGCGAGGCGAGCGGCACGTCGCCCAGCCAGTTGATCTCGCGCACGGGGACGGTGCGGGTCGACAGCATCTCCTTGGGGCCCACCACGACGCGGCGGCTGTCCACGTCCAGCTTGACCACGTAAAGCGGCTCGTCCAGCCCGCCGATGCCCAGCCCGCGGCGCTGGCCGATGGTGTAATGGATCACGCCCTTGTGATGGCCCAGCACCCGCCCGTCGGCATGCACGATCTCGCCCGGGGCCACCGAGCCGGGGCGCAGCTTCTCGATCACCCCGGCATAATTGCCGTCGGGGACGAAGCAGATGTCCTGACTGTCGGGCTTGTCCGCCACCGTCAGCCCGTATTTTGCCGCCAATGCGCGGGTTTCAGCCTTGCTCTGCAGATGGCCCAGCGGGAATCGCAGGAACTCCAGCTGGTCGGGCGTGGTGGAAAACAGGAAATAGCTCTGGTCGCGATTGGCATCGGCGGCGCTGTGCAACTCCGGCCCGTGCTCGCCCAGCTTGCGCTGGATGTAGTGGCCGGTGGCCATGCAGTCGGCGTCCAGATCCTTGGCCGTCTCCAGCAGATCCTTGAATTTCACCCGTTCGTTGCAGCGGATGCAGGGCACGGGCGTGGCGCCGCCCAGATAGCTTTCGGCAAATTCCTCGATCACCGCATCCTTGAAGATGTTTTCGTAATCAAGCACATAGTGCGGAAAACCCATCTGTTCGGCCACGCGCCGCGCATCGTGAATGTCGACCCCCGCGCAGCAGGCGCCCTTCTTGGCCAAGGCGGCGCCATGATCATAAAGCTGCAGCGTGACACCCACCACGTCATAGCCTTCTTCCGCCAGCATCGCAGCCACGACGGAACTGTCGACGCCGCCGGACATGGCCACGACCACCCGCGTTTCTGCGGGCGGCTTCGGCAGGCCGAGCGAGTTGAGCTTTTGCGTATCGAGGGGCATGGCAGTTACCTTTCGGGAATCCCGCAGGAATATAGGAAAATGCGTCCTACTCTCAAGAGTGGGTTTTAGACAGCGTTAAAGGCCGGGCGGTCAAATGACGTTCTGCGGGGCATCCCTGCATGAACAGGATGACGGCCATGTATCTGAAAAAAGTCGACGGTCCACGCGCGGTGACGCTGCCTGACGGCAGCATCATGACCCGTGCCGATCTGCCCCCGCCGGAGACGCGGCGCTGGGTCGCCTCGCGCAAGGCCGCCGTGGTGCGCGCGGTGCGCTACGGGCTGCTGTCAGAGGTGCAGGCGCAGGACCGCTACGGTCTGAGCGAGGAGGAACTGCAGGAATGGATGCGCGCCGTGACCGCCCATGGCGAGGAGGCGCTGAAGGCCACTCTGGTGCAGAGATTCCGCAGCGTTTCCGAGTAAATCGGCGCAAATCGGAAGGAAATCATTCCCGTCTCCGGTAAAGAAGCATTAACCTATTTCCGACAGGGTCGGCGTAACAGTTCAAAAGCGGAGACAGTCATGCGAATCCTCCTCGTTGAAGACGATCCGACCACGTCGAAAAGCATCGAATTGATGCTGACCCATGCCAACCTCAATGTCTATGCGACCGATCTGGGGGAAGAAGGCATCGATCTGGCGAAGCTCTATGATTACGACCTGATCCTGCTCGACCTGAACCTGCCGGATATCCATGGGCACGAGGTGCTGCGGCAGCTGCGGCTGGCCCGCATCAACACGCCCATCCTGATCCTGTCCGGCTCTGATGACACGGATAACAAGATCAAGGGCTTCGGCTTCGGCGCCGATGATTACATGACCAAGCCCTTTCACCGCGACGAACTGGTGGCCCGAATCCACGCCATTATCCGCCGCTCCAAGGGGCATTCGCAGTCGGTGATCCGCACCGGCAAGGTGTCCGTCAATCTCGACGCCAAGACGGTGGAGGTGGGCGGCAAGGCCGTGCATCTGACCGGCAAGGAATATCAGATGCTGGAGCTGCTGAGCCTGCGCAAGGGCACGACCCTGACCAAGGAGATGTTTCTCAACCATCTTTATGGCGGCATGGACGAACCCGAGCTTAAGATCATCGATGTGTTCATCTGCAAGCTGCGCAAGAAGCTGTCAGAGGCGACGGGCGACGAGAATTACATCGAAACCGTCTGGGGCCGCGGCTATGTGCTGCGCGATCCCGACCCGCGTGCCGACCAGCAGTTTGCGGTAAACGGCTGAGCGTCTGGACGCCGCGGGGCGCGCGCCCTATCACTCTGGCAAAACGACGTCAGCAAGGATGGGGCCATGGCGCAGGGAATGGCGGAAAAGCCGGTGGAGGCTCTGACAGAGGCCGAGGCGCGGGAAGAACTGGCCCGTCTGGCCCGGGAACTGGCGGAGGCGAACCAAGCCTATCATACCGAAGACGCTCCGAAGATCCCGGATGACGTCTATGACCGGCTGAAGCTGCGCAACCTCTCGATCGAGACGCAGTTTCCGCAGCTCAAACGCGAGGACAGCCCGACCGAACAGGTGGGTGCTGCTCTGGCCGAGGGCTTTGCCAAGGTGCGGCATGCGCAGCGCATGATGTCGCTCTCCAACGCCTTTGATGCCGAAGAAGTGCAGGCCTTTGATGCGGGTATCCGCCGCTATCTGGGCCTGTCTGGCAGCGACGCTCTCGCCTATACCGCCGAGCCGAAAATCGACGGTCTCTCGCTGTCGCTGCGTTATGAACAGGGCGTGCTGGTGCAAGCCGCCACCCGGGGCGACGGCGCCGAAGGTGAAAATGTCACCGCCAATGCCCGCACCATCGATGACATCCCCGAACGGCTCGACAATGCCCCTGACGTGCTGGAGGTGCGGGGCGAGGTCTATATGAGCCATGCCGATTTTGCCGCACTCAACGACCGGCAGGCGGCGGGCGGGGCCAAGACCTTTGCCAATCCGCGCAATGCCGCCGCCGGATCGCTGCGCCAGCTTGACGCCGCCATCACCCGCGACCGGCCGCTGCGCTTTTTCGCCTATGCCTGGGGCGAGCTGTCAGAGCCGCTGGCGCAGACCCAGATGGAGGCGATCGAGAGGCTCAACGCCTTGGGATTCCAGACAAACCCTCTGACCCGGATCTGCCCCGACACCGACGCGCTGCTGGCGCATTACGCCCGGATCGAGACGCAGCGCGCCACGCTCGGCTATGACATCGACGGCGTGGTCTACAAGGTCAACGATCTGGCGCTGCAGGGGCGGCTTGGCTTCCGCTCGACCACGCCCCGCTGGGCCATCGCCCATAAATTCCCCGCCGAACTGGCCTGGACCCGGCTGGAGGCGATCGACATTCAGGTGGGCCGCACCGGCGCGCTGTCACCGGTGGCGCGGCTGACCCCGGTGACGGTGGGCGGCGTCGTCGTCGCGAATGCCACGCTGCACAACGAGGATTACATCGCCGGGCGCGATGCCACCGGCACCCCGATCCGCGACGGCAAGGACATCCGTGTCGGCGACTGGGTGCAGGTCTATCGCGCGGGCGACGTGATCCCGAAGCTCGCCGATGTCGATCTGGCGCAGCGGCCCGCCGAGGCGGAACCTTACGTCTTTCCCGCCACCTGCCCGGAATGCGAATCCGAAGCGGTGCGCGAGCCCGGCGATGCGGTGCGGCGCTGCACCGGCGGGCTGATCTGCCCCGCGCAAGCGGTCGAAAAGCTGAAACATTTTGTCTCCCGCGCGGCGTTCGACATCGAAGGGCTCGGCGCCAAACAGGTGGAGCAGTTCTATCGCGACGGCTGGATCCGCGAACCGGCAGAGATTTTCACCCTGCAGGACCGCTATGGCTCCGGCATGCAGCAGGTGAAGAACCGCGAGGGCTGGGGCGAGAAAAGCGCGCAGAACCTGTTCGACGCCATCGAGGAACGGCGGCGCATCCCGCTGGCGCGGCTGATCTTTGCGCTTGGCCTGCGTCATGTGGGCGAGGTGGGCGCCGCCGATCTGGCCCGGCATTTCCGCAGCTGGGACGCGCTGCTGCTGGCAGTGGATGCCGCGCGCCCCGCGATGGAACGGCATCGCGCCGCCGAAGCCGCACTGCTGGAGGAACGCGCCGCCGCCGCCGCCGAAGGCCGTCGCGCCCGCATTGCGCCGGTGCGCGACGCGGTCTGGTCCGCCGATCCGCCGCTGCCCGAAGAGTCGCGCGCGGCTTGGGACGATCTGGTCGGGGTCGACGGCATCGGCACCGTGGTGGCGGAGTCGCTGGTGACCTCCTTCGCGCAGGAGGCGGAGCGCGCCTCCATCGCGCGGCTGGTCGCCCATCTGACCGTGGAGAAGGCCGAGCCCGCCGTCGCGCAGGACAGTCCGGTGGCGGGCAAGACCGTGGTCTTCACCGGCACGCTGGAAAAGATGAGCCGGGCCGAGGCCAAGGCGCGGGCGGAAGCTCTGGGTGCCAAGGTGGCGGGGTCGGTATCGAAAAAGACCGACATCGTCGTGGCGGGCCCCGGCGCGGGCAGCAAGGAAGCGAAGGCGCGGGAACTGGGCGTGCAGGTGCTGGACGAAGACGGCTGGCTGGCGCTGATCGGGTCATGAGCGGGCGGCCGGAACTGCTTTGGCCGCTTTTTGCCGAGCCGAAGGTGCTGGACGGCGTCGGTCCCAAGACGGCGCAGGCGCTGGCCGGGCTCGACATCGCCTCGCCGCGGGATCTGCTGTACACCCTGCCGCAGGGCTGCATCGACCGGCGGCCCCGCGCCAGCGTGGCGGGCGCCGATCTGCCCGGCGTCGCGACGGTCGAGGTGCAGGTGATCCGCCATCTGAAACCCGCCATGAAGGGCCGTCCATGGCGCATTCAGGTGGAAGATGCCGAGCAGAGCTTCCAGCTGGTCTATTTCCACGGGCGCGAGGAGTATCTGACCCGGCTGCTGCCCGAAGGGGCGCGGCGGCTGGTGTCGGGCAAGGTCGAATGGTTCGACGGCGCGGCGCAGATGGTGCATCCCGACCATGTGCTGCCGCTGGACGAGGCGGGGCGGCTGCCTGCCTTCGAGCCGGTCTATCCGCTGACCGGCGGGGTCACGCAGAAGCTGATGGCGCGCGCCGCCGCCGATGCGCTGGCCCGCGCGCCCGAACTGCCGGAATGGATCGACCCGGCGCTGAAGGCGCGCGAGGGCTGGCCGGACTGGCGCGCGGCGCTGGCGCTGGCGCATATGCCGCAGGGCGCGCAGGATCTGGCCGCCACCGCACCCGCGCGGGCGCGGCTCGCTTATGACGAACTGCTGGCGCATCAGCTGACGCTGGCGCTGGCGCGGCTCCACCGGCGGCGCGGCAAGGGGCAGACGACGGAGGGGCGCGGCCAGCTGCGCCGCCGCGTGCTGGCCGCGCTGCCGTTCCGCCCGACCGGCGCGCAGGCCCGCGCCATGGACGAGATCGCCGCCGACATGGCCGCGCCCGAACGCATGAACCGGCTGCTGCAGGGCGATGTCGGCTCCGGCAAGACGCTGGTGGCCTTCATGGCGCTGCTGATCGCGGTGGAGGCGGGCGGGCAGGGCGTGATGATGGCGCCCACCGAAATCCTCGCCCGCCAGCATCTGGACGGGCTCGCCCCGCTGGCCGAGGCGGCGGGCGTGGTGGTGGAGATCCTGACCGGGCGCGACAAGGGCGCCGAGCGCCGCGCCAAGCTTGCGGCGCTGGCAGCGGGTGACATCCAGATCCTCGTGGGCACCCATGCCGTCTTTCAGGACGATGTCGCCTTCCGCGACCTGCGGCTTGCCATTGTCGACGAACAGCACCGGTTTGGCGTGCGGCAGCGGCTGGAACTGGGGCGCAAGGGGCAGGGCGCCGATGTGCTGGTGATGACCGCGACGCCGATCCCGCGTAGTCTGGCGCTGGCGCAATATGGCGACATGGACGTGTCGGTGCTGGATGAAAAGCCGCCCGGGCGCAAGCCGGTGCGCACCGCGCTCGTCTCCACCGAACGCATGGAGGAGGTGGTGGAGCATCTGCGCCGCGCCGTGGCCGAGGGGCGTCAGGCCTACTGGGTCTGCCCGCTGGTGGAAGAAAGCGAGGTGTCGGATCTGACCGCTGCCGAAGACCGCTTCCGCCATCTGCGCGCGCTGCTGGGGGAGCGGGTGGTGGGGCTGGTGCATGGCCAGATGCCGCCTGCGGAAAAAGACGCGGCCATGGCGGATTTTGTCGCCGGGCGCACGCAGGTGCTGGTGGCGACCACGGTGATCGAGGTGGGGGTGAACGTGCCCAATGCCTCGATCATGGTGGTGGAGCGCGCCGAAATCTTCGGGCTGGCACAGCTGCACCAGCTGCGGGGCCGGGTCGGGCGCGGTGCTACGGACTCCACCTGCCTGCTGATGTACCAGCCGCCTTTGGGCGAGACCGGGCTGCGGCGCCTGACCACGCTGCGCGAGACCGAGGACGGGTTCCGAATCTCGGAGGTCGATCTGGAGATGCGCGGCGCGGGTGACCTGATCGGCACGGCGCAGTCGGGCCTGCCCCGGTTCCGGGTGGCGGATCTGGACCACCAGTCCGGGCTGATGGAACTGGCGCAGAGCGATGCGCGGACGCTGCTTGCCATGGATCCCGGCCTTGCGGGCGCGCGCGGCAAGGCGGCCCGGCTGCTGCTGTGGCTGATGAAGCAGGACGAGGCGATCCGGCTGATCAGCGTCGGCTGAATTTTTTCCTGTCTGACAGGCATTTGGCCGATTCTCCGCGACTGTTGTGTATTTGTTCGCGTATGTTCCTAAAAAGTGCTTTACAGCGGTTAAGAAATCTGGGAACAAAGGAGCAACAGGACCAGAGAGGACGACGCCATGCTCAAGACGATCAAATCCACACTCGCCCGTGACCACGCTTTGCTGGTGCAAGACCTCCTTGGTGTCGTTGCCCTGATTGTTCTTCTTTTGAGCGCGCTGCATCTGCCGCTGCTCTAGATCTGCCTGCGGTCTTGTTGCGATGCCGCCGCATCACCTGTCCGATGCGTGGCGCTGTCCCCGGTCCGGGCTGCCTGATCCCCGGACCCGCGCTGCGGCTCGCTGATCCCACAAGACTCGCACCTTGCCGCCGCCTCCCCCCGGAGTGCGGCGGTTTTTTTTCGGCCGGGCGGAAGTTCAGAACCGGTAGGCCAGACGCAGCCCGCCCCAGTGCCGGCTGTTGACGACGATGGGGGCGGAGAGATCCTTCATCATGGTGAATTTGCCGCCGCCCATGTCCCGGCGATAGACCTGAAGCAGGAAGGGCCGGGTGTTGCGCCCCGCCTTCAGCCCGACCCGGTCGTTGAACATCCGGCGGTTGCGGCAATGCGCGGCATTCCACAGCGGATCGGCGCTGAGCGGTCGGGAAAACTGCGCGTTATGGGTCGGCAGATAGCCGTTGCGGTCCACCGCCGCACAGAAGACAATTCGCGGATCCCGCGCCAGCACCGGCTCCTGCACGGCAGGCAGGATCTGGTCGGTGAGCCGGGTGAAGCCGGTCACGACCTGCGGCGGATCGCTGCCGGGCACGGGCCGGTAGCGGCTGTCGAAAAGATCGGCCTCGGTTATCCGCCGCTCTGCCAGCGCGGTGGCGAACAGGCCCGCGATCTGCCGCGCCAGATCCTGCACCAGCGTGATCATCGCGCTGTCGGCCCCGGTGCCCCCCAACGCCACCGCCTGCTGCAGGATCGCTTCGGAGAGGTCGATCAGCCCGTCGCAGCGGCGCGCGGCGTCATCGACGCCCTTGGCCACCCGTCCGATCGACTCATGGGTCGCATGCACCACCGGGCGCAGATGATCCACCGCCGCCCGCACCTCGCCCATATCCTCGGCCACCTGCCGCGTCCCCCGCCGCAGATGCCCGATCCCGTCACGGATGCCGCCCAGCGCGCGGTCGGCCTCCTCGGCCCCGGCGAGGATGCTTTCCGCCTCCCGCGAGGTGCGCAGCGCCCCGGTGTTCAGCCCGCCGATCCAGCCCGACATGCTGCGCACCGTTTCGGAAATGGCCGCCACCGCGCCGCTGGTCTGCTGGCTGAGATCGTTGATCGCCTCCGCCACGATGGCAAAGCCGCGCCCGGCTTCCCCGGCGCGGGCCGCCTCGATCTTGGCATTGACCGCCAGAATGTTCACCTGCGTGGCGATGGCGGAGATCTGGCCGTTCGACCGCTTCACCGCCTCCAGCATCTGCTCGACGCGGGCATTGTCGGCATGCACCGACTGCACCCATTGCGCCAGCGCGCGCGCTGCATCGCCGGACTGCGCCAGCAGGCCCAGCGATCCCTCGACCTGCTGCGCCGTCGCCTCCGCGCCTTCGGCCATGCTGGTGGTGGCGGCAAAGACCCGCCCGGTCAGCGCGGCGATCTGGTCGGTTGCGCTGGCGATCTCGGCCAGCCCGCCCAGCTGGTCCCGCGACCGCTGCTGCAGCGCCTGCAGGAAGGCGTCGATCTCCACCACCTTCTGGCCCAGCCCGCTGGCATCGCGGGTGATCTGTGACAGGGGATGCGAGCGCCCGGTCTTCGCCTGTTCCGCCTCGTCCTTCATGCTCTCCTCCGCGCTTGCCTCACGGGCATAGCGCGGGGAGGGTGAAGACAGGGTTTACGCGCGGGCGCGCGCCTCGATCTGCGCCGCGGCTTCTGTCGCGGCGTCAAGCGCCAGCAGGATCGAGGCATGGCGGTTCTTGTAGGCTCCCGCCGGGCGCAGCACCTCCAGCCCGTCAAAGGGCGCGGGCGGGGTGGGGCCATCCTCCTTGAGCAGCGCGCGCAGCGCATCGCGCGCCACAGCGATCTGATCCGCGCTGCAGCCGACAATCGCCGAGCCCACCACCGAGGCCGCCGCCTGTCCCAGCGCACAGGCCTTCACGTCCTGCCCGTACTCGGCGACCCGCCCGTCGCGCATCACCAGATCCACGGTCACGGTGGATCCGCACAGGGGCGAGCGCTTCTTCACCGTGGCCTCCGGCGCCTCCAGCCGGTCGGTCCGCGGGATGTCGGCCGCCAGCGCAAGAATGCGGGTGGAATAGAGCTTGATCAGATCGGTTTCGGCAGACATGGCTTTCCCTTTCGGCGCGTCCCCCATAGATAGGGTGCGCCCCCCGCTCCTGCAAAAGGGAATTTGCCATGACGTTTGATCCCGCCACCCTGACCTTCGACCAGAACGGCCTGATCCCCTGCATCGCGCAGGAGGCGGAGACGGGCGAGGTGCTGATGCTGGCCTGGATGAATGCCCAATCGGTGGCGCGCACGCTCGAGACGGGCCGCGTCACCTACTGGTCGCGGTCGCGGCAGGCATTCTGGATCAAGGGCGAAAGCTCCGGCCATGTGCAGACTCTGGTGGAACTGCGGCTGGACTGCGACCGCGACTGCCTGCTGGCGCTGGTGCAGCAGACCGGCCCCGCCTGTCACACCAACCGCCTTAGCTGTTTCTACACTGCCGTGCGCGACGGGCAGGAGACAGAGATCATGACCCCCCTGCGCGACGCCTGACCCGCCTGCGCGTTCCAGCGGCCCCAAATATCCCGGGGGAGTCCACGTCAGCGGACGGGGGCAGAGCCCCCTTTGACCTTACATGTCCGCCTGTGGCGGACGGGGGCAGAGCCCCCTCTGCCTGACCTCTCGGCGGCAGCCGAAACCGCGCTAGAGCCCGACCATGGCGCGGATGTCCTGTGGCGTGGCGCCTTCGGCCCGGAAACTGGCGATGGCGCGCGCGTCGTCGCGCTTGGCCAGCCGCTTGCCCCCGGCGTCCCGGATCAGCGCGTGGTGGTGCCATACCGGCTGCGGCAGGCCCAGCAGGTGCTGCAGCACGACATGGATGGCGGTGGCCTCGAACAGATCCCGCCCGCGCACCACATGGCTGATCTGCTGCGCCGCATCGTCAAGCACCACCGACAGGTGATAGGAACCGGGAAAATCGCGCCGCGACAGCACCACATCGCCGACCTCGGCCAGCAGGCGGGTGCGGGACAGGGCGATGCGCCCGGTCTGCCCTGATGGCCCCGCGCCGGTTTCGCAGAACCCGAGCCCGTCCCCCGCCAGATCCAGCGCGCGGGCCATGTGGAGCCGCAGCGCCACGCCGTCGGGGCGCGGCCCCGCGCCATAGCCGGGGGGCAGCAGGTCGCGGCAGGTGCCGGGATAGATCAGCCCGTCCGGGCCCATGGGCGGGGCCGCCCCTTCCTGCGGGGCGGAGGCTGCGGCGGCAATGTCGCGCCTTGTGCAATGGCAGGGATAGATCAGCTCGCGCCGCCACAGATCGTCGAGCGCCGCACCATAGGCGGCGCGCCTGTCGGACTGGCGCAGCACCGGCTCTGGCCAGTCGAGCCCCAGCCAGCGCAGGTCGTCGTAAATCTGCGCCTCCCATGCGGGGCGGGAGCGGGTGCTGTCGATATCCTCGATCCGCAGCAGAAACGCCCCGCCTGCCGCAAGGGCCATGTCCTGCGCCAGCAGCGCCGAATAGGCATGGCCCAGATGCAGCGGCCCGGTGGGCGAGGGCGCAAAGCGGGTGCGCATCGCTCAGTCGTCGCTGTCGCGCCGTCCGTAGCGCCGCGCCCGCCGGTCCTCGCGCGCCTGAAAGATCAGCACCCAAGCCAGCAGGATGAACATGGGATGCGTCAGCCCGCCCGAGAACAGGATTGCCGGAACCCAGATCACGAAGACGACGATGGACAGGAAAATCCGCCCTAGCAGCAGGATCGACAGCGGCGGCAGGAACAGGGCAAGCACATAGTTCATGCGGGGATCACCTCCTCCTGTGCCGCAAGCCAGTCGGCCCATGCGGCCTTGGCGCGGTCGGTATAGGCCTTGTAACGGTCCTTGCGGCCGCGTCTGCCGCCGCGCAGCCCGGTCAGCGGCTGGAACAGGCCAAAATTCACGTTCATCGGCTGAAAGCTCTTGGCCTCGGCGCCACCGGTGATGTGATGGATCAGCGCGCCATGGGCGCTGTCCTGCGGCACGGGCGGCAGCGGCTGGCCAAGGATTTCGGCCACGGCCAGACGGCCCGCGACCAGCCCCATGGCGGCGCTTTCCACATAGCCCTCGACCCCGGTGATCTGTCCGGCAAAGCGCAGATGCGGGCGCGAGCGCAGGCGCATCTGCGCGTCAAGCAGCGTCGGCGAGTTGAGGAAGGTGTTGCGGTGGATGCCGCCCAGCCGGGCGAACTGCGCGTTTTCCAGTCCGGGAATGCGGCGGAACACCTCGGTCTGGGCGCCGTATTTCATCTTCGTCTGGAAGCCCACGATGTTGTAGAGCGTCCCCAGCGCGTTGTCGCGGCGCAGCTGCACCACGGCATAGGGTTTCTGGTCGGGCTGGTGCGGATTGGTCAGCCCCACCGGCTTCATCGGGCCATGGCGCAGGGTTTCACGCCCGCGTTCCGCCATCACCTCGATGGGCAGGCAGCCGTCGAAATAGCCTGCGGTCTCGCCCTCGTGAAACTGGGTCTTTTCGGCGGCGAGCAGCGCGTCGATGAACGCCTCGTAATCGTCGCGGGTCATCGGGCAGTTGATATAGGCCTTCTGCTCGGCCTCGGTCTCGCCCTTGTCGTAGCGGCTCTGCAGCCATGCCTTGCCCATGTCGATGCTGTCATGGTGCACGATGGGGGCGATGGCGTCGAAAAAGGCCAGCGCTTCTGTGCCGGTTTCGGCCTGCAGCGCGCGCCCCAGCGCGTCCGAGGTCAGCGGCCCGGTGGCGATGATCCAGTGGCCCTGATCGGGCAGGGCGGTGATTTCCTCGGAGGAGACGGTGACATTGGGCAGCGCCCGCAATGTCTCGGTCACATGGGCCGAAAAGGCGTCGCGGTCCACCGCCAGCGCGCCGCCCGCAGGCAGGCGATGCGCGGTGGCGGCCTGCATCAGCAGCGAGCCCGCCTGCCGCATTTCCCAATGCAGCAGCCCTACGGCATTCTGTTCGTGATCGTCGGAGCGGAAGGAGTTGGAACAGACCATCTCCGCCAGATTGCCGGTTTGATGGGCGAAGGTTTCCACCTTGGGCCGCATCTCGTGGATGACCACGTCAAGCCCGGCCCGCGCCGCCTGCCAGGCCGCCTCGGATCCGGCCATGCCGCCGCCCACGATATGAAGTGTCTTGTCCATGAAGCGCAGATAGGACATCGCGCGGGCGCTGTTAAGAGGGCAGCGTGGCAAACGGGGGCTCTGCCCCCGCACCCCCGGGATATTTTCAGCCGAAGGAAGAGCCGGGATCAGTCGAGGCGGCCACCTTCGGGCAGGGCCTTGAGATAGGCGGCGACGGCGGCGCGGTCTTCGGCGGGAAGGGCGGCGAAATTGGTGATGACCTCGACCATATGGCCGCCCGCGCTGTCATAGTCAGGGGTGAAGCCCGATTCGAGGTAATAGGCGATGTCTTCCGCGCTCCAGTCCAGCTGGTCGGGGGTGAGGCCGGGGATGGTGCCGCGCCCCGACGGATCGGGCGCGCCGGTCAGCCATGCGCTGCGGTCGAGCCCGCCGAGCGCGGTGCGCGGGCTGTGGCATTCGCCGCAATGGGCCAGCGCTTCGGCCAGATAGCGGCCCCGGGTGAGGTCGGGCGTGCTGGGATCGGGCAGCACGAAGCCGCGATCCGCGTAAAGCAGTTTCCAGACGCCGACGCCGCGGCGGAGGCTGAACGGGAAGGGCAGATCATGCGGCTGGTTCGGGGTGGCATCGGCGGGCAGGGTCGCCATATAGGCCCAGAGATCGGCCAGATCCTGCGGCGCCATCTGCGCATAGGCGGTATAGGGGAAGGCGGGGTAAAGGTGCTGGCCTTCGGGCGAGATGCCGCGCGTCACCGCATTGGCGAATTGCGCGAAGCTCCAGCCGCCGATGCCATGGTTGGGATCGGGCGAGATGTTGGGGGCGCGGAAGGTGCCGAAATCCGACGGAAAGCTCTGGCCGCCCGCCAGCACCAGCCGGTCCTCGCTGTCGGGGGCATGGTGGCAGGAGGCGCAGCCTGCGGCGGTGAACACCGCCTCGCCCCGGGCGGCATCGCCGCTGAGCCCGGCCAGCAGTTCCTCTGGGACGGGATCGGGGGCTGTCAGCACCCATCCGGCCCCGGCGAGTGCGACACCCGCCAGAGCCACACCTGCAAGCAGCCTGCGCATGGCTTACTGCGGGGCGCGGTAGGTGTCGTGGCAGGCCTTGCAGGCGCCGCCAAGCCCGCCCATGGCGGGGCCGATCGCCTCCTGCCCGGTGGCGGCAACCTGCTGCATCGCGCTGGCCGCTTCGCCGAAGCCTGCCCATTTCGAGGCAAAATCGTCCATGTTGTCCCAGATCTCGGCCTTGGCCCGGGTGCCGTCCATGTCCATTTCCGACGAGCCTTCGGGCCAGAGCGGCGGCTGGTTGATGGTGGAGACGGCGACCAGCGTGTCAGCAGCGGCCTGGGCGGCTTCGGCGTCATATTCGGTCTTGCCCTGAGCCATGTCGCCAAGAATGCCAAGGTTGATGGCCATGATCCGGAACTGCCCCTGACGGGCCTTCACATTGCCGGACAGATCCTGTTCCTGCGCCAGCGCGCCCGTGGCAAGCAGCGCGACCCCCGCTGCGGCTGCAATCGTCATCTTCATCAGAAACTCCCTTGCTTGATCATGGCTGGGCGGGCGGATGCCCGGAAAAACCTTTGCCAGCGTAGCGTAACACCTTTGTGGATCAAGACTTTTGCGCGCGGCCCGCGCGGGCGACAGCCCGGCACGGGCGGCGGGAATTCCCTTTGGGAACAGGGGGGTTGCGGGGTGCTGCGGATCCTTTGGCACCGCGGTGGGGCAGGGGATCACGAAACCTTCATCATCCCCCTGCGGTCAGGGCCGCAGGGGCAGGCGCAGCCGGTCGGGCGACAGCGCCTCCGGCCAGCCGATCCAGCGTTCCACCGCGTAAAGCGCAAGGCAGAGCGCCAGCACGATCAGCACCAGCCTCACCCGCCCGGCAGAGGGCGGGTGGCGGACCCAGCGGGCCATGCGCAAAAGCCAGTGCAGCGGCATGTCAGGCGTCGGTGAAGCGCACCTTGCCGATGAAGGGCAGGTTGCGGTTGCGCTGCGCGAAGTCGATGCCATAGCCCACGACAAATTCATCGGGGATCTCGAAGCCGATCCAGTCGGCGCTGAGCTGCACCTCGCGCCGGGCGGGTTTGTCCAAGAGGGCGATGGTGCGCAGCTTGCGCGGCTTGCGGCTCTCGATCAGGTGGATGACATGGCTGAGCGTGAAGCCGGTATCGACAATGTCCTCGACCAGCAGCACGTCGCGGCCTTCGATGGGGGAGCGCAGATCCTTCAGGATCCGCACCTCGCGGCTGGTTTCCATGCCGTCGCCGTAAGACGAGGCTTCAAGGAAATCGACCTCCACCGGCAGGTGCAGTTCGCGCACCAGATCGGCGATGAACACGAAACTGCCACGCAGCAGCCCCACCACCACCAGCTTCTCGGTGCCGGCGAATTCCGCCTCGATGTCGCGCGCCAAGGCCTCGATCCGGGCGGCGATGGATTTGGCAGAAATCATCTGGTCTACCACATAGGGCTTGTCTGGCATGGTTCTCCCCTTGCAAAGCCGGGCGCAGCATAGGAAACCTGCGGGCGTTGTCACGCGATAAAGGGGCGTCATGCCAACCCATTCCGAGACGAAGCGCCTGCCGTATACGGCGCAGCAGATGTATGATCTCGTGGCCGATGTCGCGAATTATCCGCAGTTCCTGCCATGGACGGCGGCCGCGCGTATCCGCACGCGCGAGGACAAGGGCGATCACGAGGTGATGCTGGCCGATCTGGTCATCAGCTTCAAGGTGTTCCGCGAACGTTTCGGCAGCCGCGTCACGCTGTGGCCGGAGCCGAAAAAGATCGACACCGAATATCTGGACGGCCCGTTCCGGCACATGATCTCGAAATGGCATTTCGAGGATGCGCCGGAAGGCGGGGTGGACGTGCATTTCTTCGTGGATTTCGAGTTCAAGAACCGCATCCTGCAGGGCGCGGCGGGCATGTTCTTTTACGAGGCGATGCAGCGCATCGTGCGTGCCTTCGAACGGCGCGCGGCAGAGCTTTACGGCTGAGGCAGGGCGGCGAGGATCAGCGCCAGCGCGTGATCCGTGGCGGCACTGCGCACCTGCGCCCGGCCAATCGCGCCAAACTCCACCGTCTCGGTGCGGGTGCCGGTGGCGCTTGCCAGCGCGAAACACACCCGGCCTTCGGGCTTGAACTCCGACCCGCCGGGCCCCGCGATGCCCGAGATGGAGACGGCCAGATCGGCGCCTGCGGCGGCGCGCGCGCCTTCGGCCATCTCGCGCGCCACCTCCTCGGACACCGCGCCATGGGCGCTGAGCGTGGCGGGCGCGACGCCCAGCATGTCGGTCTTGGCGGTGTTGGAATACGTGACAAAGCCGCGCTGGAAGATCGCCGAGGATCCGGCGATGTCGGTCAGCGCCGCCGCCACCATGCCGCCGGTGCAGCTTTCGGCGGTGGTGACGGTCCAGCCTGCGGCGGTGGCGCGCTGCAGGATCCGGCTGGCAACTGTGTCGGTCACATCAGCACCCCATGCGCAAGCCCGGCCAGCAGGATGGTCACCACGGCGGCGAACACCCCCGCAATCGCGTCATCCAGCATGACCCCCATGGCGCCGCCCTGCCGGTCGGCCCAGCCCACGGGGCCGGGTTTCCAGATGTCAAAAAGCCGGAAGACCACGAAGGCCGAAATCCAGCCCGGCCACAGCCGCCACGGCTCCACCGACATCATCGCCGCGCCGTAAGCCACCGGAAAAAGGGCAATCCACTGGCCCGCGACCTCGTCAATCACGATCCAGGACGGGTCATGATTCACCATGCCCGCCGTCACCCGGTCCGTGGCGATCCAGCCCAGCACGAAGACCGCGACCGTGGCCGCCAGCAGCAGCCAGAACCCGCCCGCCAGCAGCAGCGCATAGGCCACGGGCAGCGCCGCAAGCGAGCCCCATGTGCCGGGGGCGGGCCGCAGCAGGCCCACATAAAAGAAGGTGGCGATCAGTTTCATGGCTTCACCAGCGTTGCGGTTGCAAGGGCGGCGATGCCTTCTTCGCGACCGGTGAACCCGAGCCGTTCCGAAGTGGTCGCCTTGACCGACACGCGCCCCACCTCCAGCCCCATGATCCGCGCCATTTCCGCCATCATCGCAGCGGCATGGGGGGTGATCTTGGGCTGTTCGCAGATCAGCGTCACGTCCACGTTGGAGATGGTGTAGCCGCGCGCTCTGGCAAGCTCTGCCGCGTGGCGCAGGAAAATCTCGGACGCGGCACCTTTCCACTGCGGATCGGAGGGCGGGAAATGCCGTCCGATATCGCCTTCGGCCAGCGCGCCATAGATCGCGTCGGTCACGGCATGCATGCCCACATCGGCGTCGGAATGGCCCTGCAGCCCGCGCCCGTGCGGCACGCGCAGTCCGCACAGCACCACATGGTCGCCGGGGCCGAAGCGGTGCACGTCAAAGCCATTGCCGAGGCGAATGTCCATCTTGGTCTCCAGTAAGGCTGCGGCGCGGGGGAAATCCTCCGGGCCGGTGATCTTGAGGTTGCGTTCCTCTCCCGGAACGATGGTGACGGGCAGGCCTGCGGCGCGCGCCACCTCCACATCGTCAAGCGCGCCGCCGGGATGGGCGGCATGGGCGGCGGCGATGGCGGCATAGGCAAAGCCCTGCGGGGTCTGCGCGCGCCAGAGCCCGCTGCGGTCGCGCGTGCCGGTGACCTGTCCCTGATCCCCGGTCCAGAGCGCGTCGGTCACCGCCAGCGCCGGGGCGGCACCGGGCGCGTCAGCCAGCGCCTCCAGCACGGCGCGGATCACCGTGCCCGACACGCAGGGCCGCGCCACATCGTGAATCAGCACATGGTCGGGCGGATCGCCTGCCAGCGCCGCCAGCCCCGCGCGCACCGATCCGGCGCGGTCCGCCGCCCCGTTCACCAGCGTGACGGGCAGGCCCTGCGCTGCGGCCTCGGCCTCGGGGCGGTCATCGGGATGGATCACCAGCACCATGGGGCCGAAGGGGGCAAACGCCTCCAGCGTCCAGCGCGCCACGGGCCTGCCTGCAAGCGGGCGCCACTGCTTGGGCACACCGCCCCCGGCGCGGCTGCCGCGGCCTGCGGCGACGATGATGGCGGCTGTTTTCATGCACGGTCCTCCGGCGTCCCTCTCTAGGCGCTGCATCGGGGCTGCGCAATCACCGGCGGGAAGCTGCCCATAAAACAGGCAAACGCGCTTGAGTGGCGCGCGGAATGGGGTCAAGAGATTGAACACCGGCAGGGGGCGCGTTACCTCCGAAGCATCTGCACAAGGAATAGGCGCTTGAGTTTCTCGCTGGGTGACAGGCTTGTCGATCCCCCGGTCCTGCTGGCTCCGCTGGCGGGAATCACCGATCTGCCCTTCCGCAGGCTGGTGGCGGGCTTCGGCGCGGGGCTGGTGGTGTCGGAAATGATCGCCAGCGGCGAATTCCTCACCGCGCGTCCCGGCACCCGCGAAAAGGCGGAACTGGGCGCGGGCATCGAAGGCACCTCGGTGCAGCTCGCGGGCCGCGCCCCCGGTCCCATGGCCGAAGCCGCGCGGCAGGTGGCCGACATGGGCGCCAAGGTCATCGACATCAACATGGGCTGTCCCGCCAAGAAGGTGACGGGCGGCTGGTCCGGTTCGGCGCTGATGCGCGAGCCCGACCATGCGCTGCGCCTGATCGAGGCGGTGGTGGGGGCCGTGGATGTGCCCGTCACGCTGAAGACCCGGCTGGGCTGGGATGGTGACTGCCTGAACGCGCCCGATCTGGCGCGCCGCGCCGAAGCGGCGGGCGTGCGCATGGTGGTGATCCATGGCCGCACCCGCTGCCAGTTCTACAAGGGCAGCGCCGACTGGGCGGCGATCCGCCGCGTGTCCGAGGCGGTGTCGGTGCCGGTGATCGCCAATGGCGACATCACGGATGCGGCAACTGCCCGCGCGGCGCTGGCGGCGTCGGGCGCGCAGGGGGTCATGGTGGGGCGCGGCGCACAGGGCGCGCCGTGGCGGCTGGCGCAGATTGCGGCGGAACTTTACGGAACACCGGCACCGAGCGTGCCGCAGGGAAAGGCATTTTTCCGAATGGTAGCAGAGCATTATGAGGCGATGCTAAGCTTTTACGGCAGCGATCTCGGAGGCCGTGTCGCGCGCAAGCATCTGGGCTGGTATATGGACCACGCCCATCCCGAACCCGCGCTGCGCAAAGAGGTGCTGACTGGTCGCGATCCGGCTCAGGTGCTGGCGCTGCTGGAACAGGCGCTGGACAGCGAACAGGCGGTGGCAGCATGAGCACCAATGCCGAACTGCTGATGCAGCTGTGGTCGTCGCTGCCGGTCCCCGCGATCCTGCTGGATGCCGAAGAACGCATCGCCGACATGAACCCCGCCGCCGAGGGGTTCATGAACAACTCCGCCAAATGGCTGGTGGGGCAGCCGATCTGGGACCGGCTGGCGGTGGACGCGCCGCTGGAGGAAAGTCTGGGCCGCGCCCGGCAGCATGGCACGCCGCTTTTTGTCAACGACGTGGATGTGGGCACCGGGGCCCGCCCGCCGCTGGTCTGCAACCTGCAGCTGGCGCCGGTGCAGAATTACCCCGGCTGGTTCATCATGCTGATTTCGCCGCGCGAACTGGCGGGGCGCATGACGCAGAGCCATTCGGTGAAATCCGCCGCCAAATCCGCCATCGGCATGGCCGAGATGCTGGCCCACGAGATCAAGAACCCGCTGGCGGGCATCGCGGGCGCGGCACAGCTGCTGTCCATGAGCCTGACCAAGGACGATCTGGAACTGACCGATCTGATCGTCGCCGAAACCCGCCGCATCGTGAAGCTGCTGGAGCAGGTCGAACAGTTCGGCAACCTGTCGGCGCCGGAAATGAAGCCCGTCAACATTCATGACGTGCTGGACCGCGCGCGGCGGTCGACCCAGCTGGGCGCGGGCGCGCATATGAAATTTGTCGAGGAATACGATCCCTCGCTGCCGCTGGCCTATGGCGATCCCGACCAGCTGCTGCAGGTGGTGCTGAACCTGCTGAAGAACGCCGCCGAGGCCGCCGACAGCAAGGCGGGCGGGGTGATCCGCCTGCACACCTTCTACGAACACAGCTTCCGGATGCGCCGCGCCGATGGCAGCACCCAGAAGCTGCCCCTGCAGGTCGAGGTGATCGATGATGGCCCCGGCCTGCCCGAAGACATCCGCGGCGACATCTTCGACCCATTCGTGTCGGGCCGCGAAAACGGCACCGGGCTGGGTCTGGCGCTGGTGTCCAAGATCATCTCGGATCACGACGGCTGGATTTCGGTGGATTCCGTCCCCGGCCGCACGGTTTTTCGTATTTCGTTGCCGCGCGCCCCGCGCGAGTCAGAGGAGAACAGGTAAATGGATGGCACGGTTCTTGTCGCCGACGACGACCGCACGATCCGCACGGTGCTGACACAGGCACTGACGCGGGCGGGCTGCAAGGTGCATGCCACCTCGTCGCTGACCACGCTCATGCGCTGGGTCAGCGAGGGCAAGGGCGACGTGGTGATTTCGGACGTGGTCATGCCTGATGGCAACGGTCTGGAAATGCTGCCGAAAATCCGCATGGACCGGCCCGATCTGCCGGTCATCGTGATCTCTGCCCAGAACACCATCATGACCGCCATTCAGGCCGCCGAGGCCGAGGCCTATGATTACCTGCCCAAGCCCTTCGATCTGCCCGACCTGATGAAGCGGACGGCCAAGGCGCTGGACAACCGCAACCGCACGCCGCGCCGCGACGAGCCGACGATCGGCGCCGATGCGCCGGACGAACTGCCGCTGGTGGGCAAGACCCCGGCGATGCAGGCGCTCTACCGGCTGGTGGCCAAGGTGATGAACACCGATCTGCCGGTGCTGATCTCTGGCGAAAGCGGCACGGGCAAATCGCTGATCGCGCGCGCCATCCACGACTTTTCCGACCGGCGCACGCTGCCCTTCATCACCGTGACCGGGGCTGACCTGTCGGATCTCGAAGGCCCGGCGCGGGTGCTGGCGCGGGTCAAGGGCGGCACGCTGCTCATCGACGAGATCAGCGACATCCCCGACGAGATTCAGGCCCGCATCGTGCGCATGATGGACATTCCCGGCGAACATGTGCCGCGCTTCATGGCGACCAGCCAAGGCGATCTGGCACAGGCGATGGAAGATGGCCGGGTCCGGCAAGATCTGTATTACCGTCTGTCCGGCGCCACCATCACCGTGCCGTCCTTGCGCGAGCGGGTCGAGGACATCGCGCTGCTGACCGAGCATTTCCTTGCCCGGGCCGAACGCGAGGGCGCCTCGAAACGCTGGCTCAGCAAGGATGCGGCGGAGCTCTTCCGCGCCTATAGCTGGCCCGGCAACGTGCGGCAGCTGGAAAACGCCGTGCGCCGCCTGAGCCTGACCAGCCGCACCGAAGAGATCACCCGCACCGAGGTGGAGGCCGTGCTGGGCAACCAGCCCGAGACCGGCCCGATCCTGCGCGGCGGTGACAGCGAAAAGCTGGGCACCTCGGTGGCGCGTCACCTGCGGCGCTATTTCGACCTGCATGGCAACATGCTGCCGCCGCCGGGGCTTTACACCCGCATCCTGAAGGAGGTCGAAGGCCCGCTGATCGAGATCGCGCTGGAGGCCACCGGCGGAAATCAGGCGAAATGTGCCGATCTTCTGGGAATCAACCGCAATACTCTGCGCAAGAAGATCACCGATCTGGATATTCGCGTGACACGCCGCCGCAAGCTGATGTAAAAGCGTCACAGGCCTGTGGCCGTTCTGCGTCGCTTCGGCGGCGCAGGGCGAAACGCCACAGCATATGGCGGTTGGCTGCATCCTGCAGCACATCAATGGTGAGGTGGGTCTGTGGCCACCAAGGCACGGAGCACGACTTGGGCGCGGCTGAACAGGCTGCGCCGGCAGAGACGCGTGCAGAACGTGGCCACGCTGGGACTGGTGCTGCTGGGGCCGGTTCTGGCCGGGCTGACCTTCATGGTGCTGGGGCCGCTGGATGGCGGCTCGGCGCCGCTGACCAGCCTGCGGCTGGTCCTGCTGGCCGATCTTGTCTATGTCCTGCTGATCGCGGCGCTGGTGCTGTTCCGCGTCGCGCGCATGATCGCGGACCGGCGCGCGCAGTCGGCGGGTTCGCGCCTGCATCTGCGGCTGACCGGGGTGTTTGCGCTGATGGCGCTGCTGCCCACGGTGACGGTGGCGGTCTTTGCGGTTCTGACCATCAATATCGGGCTGGAGACGTGGTTTTCCAGCCGGGTGCAGAACGTGGTCGGCGCCTCGCTGGCCGCTGCGGAAGCCTATGAACAGGAACAGCGCGAAGGCCTGACCGAGGATGTGGCCGCCCTTGCGCGCTTTCTGAACGCGGCGCGGCGGGCGAATTTTGCGCTGGATGACGGCGATCTGCGGCAGGTGCTGGCGCAGGGGCAGGGGCAGATCCAGCGCGGGCTGCGCGAGGCCTATGTGATCGACGGCGCCGGAGAGATCCGCGCGCGCGGCGAACGGTCCTATCTCTTCAACTTCGAACGCCCGGCGGAGCCGGATTTCCTGCGCGCCGAGGCCGAGGGCGCCGCGATGATCCCCGACTGGGACAATCACGAACTGCGCGCGCTGGTGCCGCTGGCCGCCTTTCCCGACCGCTATCTTTACGTCAGCCGCGAGGTGGACGGCAACCTGCTGAACCTGCTGGACGAAACGCAGGAAACCGCGCGCTTCTACCAGCAGCAGGAAAGCGAACGCGGGCGCAGGCTTTTCGATTTTGCGCTGCTTTATCTGGGCTTTGCGCTGCTGCTGATCCTTGCCGCCACATGGCTTGGCCTGTGGTTCGCCGAACGGCTGGCGCGGCCCGTGGGCCGTCTGGCCGGGGCGGCGCAGCGCGTGGGGGCGGGCGATCTGGACGTGCAGGTCATCGAGGAAGAGGGCGATGACGAAATCGCCATGCTGGGCCGCTATTTCAACCAGATGACCCGCCAGCTGAAAGGCCAGCGCGAGACGCTGCTGGAAAACACCCGCCAGATCGAACGCCGCCAGCGGCTGTTCGATTCCGTGCTGTTTTCGGTGACGTCCGGCGTGGTGGGGCTGGATGCGGATGGCAAGGTCGCCTTCGTCAACCGGTCTGCGCAGCGGCTGCTTGGCTGGTCCGAAACGCGGGCGGCGGTGCCGATCCCGGTGGCGGTGCCGGAGTTTGGCCCGCTCTTCACCCGGCTGCGCGAGGCGCGGCTGGAAACCGCGCAGGAAGAGGTCAAGGTCAGCCGCGAGGGGCGGCTGGAGCATCTGCTGGTGCGGCTGTCGGTGCGGCGGCGCGATGACGGCACGCTGGAAGGCTATGTGATGGCCTTTGACGACGTGACCGATCTGGTCAGCGCGCAGCGTATGGCGGCATGGGGCGACGTGGCCCGCCGCATCGCGCATGAGATCAAGAACCCGCTGACGCCGATCCGGCTCTCTGCCGAACGCATCCGGCGCAAGTTCGTGCGGCAGGTGCTGCCCGAGGATGCCGAGAAGCTGGAGCAGATGACCGAGGTGATCGTGCGCCAGACCGAGGATCTGCGCCGCATCGTCGACGAGTTCAGCAAGTTCGCCCGTATGCCCGAACCCGAACGCAAGCCCGAGGATCTGCGCGCGCTGCTGCGCGGGGCGGTGCTTTTGCAGGAAACCGGCCAGCCCGGCGTGCGCTTCGTGACCGATCTGCCGGACGAGGCAATGCCCGCCGAACTGGACGCCACCATGATCGGGCAGGCGCTGACCAATCTTATCAAGAACGCGGGCGAAGCCATTGAAAGCCTTGTGGAACATGGCGCGCCCGAAGGTCACGCGCCGGAAATCCGCATCAGCCTTGCCGCCGAAGATGACCGCGCCGTGATCCGTATTGCCGACAATGGCGTGGGCCTGCCCGAAGACCGGGCGCGGCTTTTCGAGCCCTATGTGACCACCCGCGACAAGGGCACCGGGCTTGGCCTGCCCATCGTCAAGAAGATCATCGAGGAGCATGGCGGCACGCTTGCCCTCGACGACGCGCCGCTTTTTGGCGGTGCGGTCCGTGCCGGAGCCATGGCGGTGGTGCGCCTGCCGCTTGGCGCCGCCGGGACGCGGCCGGATCAACTGCACAAGACCCATTCGGAACTGGAGAGGCAGACATGAGCGACATTCTGATCGTCGATGACGAACGTGACATTCGCGAACTGATCGGGGACATTCTCGAGGACGAAGGCTACACCACACGGCTTGCCGGGAATTCCACAGAGGCCATGGCCGAGGTCAACGCCGAACCCCCGGCCTTGATGATCCTCGACATCTGGCTGAAGGACAGCAAGATGGACGGGATCGACATCCTGAAAACCGTCAAGCGCGACAATCCCGATATTCCCATCATCATCATCTCGGGCCATGGCAATATCGAAATCGCCGTCGCGGCGATCAAGCAGGGCGCTTACGACTTCATCGAAAAGCCGTTCAACATCGACCAGCTTCTGGTGGTGATCCGGCGCGCGATGGAAACCTCGCGGCTGCGCCGGGAAAACCTGAAGCTGAAGCGGCGCGATACCGAAGTGGCACAGATGATCGGCGAAAGCGCTGCCTTCCGCGCGCTGGTGGGCCAGCTTGACAAGGTGACGCGCTCCAACGGGCGGGTGATGCTGACCGGTCCCGCCGGCAGCGGCAAGGAGGTGGCGGCGCGCTACATCCACGCCCATTCGGGCCGCGCGCAGGCGCCGTTCATCACCGTGAACTGCGCGGGCGTGGAACCCGAGAACATGGAAACCGTGCTTTTCGGGCGGGAAACGGCGGATCGCGGCGTAGAGCCGGGGCTGCTGGAACAGGCGCATGGCGGGTTGATCTATTTTGACGAAGTGGCCGACATGCCGCTGGGAACACAGTCGAAAATCCTGCGGGTGCTGGTCGACCAGAGCTTCACGCGGGTGGGCGGCACCGACAAGGTGCGGGTCGATCTGCGCGTCATCTCCTCCACCAACCGCGATCTGGACGAAGAGATCACGCTGGGCCGTTTCCGGCAGGAGCTGTTCCACCGGCTGAACGTGGTGCCGATCGCGGTGCCGTCGCTGGCCGACCGGCGCGAGGACATCCCCGTGCTGGCGCGGCATTTCATCGAAAGCTTCAACCGCAGTCAGGGCCTGCCGCTGCGCAGCCTGTCAGAAGATGCGGTGGCGCTGCTGCAGACCATGGTCTGGCCGGGCAATGTGCGCCAGCTCAAGAACCTGATCGAACGGGTGCTGATCCTTGGCGACAGTTCCGGCCCGATCGAGGCGCGGGAACTGCCGCAGGACGGTCCGGCCAGCGGCGACGAGGAAGGCCGCGTGGTGCTGTCGGGCACGCTGGCGACGCTGCCGCTGCGCGAGGCGCGCGAGGCGTTCGAACGCGAATACCTGCTGACCCAGATCAACCGGTTCGGCGGCAACATCTCCCGCACGGCGGCCTTTGTCGGCATGGAACGCTCGGCCCTGCACCGCAAGCTCAAGTCGCTGGGGGTGGTGACCGGGGCGAAATCCGGCGGGCGGCTGGCCTTTCTGGACGATGACGCGGTGCAGGAGGCGGGCTGACCGCCCGCACCGCCAATACGCCGCGCCTAGTGCGGGCGCGGGTCCTGCCGCCATGTCAGCAGTTCGCGCCCCTCGAAGATCCATGTCTTCTGCGGTTCGGGGCGCGGCCCGCGCGGCACCTTGGCCAGCAGCATCACCGGCGGGTCGATCAGCGGCAGCCCCCCCCGGCGGGTCAGCGCCTGACGCGCCGCCATGCAGGCGGCCAGCATCTCGTGCCGGTGATGCCCGCCGCCATCGTTGAGCCCGAAGCTGTGCCAGCCCCGTCCGGCTGCGCGCGCGACAAGCGCCAGCAGCACCGGCACGGCGGGATCCTCTGGGTCGCAGCTGTTGGCGGTCACGCCGCAATAGCGCCAGCCTTCGAGCCTGCAGAACGTGTCGGCGGCAATCGCCTCGGGGCAGAGCGGATGGCGCAGGATCCAGACCAGCAGCTCGGCATTGCCGGGCAGGTCCAGTGACAGATCCGCCGCAGTCTGGAACCAGATCTGCGGGTCTGGATGGTCTTCGAGCCAGTCGCGGGCACTGCCCTCGAACGTTAGCTGAAACAGAAAATGATGCGCAAAGGCGCTGCGGGGATCGGTCATAATGGGCACTCGTATACAGGTTTACAGCTTGGGTTTCCAGCATGGAGTTATGGCAGAAATCTGTCCGAACTGCGGTATTTTTGGGCGCGCCGCATTCTGCCGGGGCGAGGCGGGGCAAAAGCCCGCGCGGGCGGGCGGATTGACCGCTGCCGCAGGGCGTGTCATGCGGGTCGGACGTCTGGGGCCGAAGGGCAGGAGCGCATGAAAGTCATCATCTGCGGCGCGGGACAGGTGGGCTGGCAGATCGCCCGCCATCTGTCCGGGGAACGGAACGACGTGACCGTGGTCGACAGCAACGCCGATCTGGTCCGCCGGGCCACGGATTCGCTGGATGTTCAGGGGATCGCGGGCTTTGCCTCCTATCCCGACGTGCTGGAACGGGCAGGCGCCCGCGATGCCGACATGATCATCGCCGCCACCCATTCCGACGAGGTCAACATGGTCACCTGTCAGGTGGCGCATTCGATCTTTTCGATCCCGCGCAAGATCGCGCGGCTGCGGGCGCAGAGCTATCTGACCGCGATCTATTCCGATCTGTACCGCCGCGACCACCTGCCCATCGACGTGGTGATCTCTCCCGAGAAGGAGGTGGCAGAGGCCGCGCTGCAGCGTCTGTCGGCGCCCGCCGCCTTTGACACGGAGGTGTTTCTGGACGGGCGCGCGCAGCTTCTGGGGCTGACCATCGATGCCAACTGCCCGGTGGTGAACACGCCGCTGCGGCAGCTGACCGACCTGTTTTCCACCCTGCGTTCGGTGGTGGTGGGCATCCGGCGCGACGGATCGCTCTTCGCCCCCGAACCGCGCGACCAGCTGTTCGAGGGTGACAGCTGTTATGTGCTGGTCCATGCCGAGGACATCCACCGCACCATGGAGATCTTCGGCAAGGCGCAGCGCAAGCAGGAGCGGGTGGTGGTGCTGGGTGGCGGCAATGTCGGGCTTGCCGTGGCCCGCGCGCTGGAAGGCCGCGCCGACCGCATCCGCGCCAAGGTCATCGAAAAGGACCGCCGCGCCGCCGAACGTGCCGCCGACGCGCTGGAACGCACCATCGTGCTGCATGGCGACGGGCTGGATACCGCGCTGCTGCGCGAGGCGGGCATCGACAAGGCCGATGCAGTGCTCTGCGTCACCGATGACGAAAAGACCAACCTGCTGGCCGCCGTGCGCGCCAAGGCCGAAGGCTGCCCCATGGCCATCGCGCTGATCAACGATCCCACGCTGGTGCCGCTGATGGAGCCGCTGGGGGTGGACGCGCATATCAACCCGCGCTCCACCACGGTCAGTTCGATCCTGCGCCATATCCGCCATGGCCGGGTGCGGTCGGTCTATTCCATCGGCGATGCCGAGGCCGAGGTGATCGAGGCGGAGGTGCTGTCCACCTCCTCCATCTCCGGGCGCATGATCCGAGAGATCGACTTCCCCGAAGGCGTGCTGGTGGGCGCGGTAATGAAGCAGGGAAAGGTGGTCAAGATCACCGGCAATCTGCGCATCGAGGAAGGCGACCGCATCGTGCTGTTTTCCCTGACAAAAGACGTGCCGGAGGTCGAGCGGCTCCTGCAGGTCAGCATCGATTTCTTCTAGATCATGACGTCGCTGGCCCGCATGCCGCTTCTTCTGCTGCTGGCGGGGCTTGCCAGCGCGTCGATGATCGCGCCCGCCGCCGTGGCGCTGGCGGAGGAAAGCTTTCACGACGCGCGCAGCTTCTTTTATGGCGGCATCGTCGGGCTGGTGCTGACCACGCTCATCACCATCGCGCAGGCGACGCGGCGGCACAACCGCACCGCCTCGCGGCAGCTTCTGGCGCTGCTTGCCGCCTTCGTGGTGCTGCCCGCCGTCTTTGCTGTGCCGTTTCACGAGGCGGTGCGCACCACCAGTTTTCTCAACGCCTATGTGGAGATGGTGTCGAGCTTCACCACCACCGGATCCACGCTGTTTGCCCCCGACCGGCTGTCGGCGGCGGAACATCTGTGGCGCGCGCAGGTGGGCTGGCTGGGCGGGCTGCTGATGTGGGTGGCCGCTGCCGCCATCCTTGCGCCGCTGACCCTTGGCGGGTTCGAGGTGACGGCCTCGGGCGAGCCGGGGCAGTCGGTGGCCGCAGGCAGCGCGCGGCGCGACATGTTCGATCCGTCGCAGCGGCTGGCCACCACCGCCTCGCGGCTGGTGCCGGTCTATGTCGGGCTGACCGGGGCGCTGTGGCTCTTGCTGCTGATCGCGGGCGATCCGCCGCTGCTGGCGCTGATCCATGCCATGTCGACGCTGGCCACCTCGGGGATCTCCGCCGTGGCGGGGCCGTCGCAGGCGCCAAGCGGCATGGCGGGCGAGATGATCATCTTCTGCTTCCTGTTCTTTGCGCTGTCGCGGCTGACCTTTTCCGGCGACACGCGCGGCCTGACCCGGTCGCGGCTGCGCGACGATCCGGAATTCCGCATGGGGCTGCTGATCGTGCTGGCGCTGCCGCTGACGCTGTTCCTGCGGCACTGGATCGCGGCCTTTGACGTGGGCGCCGAACAGAACCTTGGCGCGGGGCTGCGCGCGCTCTGGGGCGGGCTTTTCATGTCGCTGTCCTTCCTGACCACCACCGGCTTTGAAAGCGGCGACTGGAGTGCCGTGCGCTTCTGGTCGGGGCTGGAAACGCCGGGGGTGATCCTGATGGGGCTTGCCATCATCGGCGGCGGTGTGGCCACCACGGCGGGCGGGGTGAAGCTGCTGCGGATCTATGCGCTTTATCTTGCGGGCGTGCGCGAGATGGAAAAGCTGGTGCATCCGCATTCGGTGGGCCGGTCCGGGGTGATGGCGCGGCGCATCCGGCGGCAGGGTGCCTTCGTGGCTTGGGTGTTCTTCATGATGTTCGCCATGAGCATCGCCGCCATTTCGCTGGCCTTCGCGCTGACCGGGCTGGATTTCGAGAATGCCATGGTCATGACCATCGCGGGGCTGACCAATTGCGGCCCGCTGATCCGGGTTGCGGCAGAACAGCCGGTTATCCTGAACGAACTTGGCGCCACGGCCAAGATGATCTATGCCGGAGCCATGGTTCTGGGGCGTCTGGAGCTGCTGGCGATCTTTGTGCTGCTGACCCCCGGCATCTGGCGCGACTGACTGCCCGGCGGTTGGGCACCCCCTGCCGCGCGGCGCAAGTTGCGTGATTTCGGGGATTTTTGCTCTGGAAGTTCCCTGACCCGCAAGACATACTCCCCCAGACGGGGGAATGCCGAGACCGGCAAAGACAAGAACAAAGGCTAGACTCAATGGCTTCGGACAGACAAAATCTTCAGGACGCCTTTCTCAATCACGTCCGGAAGACCAAGGTTCCGGTGACGGTTTTCCTGATCAATGGCGTGAAATTGCAGGGTGTCATCACCTGGTTTGACAATTTCTGCGTTCTGCTGCGCCGTGATGGCCAATCGCAGCTTGTGTACAAGCACGCGATTTCCACCATCATGCCGTCGCAACCCATCAACCTTTATGACGGCGACGACGCTTCTTGAAGGAACATGACACGCATGTGACCCGCGCATGGGTTCTGCATCCCGACCTCAAGGGGGACCGGGACCGTAGGGATGCCGACATGGCGCTGGAAGAGGCGGTGGCGCTGGCCGCCGCCCTGCCGGATCTGGAAGTGGTGGGCGCCACCGTGGTGCCGCTGCGCGATCCGCAGCCGGGGACGCTCTTTGGCTCCGGCAAGGTGGCCGAGCTGAAATCCGTGCTGAAAGAGGCCGAGGCCGAACTGGTGCTGGTCGACGGCCCGGTGACCCCGGTGCAGCAGCGCAATCTGGAAAAGGAATGGGGCGTCAAGCTTCTGGACCGGACCGGGCTGATCCTTGAAATCTTCTCCGACCGTGCCGCCACCCGTGAAGGGGTGCTGCAGGTAGAGATGGCGGCCCTCAGCTATCAGCGCACGCGGCTGGTGCGGGCATGGACCCACCTTGAACGCCAGCGCGGCGGGCTTGGCTTTGTCGGCGGCCCCGGCGAGACGCAGATCGAGGCGGACCGCCGCGCCATCGACGACCAGTTGGTGCGGCTGCGCCGTCAGCTCGACAAGGTGGTGAAGACCCGCGAACTGCACCGCAAGGCGAGGGCCAAGGTGCCGTTCCCGATCGTGGCGCTGGTGGGCTATACCAATGCCGGAAAATCGACGCTGTTCAACCGCCTGACCGGGGCGGAGGTGCTGGCCAAGGACATGCTGTTCGCCACGCTGGATCCCACCATGCGCGCGGTGCGTCTGCCCACCGGGCTTGACGTGATCCTGTCCGATACGGTGGGCTTCATCTCGGATCTGCCGACCGAACTGGTCGCCGCCTTCCGCGCCACGCTCGAAGAAGTGCTGGCGGCCGACATCATCTGCCATGTGCGCGACATCTCGCATCCCGCGACCGAGGAACAGGCGCAGGATGTGGCGACCATCCTGCGCTCGCTTGGCGTGGACCGCGACGTGCCGATGATCGAGGTCTGGAACAAGATCGACCTGCTTGATCCCGAAGAGCATGATGGCGCGCAGGCGCGGGCCGCACGCGAGGAGCATATCTTTGCCACCTCCGCGCTGACCGGCGAAGGGCTGGACGTGCTTCTGGAGGCGGTCACCGAAAAGCTGCAGGGCGCCGCCATCGAGGAGGATCTGCGGCTTGGCTTCAGCGAGGGCAAGCGCCGCGCCTGGCTCTTTGAGAAAGGCTTCGTGGTGTCCGAACAGCAGGACGAAGACGGCTATCTGCTGCATCTGCGCTGGACGGTGCAGGACCGATCAAAGTTTGAAACCGTCTGAGCTTCTGTCTGTAACGGATTGATTTACCTAGATAAGTGGCGCGTCTGAGTCGATGATCAGGCGCGCCGCTGCCAGTTTCAGCGCCTGCCGCTGCGACGGCTGCGCGGGGGTGCGGCACCAGAGCCCCAGCGCATAGGCGCGCTGCAGGAACAGCCGCAGCTCTGCAGGCGTGTCGCGGTCGTCATAGCCGGAGGCCAGCGCCGCCGCCATCGGGGCAATGTCGCCGCCCAAGGCCACGGCATCGATCAGCAGCGCCACCAGATCGCGCGCGGGATCATCCTCTGCCGCATTCTCCACATCCAGCCCCCAGAGCGCGCCGTCGCTCACCACAAGGTTCGACAGATGCAGGTCGCGATGGGTGACCGCGCGCGGCACCGGCAGGCCGCGCAGCTTTGGCACCAGCGCCTCAAGCTGCGCCAGAGCCTGCGCAAATTCCGCCATCTCGGGGAAGGGGCGCAGACCATCCCGCGCCTCGGTCAGGCGGCGCGCAAGCCAGCCCATCTGCCGCGCCGGGCGCATCTTGCCCTGCCTGCGGCTGAGCCTATGCAGGGCGGCAAGCCAGCCGCCCGCCCGGGTCATCAGGGCCGCCTTCGCACCGGGATCGAGCCCGGGCCAGAGGGCCGCGAGGGTGGCACCGGGGGCATAGTCCATCACCAGCACCAGCCGGTCGGCGTCAAAGCCCAGCACCTGCGGCACCCGCCATGGGCCCGCCGCCAGTGCGCGGCCCAGCTCGGCCTGCCGTGCCGCCTGTGCTGCTGCGCGCGCCGCCTCTGCCGGGGCATAGACCTTGGCCACCAGATGCCGGTCGGGATGGGCGGCGCAGAACACCTGCGCGCGCAGCGGCTGGTCAAGGTTCTTCAGACAGCCCAGACCCCAGTCCCGCCCCGGAAACATGTCCGCCAGCGTGGCGCGGGCCAGCGCCTGCGCCTCTGCCCGCGTCAGATGCGTGGTCACGGTGTGACAAGCCGGGTGATGCCGACCGAGGCCGCCCGTGCCAGATCCTGATCCAGCGACATGGGCAGATATTCGCCGCGCCGCCACAGCGTGCCCAGATCGTCGTAATGGCGCGACAGGAAATGCCCCGACTCGCCGGTGGACAGGATGTAGACCGAACTGTCGGGATCGGCGAAATCATAGACGCCGCGATAGGTTGCGCCATGCACGTTGCTGAACGGCTGCGGATCGCGCCCCGAGGTGCGCCCGCGCTGCAGGGTGAAATCCCCGCCCGAGGTGCTTTGCCGGATGTTCACGAATGACCGCAGCAGCGGCACGTTGCCCAGAACCGGGTGTTCGTGCTTTGCCTGATGCGCATCGCCCCAGCGCAGCGATTCCAGCGCCGTGCCATGGCGTTCGCCGACCCAGACCAGCGCATCGTCCAGCGCCATGCGCGCGATGTCGGAACAGGTTTCCACCACCACCGATCGGATCACGTCGCACCACACGCCCGCGCCGTCGATGTCGCGGAACACCCTTTCGATGAACAGCGGCTCCACATGGGTGTAATTGTCGGCAAGCGGCCCGATCTCGTCCCGGATCAGCCGGTCCTGCAGCGCCCGCAGCCATGCCGCATAGAGCAGCGGCTCGGGCAGGTGCTCGTTCATCTCGCCGTTCCAGTTGGCCAGCAGATCAAGCGCACGCTGGCGCTGGCGTTCGGGCGTGCCTTCGGGGGCGGCCTCGCCGGTATACCACAGGTCGCGCCCGATCAGCGGCAGCAGGGTGCGCGCGGCGGGCGACACGGTGTCAAGCTGCGCCTCGATGAAACTGTCGCGGGTATGGACCTGCCGCCCGGTCATCAGGCTCTGCCAGCGCATCACCCGCTGGCTGTCGCCCCAGTCAAAGCTGACATGTTCGGGGAAGGGCCGGTCGATGACCTTGTTGTTGGTGTTGCCGACGATGCCGCCGGGCGGGTCCAGAAACAGCGGATTGGCGCTGTCGGGCAGGCGGCCCTGCCAGCGGTTGGCTTCGATCCAGCCGGGGCTGGGCAGGCGGCCCTGCGACTGATGCGCGGGATCGCGCGCGGGCATGGTGCCGATCAGCTTCATGGCGATGCGCTCGCCGTCGATCAGCGTCAGCATCTGCGAGGGCGCGACATAAAGCTCGGAGGCCGCCAGCGCCTCGTCGACGTCCTGCGCCCGCATCAGCCGCAGCGCGGCAGAGAGCGAGGTATCGGCCCCGTCCAGCGCCGTCCATGCCAGCGAGACCACATCGCCCTGCGGCGTGATCGAGCCCAGATCGAAGGCGCTGCGCGGCAGCACCGGGCCGTTTTCGGTCCAGCGCAGGGTCAGGGTGACGGGCGCCTCGTTCTTGATGTCGACGATGGTGCGGCGCGTCTCGAAGGCGGCGAAGCCGTCGGGCGTGCGGTAGCGGTCGGGATTGTCGGGATCCAACTCCTCGATGAACAGATCCTGATCGTCGAGATAGGAGGAGGTCAGCCCCCATGCCAGATGTTCCGACCGGCCCAGCATCACCGCCGGAACCCCCGGCACGGTGCCGCCGATGACCCCGCCCGAGGACAGCTCCAGCCGTGCCAGATACCACGTGGAGGGCGCGGTGAAGCCCAGATGCGGGTCATTGGCCAGCAGCGTGCCGCCCCCGGCAGAGCGGGCGGGGCTTGCGGCCCATGCGTTCGAGGCCCCGGCAAGGCCGCGTTCGGGGAAGGGCGACAGCGCGTCCATCTCATGCGCCGCCGTGGCGAAGGGCTGCAGGGTCTTGCCGGGGAAAAGCTGCGCGTAATCGGGCAGGGCGGCGGTGCCCGCGCCGGGAATGTCGGGCAGGATGTCCTGCAGCCGCGCCGGATCGGGCAGCGCCAGCGAAGTCTGGGCGCGCAGGATTTCCTCGCGGAACTGGCCAGAGAGCTGCAGCGCCATCAGCTTGACGATGGCAAGGGAATCCGCAGGCTGCCATGGCGCGATGGGGGCGTTGAACAGGAAGAATTCCGGCGCGCCACGGCCAAGGCTTTCGGCATTGATCTCGGCGATGCGGGCATTGACGCCTGCGGCATAAGCCTCCAGCGCCTCCAGTGCCTGCGGATCCTGCGCTGCCACCGACCGCACGGCCAGCGGATAAAGATCAAGCCTGCGCATCAGCGTATCGGTTTCCAGCGTGCGGCGGCCAAAAAGCTCCGACAGGCGCCCCTGCGCGGTGCGGCGCAGCAGGGTCATCTGCCACAGCCGGTCCTGCGCATGGGCATAGCCCAGCCCGAAATAGGCGTCGCTGTCATTTTGCGGGAAGATATGCGGCACGCCTGCATTGTCGCGCACGATCTCGATCTCGGCGCGGCTGCCCTCCACGGCAAGCACCTTGTCATAATCCGGCAGCGAGCGCGCGGCGAGGTAATAGACCAGCCCAAGCCCCAGCACGGCGAGCAGGATCGCAGCGCTGGTCAGCCTGAGCAGCCATCGGAAAAGTGTCGCCATGTCGCGCTCCGCCTCTGTCAGCCTGTCGGGGGATTACCGGAGCCCCGCCCCCTTGCCAAGGGGCGGGCAAGAGGGGAGAACAGGGACAATTGCAGCGGTAACGGGAGCTTGAACCATGGCAAAATGCGCATTTCTGGGGCTGGGGGTGATGGGCCATCCGATGGCGGGGCATCTGGCCCGGGCCGGTCACGAGGTCGCCGTCTACAACCGCACCGCCGCCAAGGCGCAGGCCTGGGTCGAGGAATTCGGGGGCCGCATGGCGCCGACCCCGCGCGAGGCGGCGGAGGGCGCGGAGTTCGTCATGGCCTGCGTCGGCAATGACGATGACCTGCGCGCCGTCTGTCTGGGCGCCGAGGGCGCCTTTGCCGGCATGTCCGAGGGGGCGGTGTTTGTCGATCACACCACGGTCAGCTCCAGGGTGACGCTGGACCTGTATAAGGTGGCCAAGGAAAACGGGCTGGGCTTTGTCGACGCGCCGGTCTCTGGCGGGCAGGCGGGCGCGCAGAACGGCCAGCTTGTGGTGATGTGCGGCGGCGACCAGCCCGATTACGACAGCGCCGAGCCGGTGATCGACGCTTATGCCAAGCTCTGCCGCCGCATCGGCGAGAGCGGCGCCGGGCAGACCTGCAAGATGGTGAACCAGATCTGCATCGCGGGGCTGGTGCAGGGTCTGTCCGAGGGGCTGGCCTTTGCCGAGAAGGCAGGCATCGACGGGCGCGCGGTGGTCGAGGTGATCGGCGGTGGCGCTGCGGGGTCGTGGCAGATGATGAACCGTTACGAGACGATGCTGGACGACAAGTTCGAGCATGGCTTCGCGGTGGACTGGATGCGCAAGGATCTGGCGATCTGCCTTGCCACCGCCGAGGAAAACGGCGCCGCACTGCCGGTCACGGCGCTGGTGGACCAGTTCTACAAGGACGTGCAGAAGATGGGCGGCGGGCGCTGGGACACCTCGAGCCTGATCAAGCGGCTGAAGGCCTTCGACTGAGCGCTGCTGACGGGGCGGCGCGCCGCCCCGTCTTCCTGCAGCGATCCGGGCGCGGCGGGAACCGTCCGTCAGGGGGCGGACAAATATAAGGAAGGGGGGGCTCTGCCCCCGTCCGTCACAGACGGGCAAAGACAGAGTGACAGGGGGCTCTGCCCCCGTCCGTCACAGACGGACAAAGGACGATTGACAGGGGGCTCTGCCCCCGTCCGCCTGTGGCGGACTCCCCCGGGATATTTGCAGCCAATGGAAACGCTGAGGTGGTGGCGGGCCGCGCCGCCGCGCGCGGGCTTTCTGCAGGCGCGGGGGTGGGGGCGGGTGCAGGTTTTCCACAGGCTGTCACATTCCATATTGTCATCCGGGGCGGGATGCCCCTATGGTAACTGTTAGGCCTGTTCCCCCGCGGGGGGAGGCCCCGAGAGTTTCGCTGCCCGGGCGCCGTCCGCAAGAGGACCCCAGGCAGACCGATCTGGCCGAAAGGCCAAGAATGCCGATCTGGCCGCGAGGCCATGAAAGACCGCCCGGACCGCAGCTTGCGGCGGGCCGCAACAAGGCGCAGCGGGCCTGTCCCGGAGGCGTCGGAGAAGAACCGCGATGAAGCGCGCGACGAGATACAGGCACCCGGCTGAAGACAGAGCGTCTTCCCGTGTCTGCGTGCCGCAACTCGCCCAGACAAGCCACGCCGCATCGCCCCCGGGTCCCGCGGGACCGGAGGCCCATGCGCCGTGCAGACGGATAACATGGCAAAGAAAATGCTCATCGACGCCACCCACGCGGAGGAAACCCGCGTCGTGGTGGTGGACGGAAACAAGGTCGAGGAATTCGATTTTGAATCGGAAAACAAGCGGCAGCTGGCAGGGAACATCTACCTTGCCAAGGTGACGCGGGTCGAGCCGTCGCTGCAGGCGGCTTTTGTGGATTACGGCGGCAACCGCCACGGCTTCCTCGCCTTTTCGGAAATTCACCCGGATTATTATCAGATCCCCGTGGCTGACCGTCAGGCGCTGATGGCCGAAGAGGCCGCCCTTGCCGCCGAGGCCGACGAGGAGGACGAGAAGTCCCGCTCCAAGCCGCAGCGTGGCCGCACCCGGCGTCCCGCCCGCAGCCGCAGCGCCGCCAAGGCCGAAAAGGCCGAGAGCGGCGACAAGACCGTGAGCGCCGAGGTCTCCGAGACCATCAGCGGCATGGAGACCATCGATCTGGAGACGGATGAGGCCGAAGCCTCGGCATCGCTGTCGGACAGCGAAGGCCTGTCGCCCATGGAGACGGTGGCCGAGGCCCCCGTGGCCGAGCCGCTGGATGACAGCGACGAGGCGCCCGCCGCCGGTGAGGCGCGCGGACCGCAGGACGATGCCGAAGAGGACGAGGGCGACGAGCCCCGCGCCGAGGACAGCATCGAATCCGTGGCCGATGATGACACCGAGGAAGACATTCGCCCGGCGCGCAAGCCGCGTCCGCGGAAATACAAGATTCAGGAAGTCATCAAGGTCCGCCAGATCATGCTGGTGCAGGTGGTCAAGGAAGAGCGTGGCAACAAGGGTGCCGCACTCACCACCTATCTGTCGCTGGCCGGGCGCTACTGCGTGCTGATGCCCAACACCGCACGCGGCGGCGGCATTTCGCGCAAGATCACCGTGGCCGCCGACCGCGCCAAGCTCAAGGAGATCGCGCAGTCCATCGACGTGCCGCGCGGCGCGGGGCTGATCATCCGGACGGCAGGCGCCAAGCGCACCAAGACCGAGATCAAGCGCGATTACGAATATCTGCAGCGGCTCTGGGAGCAGATCCGCGAACTGACGCTGAAATCCATAGCACCTGCGAAGATCTATGAAGAGGGCGACCTCATCAAGCGATCGATCCGCGATCTTTACAACCGCGACATCGACGAGGTTCTGGTGGAAGGCGAGCGCGGCTACCGCATCGCCAAGGACTTCATGAAGATGATCATGCCGTCCCATGCCAAGAACGTGAAGCATTACGTCGAAGGCATGCCGCTGTTCGCGCGCCATCAGGTGGAAAGCTATCTGTCGGGCATGTTCAACCCGGTGGTGCAGCTGAAATCCGGCGGCTACATCGTGATCGGCGTCACCGAGGCGCTGGTGGCGATCGACGTGAACTCCGGTCGCGCGACCAAGGAAGGCTCCATCGAGGAGACCGCGCTCAAGACCAACATGGAGGCTGCCGAAGAGGTGGCGCGCCAGCTGCGTCTGCGCGATCTCGCCGGGCTTATCGTCATCGACTTCATCGACATGGAGGAGCGCAAGAACAACGCCTCTGTCGAGAAGAAGCTGAAGGACAAGCTGAAGACCGACCGCGCCCGCATTCAGGTGGGCCGGATTTCCGGCTTTGGCCTGCTGGAGATGAGCCGCCAGCGGCTGCGTCCCGGCATGATCGAGGCGACGACCCAGCCCTGCACCGTCTGTCACGGCACCGGGCTGATCCGGTCGGATGACAACATGGCGCTGAACATCCTGCGCCAGATCGAGGAAGAGGGCGTGCGCCGCCGCTCGCGCGAGGTGCTGGTGAAATGCCCGGTGGGCATCGCCAACTACCTGATGAACCAGAAGCGCGAACATGTCGCCCAGATCGAGGCGCGTTACGGCATGGCCGTGCGCATCGAAGGCGACGTGCATCTGGTGTCGCCGGACTTCACCATGGAGAAGTTCAAGACCGCGACCCGTGCCGTGCCTGAGATGGTGACGCATGTGGTGTCGGTGGACACCACGCTGATGGATCAGGTCGACGAGGACGCGGCTGCCGAGGAAGAGGACGAGATCGAGGCGGAGGCCGAAGCCGACGTCGCGGCCCCGGCCGAGACCCAGCGCGCCGAGCCGGTCGAAGGCGACGAGGACGGCAAGCCGAAGAAGCGGCGTCGGCGTCGGCGGCGGTCGCGCTCCAAGGGCCGGGAGACCGGATCCGAGGGTGATGACAGCGATGACGACAGCGACAGCGACGACTCCGCCCGTGAGACGCCCGCGCAGCCGGTGACTGCCCCTGTGGACGCGGCCCCCGCCGAGGAGGCGCCCGCCGCCGCCGAGGCTGAGGCAGCGCCTGCCGAGACCGAGAAGCCGAAGCGGCGCACCCGTTCGCGCAGCCGCAAGAAGGTGGAGACGGTGACCGAGGAGGCTGCGGACGCGGCTCCCGAGGCGGCGCAAGCCGAAGCGCCCGCAGCGGCGGAAGTGGCGGAGCAGAGCCCGGTGATGACCGCGCTTCCTGACGAGCCGCCCGCGCCGATGCCGGTTGTCGAGCCTGAGGCCGAGGCGGCGCCCGCCGCAGAGCCCGTGGCAGCCGAGCCTGCCCCCGCGCCGCAGCCCGAAGTGGCGGCGGAGCCCGAGACCGCTGAACCGGCACCTGCTGCCGAGCCTGCGCCTGTTGCAGAGCCCGAGCTGGCCGCAGAGCCTGCGCCTGTCGCGGAACCTGCACCTGCTGCGGAGCCTGAAGCGGCAGCAGAGCCTGCGCCGGAGCCTGTGGCGGCTGAGGAGGGGTCTGACCCTGCGACTGCCGAAGACACCGAGGAGTCCGATGGGGACGGCTCGGAAGATGGCAAGCCCAAGCGGCGCGGCTGGTGGGCGATGAGCCGCTGAGCCCCGGCATGATATGACGACCCTGCGCCCCGGCCCTGTGCCGGGGCGTTTTTGCAGGTGGGGCAGGCGGCGGATACGGGGATGTGACCTTGCGCCGCGTGACGGCTGCGCCGGGATCGCCTAAAGGTTTGGCATGTTTGGAATCGAGATCATCGACGCGAGTCTGTTGCCCGCCATGGCCGTGGCCCTGCTGGGGGGGGTGATTTCCTTTCTCAGCCCCTGCGTGCTGCCCATCGTGCCGCCCTATCTGGCCTTCATGTCCGGGGTCAGCCTGTCAGAGATGCAGGCGGGCGGGCGGGCGCGGCTGCGCGCCTTTGTCACCGCGCTGTTCTTTGTCATGGGGCTGTCGACGGTCTTTCTGATCCTTGGCTTCACCGCCTCGTGGCTGGGCATGTTCTTTCTGCAGAATCAGGTGCTGCTGGCGCGGATCTCGGGCGTGGTGGTGATCGTGTTCGGCCTGCATTTCCTGCATGTCTTCCGCATTCCGTTTCTGGACCGCGAGGCGCGGATCGATACGGGCGACGCGGGCGGATCGGCTTTTGGCGCCTATCTGCTGGGGCTGGCTTTCGCCTTTGGCTGGACGCCCTGCATCGGGCCGCAGCTGGGGGCGATCCTGTCGCTGGCCGCCACCGAGGCTTCGGTGGCGCGCGGCACGCTGCTGCTGGGGGTTTACGCGCTGGGTCTGGGGCTGCCCTTCCTGCTGGCAGCGGTGTTTCTGAGCCGGGCCATGGGGCTGATGAACCGCATGAAGCGGCATATGGCCCTGATCGAGAAGGTCATGGGGCTGCTGCTGGTGGCGGTGGGGCTGATGCTGCTGACCGGCGCCTTCACCTCCTTTTCCTTCTGGCTGCTGGAGACCTTTCCGGCGCTTGGCGAGCTGGGCTGAGGCGCAGGCCGGGGCTCTGCCCCGGACCCCGGGATATTTCTGGTCAGAAGAAGCACAGGCACAAAAAGGCCCGGGCGCGCGCGGCGGCCGGGCCTTTGGTTTGTTCTGGGGCTGTTCAGCGGGTCAGAGCGAGGCCTGATAGATCTTGTCGATATTGCCGCCAAGCGCTGCGTTGAACTCTGCATCCGACTGCTGGCGGAACAGGCCTTCGGCCAGCGCGCGGCTGAAGGAGGCGATCATCCGGGGCTGACGCGCCAGCTTTTCGCAGGCATCGGCAGTGGAATAGCCGCCCGACAGCGCCACGACGCGGACCACGCGCGGGTGATCGGCAAGGCTGTCGTAAAGCCCGTCCTCGCTGGGGATGGTGAGCTTCAGCATCACGTCGCAGCCTTCGGGCAGGGCGTCGAGCGCGGCGGCGATCTCTGCCTTCAGCAGCGCTTCGGCTTCGGATTTGGTGGCGGAGTGGATGTCCACCTCCGGTTCGATGATCGGCACCAGACCGGCGGCGATCACCTGATGTGCCACCTCGAACTGCTGGGCGACCACGGCCTTGATGCCGTCGGCATTCGCCTCGTGGATCACCGAGCGTTCCTTGGTGCCGAAGATGCCGAAGGTGCCTGCGGCCTCGGCCAGCAGCGCGTCGAGCCCGGGCATCGGCTTCATCAGCTGCACGCCATCGGCCTTGTCTTCCAGACCCTTGTCGATTTTCAGGAAGGGCACGACGCCGCGCTTTTCCCACATGTACCGCGCCGAGGGGATGCCCTCGATCTCGGCCCGCATGGTGCGTTCGAACAGGATCGCGCCCAGCACCTTGGCGGAGGTGAAGTCCGGCGCGGTGATGATGCGGCTGCGCATCTTGTGGATCTCGCCATACATCTCGGCTTCGCCGGAATAGTCGCTTTCCTCGACGCCATAGAGCCGCAGCGCCTTGGGCGTGGACCCGCCCGACTGGTCGAGCGCCGCGATGAAACCTTTGCCGGTCGCCATCTGCTGCTTCTGCTGCGCAAACGTGGCCTTGTCCTGTGCCATGAGGAGTCCTTTTCCCATGCGGTGATCGTTCGCCTGAGGGATAGAGCAATCATGACGCGATGGGTAGATGGCGGAATCGCGTTTAACGCTAACGTCCGGCGCTAACGGCGATCGATGCGCAGCCAGATGCCGTCGCGGGCGCGCACGGTCAGGAAGGCCACCGGATCCGGGGTCCGCTCTGCCACCACGCTGAGCCGCAGATCGCGCAGGATGGCCGCCAGCAGCAGCACGCCTTCGGCCATGGCAAAGCTGGCGCCGGTGCAGACGCGCGGCCCGGCGGAGAAGGGCATATAGGCGGCGCGGGCCGAGGCGCGCCCGGCTTCGGTCTGCCAGCGCGCCGGATCGAAGCTGTCGGGATCGGACCAGAGCCGGTCATGCCGGTGCTGGTGCCACGGGCTGAGCACGACCTGCGCGCCGGGCCGGACGGCGCGGCCGCGAAAGGTTTCCGGCTGTGCCGCCTCGCGCACCATCATCGGCACCGGCGGGTAGAGCCGCAGCGTCTCGCGGAAGACATCGCGGGTCAGGCGCAGTTTCGACAGATCGGCCATGCCGGGGCGGTCGGGCAGGGCGCGCGCCTCGGCGGCAAGCTGCTCCTGCCAGTCGGGATGCGCGGCGAGCAGCCACAGCGCCCATGCCAGCGCCGAGGCGGAGGTTTCGTGCCCGGCCAGAAAGAAGATCGCCACCTGATCGACCATTTCGGCGGTGGTGAAGCGCTGTCCGGTCTCCGGATCGGCGGTGGTCATGATCTTGGTGGCCAGATCCTGCGGCGCGGTGCCCTTGGCGATCTGGTCCTGCCGCCTTGTGGTCAGGTCAGTGATCAGCGCGCGGATCCGCGCGGCAGAGGCGCTGGTGCCGCGCCGGTGCAGCCGGGGCATCCAGCGCGGCAGCGGCAGGAAGGCGGCAAGGTTCAGCAGCGGCTGGCTGCGCTGATAGGCGCGGAATTCGTGAAAGACCTGCTGCGCCAGCGCATCCTCGATCGGCAGGGAAAACAGCGTGCGGAAGATCACGTCGGCGGCGGCATGGCTGGTCTGTTCCTCCACCTCGACCGTGGATCCGGCATGGGCGGTCAGCCGGTCGCGGGCGGCGCAGGCGGCGTCCCACATGGCGGGCAGGCTGTCGCGCAGCCGTCCGCCTTCGAAGGCAGGGTCGATGATGCGGCGCTGGCGGGCCCAGACCTCGCCATTGGTCAGGAACACCGAATTGCCAAGCAGCGGGCGCAGGCCTTCGGCGATCCGGCTCGATTTGGGAAAATCGCGGGGGCGGTCCTTCAGCACCAGCTGCACCAGCGCCGGATCGTTCACCAGATAGGAGCGGAAGAAGGGCGTGCGGAATTCGGCCATCCACGCGCGGTAAAGCCGCTGCGGCTGCGCCGAGAGCAGATCCTGCCGGAAAAGCTTCATGTAGCGCCAGAGCGACACGCGGTCGGGGCGGGGCTTGGGCTTGGGCGGGATCATGCAGCGGTGGCGGTGAAGCGGTTGACCGGGGTTTCGATCCGGCTGGCCGAGGGCGGGCGCTGCGCGTAGCGGGCGGCCAGCGACAGCGGGCCTGCGGTGATGCGGAAGTAATCGTAATCCAGCGGCCGGTCGAAGGCGCAGAGATACTGGAAATGCAGCCGGAAGAAGCGCCAGCGCAGCGCCTTCCACCGTTCGGGGCTAAGGCTGCGGGTGAACTGCGCCGAAAACACCAGCGGCCAGCGTTTGCCGGGCGGCGCCACGCCCGACACCGCCACCGGATCGCAGAGCGCAAAGGCGCAGCCATCGCCGGGGGCGGTGACATCGATCCATGTCAGATCGGGCCGGGTGCTGAGAAAGGCCAGATCGGCGCGCAGCCGGTGCGCGTCGCGCAGGAAGGACACCATGGGCACCACCTGCCCGAGGCTGAGAAAGGCAAGCCTTGGACCATCGGCGGGCAGGGGTGTCTGCCGCAGCAGGTCGGCAAGGATCGACACCGCCAGATGCGCGCCGGAGGAATGGCCGACCACCAGCACCTCGTCCACGTCGCTGGCCAGCGCCGCCGCGATGGTGGCGCGGAACTCGGCCATGCGCGCCTCAAGCTCGGGCGGGTTGGCGCCGCGATGGCGCGCGGAATAGGCGTAATCATGCATCAGGTAATAGGCGAAGAAGCGGTTGTCATGGGCCTGACACCAGCGCAGCACGGCCCAGAGCGTGGCAAGCCCCAGCCCGGCCCCCAGCAGATCGGCGCCCCATCCCAGCACTGGCCGCGCCAGCCCCGCCAGCAGCAGCACGCCCCAGCCCGCCAGCACCGCCACGGCCAGCTGCGCCAGCAGCATCGCCACCGGATACAGCGCCGCGATCACCGGCCCCTTGCGCAGCCGCATCAGCCGGAAGAGCGCACCGGTGCCGATATATTCCCACGCGGTGCGCAGAAGCTGCAGATAGGTGGCGGGGATGGATCCGGACATGCTGTCGCGCACGATGTCGGACCAGACCAGCACCTCGATCTCGGCTTCGGTCTGCGCGCCCTCCATCACCGTCTGCACCTGCCAGCCATAGGGGCCGCGCGTGGTCTTGGGCTTCAGCGTCAGGGCATAACCCGACACGGCCGCCTGTGCCGCGCCTTCCTTGCGGTAAAGCTCGCGGTAGCGGCGCGGATGGATCGGATCATAGCCGGGGATGTAGACCACCCGCCGCCGCCGCACGTCCTGCTCTGTCGCGTCCATTGTCTGCCCTCTTGCCTTATCCTTGGCCTTAACCCTGTTTGAGGGCAAGACTGTGGCGAGTGTCTGGCGGGACTGGCTCTTGCGCCGCCCCCGCGCCGGGCTTAGCAGGGGGAACACCGCCGCGCCTGCCGCGTGGCATTCTGTCCCATCCGATGACGGGGGCCGCATGACCGGGTTCGTCAGTTTCGTGTCCAGCGGACCGGGAGATCCCGATCTGCTGACCGTCCGGGCGCTGAAGCGCCTGCAGCAGGCCGAGGCCGTGCTTTACGACGATCTGGCCTCTGGCCCGATCCTTGATCTGGCCCATCCGCAGGCGGAAATGATCGCCGTGGGCAAGCGCGCGGGCTGTCCCTCGCCCAAGCAGGAGGAGGTCAGCCGCCGTCTGGTGGAACAGGCCGGGATGGGGCGGCGCGTGGTGCGGCTCAAATCCGGGGATGCGGGCGTCTTTGGCCGTCTGGAGGAGGAGATCGCCGCCGTGACCGCAGCGGGTCTGCCCTTCGAGGTGGTGCCCGGCGTCACTTCCGCCGCTGCCGCTGCTGCTGCTGCGTCCATCCCGCTGACCCGGCGGCTGACCGCGCGGCGGCTGCAGTTCGTCACCGGCCATGACGTGACCGGCGCGCTGCCCGAGGCGATGAACCTTGCCGCCCTTGCCGATCCCGAAGCGGTGACGGCGGTCTATATGGGGCGGCGCACCTTTGCGGCGCTTGCCGCCCGGCTGATCGCGGCGGGGCTGCCGCCTGATACGCCCGCGCTGATGGCCGAAGAGGTGTCGAAGCCCGGCCAGCGCTTTGTCTCCGCCACCGTGGCGGATCTGGCCGAGGCGCTGCGCGAGGCGCCGTCGCGCGCGGTGGTGATGATCCTTTACGGCGCGCTGGCAGAGCCGCGCCTGCCCTGAGCGGCTGCGACCTTTGTCGGTGCGGCGCTGGCCCGCGCGACGCGGCAGAGTGGTGCGAGGCAGGGGAAAGGATCGCGGATGAAGGCACCCGCGCATGTGACCGCAATGTCGCTGCTTGCGCTGCTGGGGCTGTGGCTTGTCGCCGCCGCCTTTGCCGATCCCATGGTGCTGCCCGGCCCGGCCCGCGTCTGGGAGGTGCTGCTGCGCGAGGCGGGCAGCGGCAAGCTGTGGCTGCATCTGTCGATGACGCTGTGGCGGGTGCTGGCGGCCTTCGGGCTTGCCATGGTCGCGGGCTGCGCGCTGGGGCTGCTGCTGGGGCTGGCGCCGCGCGTCAACCGCTGGCTGGATCCGTGGGTGACGGTGCTGCTCAATCTGCCCGCGCTGGTCATCATCGTGCTCTGCTACCTCTGGATCGGCCTCAACGAGACGGCGGCGATCGTGGCGGTGTCGCTGAACAAGACCGCCATGGTCATCGTCACCATCCGCGAGGGCGTGCGCAGCATGGATCCCGCCGTGTCCGACATGGCGCGGGTCTATCGCATGTCGGGCCTTGCGCGGTTGCGCCATGTGATCTGGCCGCAGCTTGGGCCGTTTGTGGCCACCGCCACCCGCAACGGGCTGGCGGTGATCTGGAAAATCGTGCTGGTGGTCGAATTTCTGGGCCGCTCCAATGGCGTGGGGTTCCAGATCCACCTCTATTTCCAGATGTTCGACACCGCCGCCGTGCTGGCCTATGCGCTCAGCTTCACCGGGGTGATGCTGCTTTTGGAATATCTTGTCGTGCAGCCATGGGAACGGCGCGCCAGCGCGTGGCGCCACGCCTGAGCCTGCGCGGGGACGCAGCCCGGTCTGTGCGGCGCGGGGGGTGTCGCTGCCGCCTGCGGGTGCCTATATCAGCCTCCGACAAAGGAGATCCCCGATGACCGCCATCCGATACAGCCTGCTTGACCTGTCGCCCATTTCCGAAGGCGGCACCGCCGCCGAGGCGCTGGCGAACACCGTGGAGCTGGCCCGCCATGCCGAGGATCTGGGCTATAACCGCTTCTGGCTGGCCGAACATCACAACATGCCCGGCATCGCGTCTGCCGCCACCGCCGTGGTGATCGGGCAGGTCGCCGCCGCCACGCGGACGATCCGGGTGGGCGCGGGCGGCATCATGCTGCCCAACCATGCGCCGCTGATGATCGCCGAACAGTTCGGCACGCTGGCCACGCTGTTTCCGGGCCGCATCGATCTGGGTCTGGGCCGCGCGCCCGGGTCGGATCAGGTGACCGCCATGGCGCTGCGCCGCAACTTTTCCGGCCCCGACCGCTTTCCCGATGACGTGGTCGAACTGATCGGCTTCTTTCAGGATCCGCAAGCGGGGCAGGCGGTGCGCGCCATCCCCGGCGAGGGCACGCAGGTGCCGGTCTGGATGCTGGGCTCCTCGCTTTATGGCGCGCAGCTTGCGGCGCATCTGGGCCTGCCTTACGCCTTTGCCTCGCATTTCGCCCCCGACGCGCTGGAAGACGCCGCCGCCATCTACCGCCGCAACTTCCGCCCCGGCCTGACCGAAGCCCCGCATTTCATGCTGGCGCTGAATGTCTGGGCCGCCGATACCGAGGAAGAGGCGGTGCGCCTGCGCACCTCGCAGCAGCAGGGCTTCCTGAACCTGCGCCGCGGGCGGCCCGGCCCGCTGCCGAAACCTGTGGACGACATCCGCGAGGTGGCAAGCACGCCGGAGCTCGCCATGGTGGACCGCGCGCTGGCGGTGTCGGCCACCGGCACGCCGGGGCAGGTCGCCGACCAGATCGCCGGATGGGTGGACCGGCTGCGCCCGGACGAGCTGATCCTCACCGGCATGATCCACGATCCGCAGGCGCGGCGCCACAGTTTCCGGCTTGCGGCGGATGTGCTGCGCGCGGCTTAAACTCCTTTAAACCTCCCCGGGCGTATCACAGGGAATGCCTGTGCTGCGTTCGGGGAATCGCTGATGCTGTTTTTCGGGAAATCGAAGGTCAAACCTCCGGCGGATCTGTCCGGGGATGAAGCACTTTTGCAGATCCTCGACCGGACACAGGCGGTGATCCATTTCCGGCCTGACGGCACGATCCTGCAGGCGAATGACAATTTCCTGCGCGCGCTCGGCTATGCCGCGGCAGAGGTCGAGGGCCAGCATCACCGCATGTTCGTGCAGCGCGGCTATCGCGACTCCGCCGAATATGCCCAGTTCTGGGAGGATCTGCGCGCCGGCCAGTTCGTGACGGCGCAGTTTCCCCGCATCACCAAGGATGACCGGGTCATCTGGATCAGCGCCACCTATGCCCCGGTGCTGGATGCGCGCGGCAGCGTGGTGCGGGTGGCCAAGATCGCCACCGACATCACCAGCCAGCGCGAGATGATCAAGGATCTGGGCCGCGGGCTGGAGGCGCTGCGTCAGGGCGACCTGTCCTTCCGGGTCAGCCAGATCACCGATCCACATTTTTCCCAGCTTGGCACGGCCTATAATCTGGCCGTGGAAAATTTCGCCCGGCTGATCCTGCAGGTGCAGTCGGTCTCGGCGGCCATCGATCAGGTGGCGCAGGATATCGGCCTCACGTCGGAGGATCTGTCGCGGCGCACCGAAACGCAGGCCGCCACGCTGGAACAGACCGCCGCCGCAGTGGAGGAGTTGAACCAGAATGTCCGCTCCGCCGCCGAATATGCCGCCGAGGTCGGGCGGGAGGCGGAAGACACCAAAGCCGCCGCCGAAGGCAGCAACAAGGTGGTGGAGGATGTGATCGCCGCCATGAAACGGATCGAGACCTCGTCGGATTCCATCGGGCAGATCATCTCGGTCATCGATGACATCGCCTTCCAGACCAATCTGCTGGCGCTGAATGCCGGGGTGGAGGCGGCGCGGGCGGGCGAGGCCGGGCGCGGCTTTGCCGTGGTCGCCGCCGAAGTGCGCTCGCTGGCGCAGCGCTCGGCAGGATCGGCACAGGAGATCAAGGCGCTGATCGTGCAGAGCAGCCAGCATGTCAAATACGGCGTCGATCTGGTGGGCAGCGCCAGTGGCGAGCTGGGCAACATCTTTCAGGGGGTGGAGCGGATCTCGGGCCGCATCCGCGAAGTGGCCCGCGGCATCGGCGAACAGACCCTCACGCTGGGAGAGATCAACACCGCGATTTCGCATCTGGATCACGTCACCCAGAAAAACGCGGCGATGGTCAACAAGACAAGCGATGCCACGCGCGAGCTGGCTTCGAACAGCCGGACCCTTGCCGAAGGCGTGCGCGTGTTCCGGGTGGACGGGATCCCTCTCGGCCGCGACGGCCCCACGCACATGCCACAGGTCTCCGCCGCCTGAGCGGGGTGCTGGCTGTCCCAATGGCACTGCATCCACCGGGGGCTGAGTTCCCAAGCCCTGGCAGCGAAAGCCTGATCCCCGCAGTGTCCCGGTCGCCGAGTGATGCTGGCGCGGCGCAGGTCCGTCCCGTGGAGCGTCCCCCTCCGGTGGGCACAAAGCGCTGGCGCGGCGCGGTGCAGCGTCCCGGCTCCGGGTGGCACGAGGCGCTGGTGCTGCGCAGTGCAGCGTCCCCGCTCCGGGTGGCACGAGGCGCTGGTGCTGCGCGGTGCAGCGTCCCCCTCCGGTGTTCACACGGCGCTTGCGCCTCAGTGGCGCCCCGGATGGGTCGCGCGGCGCGGGGGTTTTCTTGCCCAAGCACGCTTCCGGTCATGGCGCTGGCCCACTGGCCATTGTGTTGGTCCGGCGACCTGCGAGCCCTGCGCTTTCCCTGTCCGGGCAGAGAACCCGCCTCAGGTGTCTGGTGGACCCAAAAGAGCAGCGTATAGCGCCCCGCACGGCACCTGCCTCTCTACCCGGTCAGGCACAGGCCGGCAGCACCCGCGGGATCGTCACGACGAAGGGGCGAACCCCCGCGTCGGAGCGCTGACCGTCGAGCTATAGCAGGGCCGACGGCGGGAAGGGCGAGCCACAAACACGGCGGATTTTGCCGATCGCCCCCTGCCACAGGGCAGCCGTTCCGGGGCAAGGGCGCGAGGGACGCCGTGGCTTCTGCCGGAAAGCCCCCCCGTCTGTTTCCGCCCGAGCGTGTCTGCAGTTTCCCTGACCGCGCCACGCCCGCCATGGCATCAGCATGGTGCGGCGCGGTGGGGCTCTTGACGTGGCCATGGCGCGTGCCATCTCTGGCCGGACCGACGCGGAGGCTGCCATGGCGCGCATGCGCAAGAAATCCGATCTGCCGCAGAAGATCTGTGCCTGCTGCGGCCTGCCGTTCAGCTGGCGCAAGAAATGGGCGCGCGACTGGGAACAGGTGCGCTTCTGCTCTGACCGCTGCCGCGCGCAGGGCCGTCGGGCCGGCGGGCGGGATCAGGACAGCGCGTGATCCTGCAGCGCACGGCGTCGCAGCTTGCCATTTGCGTTGCGCGGCAGCGTCTCCACCCGGATCCACGCGCGCGGCTGCTTGTAGCGGGCGAGCCGCTCTGCCGCCGCCTGCGCCAGCGCGGCCTCGTCCAGCGGCAGGGCAGAGATGCAGAAGGCCGCGATCACCCGCACGCCTTCCCTGACCTGCAGCTCTGTCACCGCCAGTTCGGTGATCCCCGGCAGACCGGCCAGCGCGGTTTCCACCTCCAGCGGCGAGACGCGGTAGCCGCCTGCGGTCATCATGTCATCCTCGCGGCCCAGATAGGTGACGGCGCCCTCGTCCGACATGCTGCCCAGATCGCCGGTCAGGAACCAGTCGCCCGCCATGCCCGCCGCCGTCGCCTCTGGCGCGTTGAGATAGCCCAGCATCAGCCCCGGATCGCTGCGCGCGATGGCGATGAGGCCGGGCTCTCCGCGCGGCACCGGCCTGTGATCGGGGCCAAGGATCGCCACGCGGCGCCCGGCCTGCGCAAAGCCCAAGGCGCCTTCGGGCGCGGGCCGGTCGGGCGCGCCGGAGAGGAAAGTGGAACATTCCGACATGCCGAAGGCTTCGTGGATCTGCGTGCCGGTGGCCTGTTCCCATGCGGCGCGCAGCGGAGCGGGAAGCTTCTCCCCCGCCGCGAGCCCATGCCGCAGCTTCGGCAGCGCGGGAAGCGGGAACTTCAGCAGCTGGCGATAAACACCCGGAACGGCTGCAAAAATCGTCGCGTCATTGCGTTTCATCAGCAGGGCGAGCTGCGCCGGATCGATGCCGGTGGCGGGGAACAGCGCGGTGGCACCGCGCGTCCACGGATCCATCAGCCCGGTGCCCAGCGTGAAGGTCCAGTTGAACGCCCCCGCATGCAGCAGCCGGTCTTCGGGGCGCAGGCCGGTCCAGCCCTCCATCATCATCTGGCGTGCCCAGATGGCGCGATGCGCATGGGCCACGGCGCGGGGCTGGCCCGAGGTGCCGGAGGTGAAGACCAGATAGGCCAGCCGGTCGGGATCGCCCATGGCATAGGGGGCGGCGGGCAGATCGCGCCATGGCAGATAGGTGTCGGGGCCGAAGACGGGCAGGCCAAGGTCGGGGCAGGCCACCTGCGGCGCGCGCAGCACGGCGGCGGGGCTGATCTCTGCCACCATCTTCGCCACTTCCGGCGCGGTCAGCTGTGCCGAGGTCGGCACCGGCACGATCCCTGCCGCGATGGCGCCCAGATAGGCGATCGGGAAATCCACCGTATCCCCCAGCCGCAGCAGCAGGATGTCGCCCGGGCTCAGCCCGGCCTGCAGCAGCCCCGCCGCCGTGCCGCGCACGGCAGCGATCAGCCTCGCATAGGACCAGCGTTCGGCACCGGTGAGGCGCAGGATGGCCAGCGCCACCTTGTCGGGGGTGGCGGCACCAGCCGCCAGAACATGCGCGGCCAGATTGAACGGTTCGGGGCAGGGCGCAAAGGCGCCTTCATCGCTGATCGACAACATGACCGCCGGGATAAGCGGGCGGCCCCTGCTCTGGCAAGGGCCACCTGCGCCGCAGTTGCAAGCGCCCCGAGCCAGCGCTATGGCGAAGCATGACTCGCGATCCGCAGACCCTGATCCGCATCGCCCGGGACACCGGGCAGGAGCAAGTGCCAGAACCGCTGGATCTGGGCCTGCGCGTGCGGGAATTGCGCAAGGCGCGGGACTGGACGCTGGAACAGGCCGCGAAACAGGCGGGGCTGGCGCGCTCGACCCTGTCGAAGATCGAGAATGGCCAGATGTCGCCCACCTATGAGGCGCTGAAGAAGCTGGCGGTGGGTCTGGGCATTTCCGTGCCGCAGCTTTTCACCCCGCCCAAGCGCGACCAGATTTCGGGGCGGATGGTGCATGTGCGCGACGGCGCCGGAGTGCGGCAGGTCACCACCACCTATGAACACGAGCTTCTGGCCGAAAGCCTGACCCGCAAGAAGATGCTGCCCTATCGTGCGCGGGTGCGGGCGCGGTCGATGGAAGAGTTCGACGGCTGGATCCGCCATGACGGCGAGGAATATCTTTATGTGCTGACCGGGGTCATCCGGCTTTACACCGAATTTTACGAACCCCTGGAGATGCGGCGCGGCGACAGCGCCTATTACGACGCGACCATGGGGCATAACGTGATCTCGCTGAGCCCCGAGGATGCGACGATCCTCTGGGTCACCTCGCTAGGCTGAGCCCCAAGGCTAGAGCCCGGCGGGGGTGCCGCCGCGCAGGGTCTGCGCAAACAGCCAGTCATCCAGTTCGCGCCGCGCCTCCCTGCGGGTCAGGTCGTGGCGTTCGGCCAGATGCGCCACCAGCCGGGCGCGGTCGGGCGGCTGCCTGCGCAGCCGCTCCGTATCAAGATTGGGAAAGCGCGCGCGCAGGGTGTCCAGCGCGCGGCTCCAGTTCCGGGTAAGGTCGTGCCATGTCAGGTGTCTCATGCCAGCGCAACGCAGGGATCGGTCGGGGGTTCCCGCCGATGCGCGACAGTCTCAGCGCTCCGGCAGCAGACCGCGCGGGGCAAAGCGCAGCACCAGCAGCAGGATCACCCCCATGGTCAGCAGCCGCATGTGCTGCACGCTGTCCAGCAGATGCGCCTTGAGCCACGAACCATCCGCCATGCCCGCCGTCAGCACCGCCATCAGCGCCTGCCCGATCGGTTCGACCTGCACCCACAGGAACCAGATCAGGAACCCGCCCAGCACCGCGCCAAAATTGTTGCCCGACCCGCCGACGATCACCATGACCCAGATCAGGAAGGTGTAGCGCAGCGGCTGGTAGGTGCCCGGGGTCAGCTGCCCGTCCAGCGTGGTCATCATCGCCCCGGCAATGCCGCAAAGCGCCGATCCAAGGATGAAGATCTGCAGATGCCGGGCGGTCACGTCCTTGCCCATGGCGCGGGCGGCGGTCTCGTTGTCGCGGATGGCGCGCATCATCCGGCCCCATGGCGAGTTCAGCGCCAGCTGCGCCAGCACCAGCAGCAGGACCAGCACCGCCGCGAACAGCAGGCCATAGCCCAGCTTCACCGTCAGCGTCGAGGCGGTGGTGGGGTCGATCCCCAGATCCGCCGCGCGGGCGACAAAGCCCGGATCCTGCTGCAGGTCGATCTCGTAGGGCACGGGCCGGGGCAGGCCGGTCACGTTCTTGACGCCGCGCGCCAGCCAGTCCTCGTTCTTGAGCACGGCGATGATGATCTCGGCGATGCCCAGCGTGGCGATGGCAAGATAGTCGGACCGCAGCCCCAGCGCGGTCTTGCCGATGGCCCAGGCCACGGCGGCGGCCAGCAGCCCGCCCACCGGCCATGCCAGCAGCACCGGCAGGCCGAGCCCGCCCAGATAGCCGGTGGCGGCGGGGTTCACCGCCTCCACCGCGGTGGCGGCAGGATCAAACAGCGCGCGATAGACGAAGAACCCGGCGACGAGCAGCGCCGCCACCCCCCAGCCGCGCAGCCGCTTCGGCAGGCGCCGCCAGACCAGCACCGCGCCCGCGATCACCGCCACGCCACATCCCAGCGCCGCCAGCAGCCGCGGGCCGCCTGCGGCCCATGCCTCGGGCACCGGCGCGGTGGAGGTCAGCACCACGGCGAGCCCGCCAAGCGCCACAAAGCCCATGACGCCCACGTTGAAAAGCCCGGCCAGCCCCCATTGCAGGTTGACCCCCAGCGCCATCACCGCGCTGACCAGCCCCATGTTCAGGATCAGCAGCGCCGAATTCCAGCTTTGCAGCAGCCCGGTGCCAAGGATCAGCGCCGCCACCAGCGCAAACAGGGCAAGCGTTCTCATACCGATTTCCCCCTGAAAAGCCCGGTGGGGCGGAACAGCAGCACGATCACCAGAATGACGAAGCTGACCGCGAATTTGTAATCCGTGCCCATGAGCTGCAGCAGCCCCTCGGGGGCAAGGCTCTCGGGCAGAAGGTAGGTCGCGACCTTTTTCCACGCATAGGTCAGCCCCACCTCGGAAAAGGCGATGACGAAGCCGCCCGCGATCGCCCCCAGCGGGCTGCCAAGCCCGCCGACGATGGCCGCGGCAAAGACCGGCAGCAGCAGCTGGAAATAGGTGAAGGGCTTGAAGCTTTTGTCGAGCCCGTAAAGCACCCCCGCCACGGTGGCGAGTGCGGCGACGATGATCCATGTCACCAGCACCACCCGTTCGGGATTGATCCCCGACAGCAGCGCCAGATCCTCGTTATCGGCATAGGCGCGCATGGATTTGCCGGTGCGGGTATGGGTCAGGAACCAGAACAGCAGCGCCACCACCAGCACCGCCGTCACCACGGTCAGCACCTGCGTGCTGCGCAGCGCCAGCCCCTCGGCAAGGCCGGTCATCTCGCGGAAATCGCGGGCATTGATGACGAAGCGCTCGCCATCGGCGAAATTCTGGTCATCGGGGCCGATCACGAAGCGTGTCAGCCCGTTATAGATGAACATCACCCCCATGGAGACGATGACAAGGATCACCGGCTTGGCCTTCTGCGCGCGGTAGAAGCGATAAACCATGCGGTCGGTGGCCAGCACCAGCAGTGCCGCGCCCAGAATGCCCGCAGGCAGCGCCAGCAGCGCGGTGGGCAGCGGCCCCAGCGTGATCCCCGCCGCCTGCAGCCCCCATGTGGCCAGAATGGTGCACATGGTGCCCCAGGCCATGGTGTCGCCATGGGCGAAGTTGGAAAAGCGCAGGATGCCGTAGACCAGCGTCACCCCCAGCGCCCCCAGCGCCAGCTGGCTGCCATAGGCCACCGCCGGGATCAGCACGAAATTGGCAAGCGCGACAAGCGCGTTCAGAACATCCATCAGGGCAGAATCCCGCAGCTCAGAAAGTCGATCTCGGGGGCAGCGCCCCCCGCGGCCTGACGCAGATAAAGCGCCGTGGTCTCGCTGCTCAGCACCAGCGTGTGGCGCGCGCCCCCGGGCAGGGTCCAGAGGAAGGGCCCGGCAAAGGAGACGCCCTGTCCCTCGCCCTGCGCCGCGCCGTCATGCCCTATGGCATAGCCGCCCGCCCCTTGCGCATCGACGCCAAGCGGCGCCAGCGTGAAGGCGACCGCCCCCTCCGCCGCCGTGCAGGCGCCCGCGCCGTCACAGCGGCTGAGCCGCGTGCAGGACAGCTCCAGCCGCGCGCCCTCTGCCGCCGCCATGGCGGGCAGCAGCAGCGCCAGCAGCCCCGCCCAAGCCCTTGCAGATGTGACCATCGCCTCAGCCCCCCAGAAAACTGCGCCGCACCTGCGGATCGGCCAGCAGATCCTGCCCGGTGCCGGTAAAGGCATTGCCGCCCTGCACCAGCACATAGCCCTTGTCGGCGATCTCCAGCGCCTGCCGGGCGTTCTGCTCCACCATCAGGATCGGAATGCCGGTGCGCGAGACCTCGATGATGCGGTCAAAAAGCTCGTCCATGACGATGGGCGACACCCCCGCCGTCGGCTCGTCCAGCATCAGCACCGACGGCTTGGTCATCAGCGCCCGGCCCACCGCCACCTGCTGGCGCTGCCCGCCGGAAAGCTCGCCCGCCGCCTGCCGCCGCTTGTCGCGCAGGATCGGAAACAGGCCATAGATCTGCTCCATCGTGGCGCGCAGATCGTCGCGGCGCAGGAAGGCGCCCATTTCAAGATTCTCTTCCACCGTCATCGACGGAAAGATGTTGCGGGTCTGCGGCACGAATCCCATGCCCTTGGCCACCCGCGCCTGCGGGCTGAGCGTGGTGATGTCCTCGCCATCCAGCACCACACGGCCCGTGCGCAGCGTCAGCATGCCGAAAAGCGCCTTCATGGCGGTGGACTTGCCCGCGCCATTGGGGCCCACGATCACCGCGATCTCGCCGCGCTCCACCGCGATGGTGCAGCCCTGCAGGATGTCGGCGCCGCGCCCGTAGCCCCCCGTCATCGCCTCGCCGATCAGGAACGGCGCCGGCGCCGCAGGGGTCGCGGCAGGCATCGTGGCGTTCTCGGTCATGAGCTTGCCCCTTCCAGCGGCTGAAAATATCCCGGGGGTATGGGGGCAGCGCCCCCATGGCGCAGCCCTGCCGTCATCCGACCATATCCTTGTTCTTGAGCCCGGTGCCCAGATAGGCCTCGATCACCGCCTCATTGGCCTTGATCTCCTCCACCGTGCCCTCGGCCAGCACCCGGCCCTCGGCCATGACGATGACCGGATCGCAGAGCCTGCCGATGAACTCCATGTCATGCTCGATCATGCAGAAGGTGTAGCCGCGTTCGCGGTTCAGCCGCAGGATGGCATCGCCGATGGTGTTGAGCAGGGTGCGGTTCACCCCCGCGCCGACCTCGTCCAGAAACACGATCCTCGCCTCCACCATCATGGTGCGGCCAAGCTCGAGCAGTTTCTTCTGCCCGCCGGACAGGTTGCCGGCCTTTTCATCCTTAAGATGGGAAATCGTCAGGAAATCAAGAACTTCATCGGCTTTCTTCAGCAGCGCCGCCTCTTCCTGCGCGATGCGTCCGCGCTGGAACCACGAGGCCCAGAGCCCTTCGCCAGTCTGCCCGCCCGGCACCATCATCAGGTTCTCGCGGCAGCTCATCGAGGAAAACTCATGCGCGATCTGGAAGGTGCGCAGCAGCCCCTTGTGGAACAGCTGGTGCGGGGCAAGCCCGGTGATGTCCTCGCCCTCCATCAGCACGCGGCCCGATGTGGGCGGCAGCGCGCCCGCGATCACGTTGAACAGCGTGGTCTTGCCCGCGCCATTCGGCCCCACCAGCCCGGTGATCGAGCCGGTCTTGATGGTCAGGCTGGCGCCGTCCACGGCGCGGAAGCCGCCAAAATGGCGGTGCAGGCTTTCGACCCGGATCACGTCCTTACTCCCCGGTGCGCCGCTTCGGCGCCTTTGTTCTTTGTAAAACAGCCCGGGCGCATCCGTCCCGGGCTGTCCAGTCGTCCTGTCGGAACGGTCTTACTTGAAAGAGACCGTCTCGAAAGTGGCGTCCTTGATCTCGTAATAGCGGTACGACCCGGCGGCTTCACCCGCCCCGATCAGTTCCACATTGGTGGCGCCCACGTAATCCACGTCGCCGCCGGAGGCAAGGATCTCCAGCGCCTTGCCCAGCTCGCCGGGCAGGATCGGCTCGCCGGGGGCATTGGCCACGTCCAGAAGATTGGCCGCAACCGCCGCCGAGGAGGGCTCGCCGCCCTTCATCATCGCCAGCGCGATCAGCGCCGCCGCGTCATAGCTTTCGCGCGTATAGGTGCTTTCCGCGACGATGCCTGCCGCTTCGGCAGCCTTGGCGAAGGCATCGGCGCCTTCCCCTTCGGCCCATGGCACCGACCCGAAGGATCCTTCAAGATCGCCGCCGAGATCGGCCAGCAGGGTTTCGGAATACATGCCGTCGCCAAGCGCAAACGTGTCGAAGGCGCCGGAATCGAGCGCTGCCTGAATCATGCCCTTGCCGCCGGAATCGGCGTAACCCAGCACGACCAGCGCGTCGCCGCCCGCAGAGGCCAGCGCCCCCACTTCGGCGGAATAGTCGGCCTTGTTGTCCTCATGCGGCGAGGTCAGGGTGATCTGCCCGCCGGTGCCGGTGAAGGCCGCCTCGAAGGCATCGGCAAAGCCCTTGCCGTAATCGTTGTTGGTATAGGTCACGGCGACCGAGGAGATGCCGCGCTCCTGCAGGATCCCGGCCAGAACCTCGCCCTGACGGGCATCCGACGGGGCGGTGCGGAAGAAGAGGCCATTGTCCTCGACCTCGGACAGCGCCGGAGAGGTGGCGGAGGGCGACACCATGGGCACGCCATTGGGCACGGCCACGTTGGACAGGACAGCACCGGTCACGCCCGAACAGTCGGCCCCCATGATGGCCACGATGCCATCGGTGGTGACCAGACGTTCCGCGGCGGCGGTGGCGGCGGCGCTGTCGACGCAGGTGCTGTCGGCGCGCACGGACACGAGGGTGACGCCCTCGAGGAACTTGCCGCTGTCATTGACCTCGATCATCGCCAGCTCTGCCGCGTCGCTCATGGCGGGGGTCAGCGATTCAATGGGCCCGGTATAGCCCATGATGACCCCGATCTTGGCATCATCCGCCATCGCTGTCCCTGCGGCAAACAGGGGCAGGGCGGAGGCCATAAGCCACTTTTTCATTTCAGTTTCTCCCTAGTGGAACTCGCGCTCTGGCCAGAGCCTATGCGCGTCATATGCAAAAGAAAAGGGCATTTGGTGGCGGCCCGGGCAGAGGGTCCGGCCGGGGTGCGGGGAAGGGAGAGGCCGCAGGGGGCGCTGCCCCCGAAGCCCGTTCCGGGCTTCTCCCCCGGGATATTTGTGGTCAGAAGAAGGTGGGGGCCGGGGTCAGTCCTCGGCGCGGGGGACGGATCCGGCGGGGCTGCCCTGACTGCCGCGTTCGCGATAGGGCGTGGTCTGGTAATGGGCGCGGTAGCATTTCGAGAAATGCGAGGGGCTGGCGAAGCCGCAGGCCAGCGCCACGTTGATCACGCTCATGTCGGTCTGCATCAGCAGGTTGCGCGCCTTCTGCAGGCGCAGTTCCATGTAATAGCGTTTCGGGCTGCGGTTGAGATAGCGGCGGAACAGCCGTTCGAGCTGCCGGGTCGACATGCCGACCTCGCGGGCGAGCAGCGCCGGGCTGAGCGGATCCTCGACATTGGCCTCCATGCGGTGGATGACCTGCGCGAGCTTGGGATGGCGCACGCCGATGCGGGTGGGCACCGACAGGCGCTGCGTGTCCTGATCGGTGCGGATCGCGCTGTAGATCAGCTGGTCGGCCACGGCATTGGCCAGATCCTCGCCATGGTCATCGGCGATGAGCTTGAGCATGAGGTCGATGGAGGAGGTGCCGCCCGCGGTGGAGAGCCGGTTGCCGTCCATGACGAAGACCTGCTTGGTCAGGGTGACCTCCTCGAATTCCTCGGCGAAGCTGTCGTGGTTTTCCCAGTGGATGGTGGCGCGCTTGCCGTCGAGCAGCCCGGCCCGCGCCAGCGTCCATGCGGCGGTGCAGAGCCCGCCGATGGTCAGCCCGCGCCGGGCCTCGCGGCGCAGCCAGTTCAGCAGCTTGCGCGTGGTGCCCAGATGCACGTCGAGCCCGCCGCAGACCAGCACCGTGTCGTCGCGGGAGAGTTCGGGCAGCGGGCAGTCCAGCCGCACCGGCACGCCCGCGGAACAGCTGATGCTGTCGCCCTCGGCGCCGGTCAGCACCCAGCTATAGAGCGTGCGGTCGGCCATGCGGTTGGCGATGCGCAGCGCCTCGAGGGCTGCGGAGAAGCTGAGCAGGGTGAAATCGGGCAGCAGAACGAAGACGAAGCGGCGCGGCCTCGGATCGGTGGCGGGGCGCGGGTCCGGCATGGGCAAGTCCTTGGCGGGGCTGGGGCGAAGCTGGCGGTCGGGCGGGCGGAGCGGCAGCCCCCACCGGGCGGGAAGGCCACGCAGCGTCAAGGCATGTCGGTTTTGTATCTTTTCCGCAAGCCTTCGCAGCGCCGGATCGGCGAATTCGTACTGGTCTTGACAGGTTGCCTTCTGTATAGGCGGGAGACGTTTTTGCGAAGACGTTTACGCTAACGGAGTGTCGTCGGGAGAGAGCCATGACCGAGTGGAGCAAGTCGAGCTGGAGATCGAAGCCGCGGATCCAGATGCCGGATTATGAAGATCAGGCAGATCTGGGAGCCGTGGAGGCGCAGCTGTCCAAGTATCCGCCGCTGGTTTTTGCAGGCGAGGCCCGCAGGCTGCGCGAGGAGCTGGGCAAGGCGTCGCGCGGCGAGGCGTTCCTGCTGCAGGGCGGCGACTGCGCCGAGGCCTTTGACCAGTTCTCCGCCAATGCGATCCGCGACACCTTCAAGGTGATGCTGCAGATGGCCATGGTGCTGACCTATGGCGCCAAGGTGCCGGTGGTGAAGGTGGGCCGCATGGCGGGCCAGTTCGCCAAGCCGCGCTCTGCCCCCACCGAGGTGGTGGACGGCGTCGAGCTGCCGAGCTTCCGCGGCGACATCATCAACGAGCTGGCCTTCACCGCCGAGGCGCGGCGTCCCAACCCGCAGAAGATGCTGCAGGCCTATACGCAGGCCGCCGCCACGCTGAACCTGATCCGCGCCTTTTCCACCGGCGGCTATGCCGACGTGCATCAGGTCCATGCCTGGACGCTGGGCTTTGTGGAGGGCGAGAAGGCGGCGCGCTACCGCGATCTGGCCAACCGCATTTCCGACACGCTGGATTTCATGAAGGCGGCGGGCATCGACAGCAACCGCTCCGCGGCGCTGCATCAGGTGAATTTCTACACCTCGCACGAGGCGCTGCTGCTGGAATATGAAGAGGCGCTGACCCGCGTCGACAGCACCTCCGGCAAGTGGCTGGCGGGCTCGGGCCATATGGTCTGGATCGGCGACCGCACCCGGCAGCCCGATGGCGCCCATGTGGAATATGCGCGCGGCGTGCTGAACCCGATCGGGCTGAAATGCGGACCTTCGATGACCACCGAGGATCTGAAGGTGCTGATCGAGAAGCTGAACCCGCAGAACGAGGCGGGGCGGCTGACGCTGATCTCGCGCTTTGGCGCGGGCAAGGTGGCCGAGCATCTGCCGCGGCTGATCCGCAGCGTGCGCGAGATGGGCGCCAATGTGCTGTGGGTCTGCGATCCGATGCATGGCAATACGATCAAATCGGCCTCCGGCTACAAGACGCGGCCCTTTGATGCGGTGCTGCGCGAGGTGCGGGAGTTCTTTGCCGTGCACAAGGACGAGGGCACGGTGCCGGGCGGCGTGCATTTCGAGATGACCGGTCAGGATGTGACCGAATGCACCGGCGGGCTTTATGCGCTGTCCGATGACAACCTGTCGGACCGGTATCACACCGCCTGCGACCCGCGGCTCAATGCCTCGCAGTCGCTGGAGCTGGCTTTCCTTGTCGCCGAGGAGCTGACCGCGCTGCGCGCCGAACGCCCGGCGGCGATGAACGGCTGAGGCGAGGCCGGGGGCGCTGCCCCCGGACCCCCGGGATATTTGGAGCCGAAGGAAGGGGCGGGGGCCGAGGGGCCGCCGCCCTTTTTGCGTGTCCGGCGCGGGCTGAGCGCTAGGTCCTGCTGGAGAACTGGCAGGAGGTTTGCGATGCGAGGGATGATGCGGACGGTGATGGCGGCGGGGCTGGTGCTGGCGGCGCAGGGCGCGCGGGCGGAGCCCGAGCCGGATCTGGCGGCGCTGCGCTGGCAGGCGCGCCCGCTGCTGGTCTTTGCTCAGGGGGCGTCGGATCCGCGCTATGTGGCGCAGATGGCGCAGCTTTCGGAGGCCGGGGGCGCGCTGCGCGCGCGCGACATGGTGCTGTTCGGGGATACGGCACCGGAGCGGCAGGGGGCGCTGCGGGCGCGGTTTGCGCCCGAGGGATTCCTGCTGGTGCTGATCGGCAAGGATGGTGGCGTGAAGCTTGCCACGGAGGAGGTGACACCGCCCGAGGCGCTGTTTGCGCTGGTGGATGCCATGCCGATGCGCCGCCGCGAGATGCGGCAGCAGGAGTGACGGGCGGCGCAGGGCGCGCGCCGCCCGGAACGAGGTGGCTCAGGCGGCTTCGGGCGCAAAATCCTTTGGCGAGAGCAGCGCCAGCTGGTCGCGGGCCCAGTGCCGGGTGTCGCGCTTGCTGACCGCGCTGCGCAGCAGGGCCATGCGGGCGCGGCGTTCCGGCTCCGGCATGTCCATGGCGAGATCGATGGCGAAATCCATGGCGCGGCTGGAGAACGGATTGGTCAGCACCGCCGCCCCCAGTTCCACCGCCGCCCCGGCAAATTCCGACAGCACCAGCACGCCGTCGCCATCCTTCCGCGCGGCCACATATTCCTTGCAGACAAGGTTCATGCCATCGGCCAGCGGCGTGATCCATGCCACATCGGCCACCTGATACCACGCCACCAGTTCCTCGAACGGGACGGCGCGGGAGATCAGCGCCACCGGCTGGAAGGTGAAGCTGCCGAAGCGGCCATTGATTCGGCCCGCGATTTCCTCCAGTTCCTTCTGGATCGGCTCGTAGACGGTCATGGCGCGGTTGGCAGGCACCGAGACATGCAGCAGCCGCACCTGTCCGCGCAGGTCGGCGCGGCGTTCCAGCAGCCGCTCGAAGGCCAGAAGCTGGTCGGCGCCGCCCTTGGTGTAATCGGTGCGCCCGACCGAGAGCAGCAGCTTGCCCTCGCCGATTTCAGAGCGGAAGCGGGTGGCGCGTTCGTCGGTGGCCTCGTTTTCGGCGAGCCCCTTGATGTAATCGGTATCGACACCCACCGGTGTCACGCCCAGATGCACCACATGCCCGGTGTCGAGATGGATCTCGGTGGGCATGGTGCGGTCCGACAGCGCCGAGCCTTCGGAGATCAGATCGGACGGCACGGGTTTGCGCGGCACATTGCCCACATCGCGCAGGCTGCGCACGCAGGAGACGAAGTTGGCGGCATAGCGCGGGATGTGGAAGCCCACCACATCGGCGGCCAGCAGCGAATCGATGATCTCGCCGCGCCAGGGCAGCACGTTGAACATGTCCGCCGAGGGGAAGGGCGTGTGGTGGTAGAAGGAGATGCGCAGATCGGGGCGCATCTGGCGCAGATAGCCGGGCACCAGCCACAGGTTGTAGTCATGCACCCAGACGGCGGCACCTTTGGCGGCTTCCGAGGCGGCGGCCTCGGCGAAGGCCCAGTTCACTTCCTTGAAGGTGGGCCAGTCCACCGGGTCGTAGTTATATTTTTCCTTGAAGCCGTGCAGGATCGGCCAGAACGCCTCCTTGGAGGTGATGTGGTAGAAGCTGCTGACCTGTTCGGCGGTCAGGGGCAGGCGCGACACGGTGTATTTGCCGAAGCTGTCCTCGATCTCCACCACCCGGTCGAAGCCGGGGTTGGAGGTGTCCTTGGCTTCTTTCCACGCCACCCAGGCGGCCTTCTCGACCGAGCCGAAAAAGCTTTTCAGCGTGGGCACGATGCCGTTGGGGCTTTTGTTCTCGCGGTATTCGGTTTTGCCGTCGACCACCACCTCTTCATAGGGCTGGCGGTGATAGACGATGACCAGATCACTGGACATGGGTCAGACTCCTTCGATGTCGTGCAGTCCGAAGGCGCCGATGGCCTCCAGAATGCCTGCGGCGCCGATGGCGCGCGCCGTATGGACATGGGGCAGGCCGCTGACCTCGGCCAGCAGGGCGGGCTCGGCGCCGCCCACGGCCACGGCGGGCAGCCCGCATTGCAGCATGGACAGATCGTTGAGCGTGTCACCGGCGGCCAGAACGCGGGTTTCCTCCAGCCCCAGATGGGCGACCAGACGGCGCAGCGACGGACCCTTGGAGATGCCGCGCGGCAGCACGTCGAAAAAGCGGTTGTCCGAAATCAGCGGATCATGGCCCAGATCCCGGACCTTGTCGCTGGCCGAGGGATCAAAAGTTTCGGCATCCAGATCATAGCTGATCCGGTAGCGGAACGGCGTCGGCTGCAGCGTCAGGCCGGGATGGCCGTCAAGGGCTGCGCGCACCGTCTCGCCGGCATCGCCCCATGTGGCGGCGATTTCTTCCTCCAGCGGCGCCAGCGGCGTGACCTCGCCGCCCTGCAGCCGGGCGATGGTGGTGCCGACGTCGCCCACCACATATTCCGGCCATGGCACGCCGCCTGCGCAAAGCTCGCGGATGAAACGCGGATCGCGCCCGGTGACGAAGATCAGCCCGACGCTGTCGCGGTTCGACTCGATCCAGCGATAGAGCCGCTGCCGGTCCTCCTCGCTGCCACCCAGAAAGGTGCCGTCCAGATCGGTGGCCAGCACCATGCGGGTGGTGGCGATGTCACGGGCGGGGAGCGCGTCAAGGCTCATGCGGGATCTCCTTCGGCGGGATGCAGGAACAGGTCAAGCGCGCGGGGCTCGCCCTCGATGGGCGCGGCCCAGAGCTGCTGAAAGGTTTGGGTCAGGGGGGCTGCCTCGTGCAGGACGGCATGTACCGCCTCGCAGATCGGCATGCGCACGCCCAGACGGCGGGCCAGATCCACGACCGAGACGGCGTTGACCTCGCCCTCGACCACAACCGGCTTGCCGTCGAAACATTCGGCGCGCGGCAGGCCGCGGCCCAGCTGCGTGCCAAGCGCCATGTTGCGCGAGGTGGTGGAGGAGCAGGTCAGCGTCAGGTCACCCGCCCCGGCAAGCCCGGTGACGGTTTCCCGTCTGCCGCCAAGGGCTTCGGCCAGAAACTTCATCTCGTCCATGCCACGCGTGATCAGCGCCGCGCGGGTGTTTTCCGCAAAACCGGCGCCGGTCATCATGCCGCAGGCGATGGCGATGACGTTCTTGACCGCACCGCCCACTTCGACGCCCACCAGATCGTCAGAGACATAGGGGCGGAAGGCATCGGTCTGCATCGTCATGGCAAGCCGCGTGGCGGGCGCCTGTTCCGGCGAAATCCGGTCGTTGTGACGGAAGGGAAAGGCCACGGTGGCGGCGGTGGGATGGCCAAGCGCGGTTTCCCGCGCAAAGGTCGGACCGGACAGCGCGCCGACCGGATGGCCGGGCAGTTCTTCCTCGATCACATGGCTGAGCAGATAGCCGGTGCCGCGTTCGATGCCCTTGCAGCAGAGCGCGATCAGCACGCCTGCGGGCAGATGCGGACGCAGGGCGCGGGCAATCTCGCGCAGCGTATGCGACGGCGTGACCAGCAGCACCGCCTCGGTGCCGTCCAGCGCCTGCGCCAGATCGGAAAAGGCGCGCAGGCCGTCGGGCAGCGGGATGCCGGGCAGATGGTCGGGATTTTCGCCCGTGTCCGTCAGGCGCTGCACCAGATCGGCGCGGCGGCCCCAGATCCGGGTCTCGCATCCGGCGCGGGCGGCGGTGGCGGCAAGCGCCGTCCCCCAGCTGCCCATGCCGATGACGGTGAGGCGGGAATAGGGAAGGACGCGCCGGGGGCCAGTCTGGCTGCCGGGATGCGCGGGCGGGGTGCGGTGGGTCTGTCCGTCCATGACTGTCTCAGGACCGCCGCCAAGCAAGGGCGGAACGGCCGCAAGGGCTTCTCCGTGGCTGTTTCAGGTGAGTTATAGGATAGGACAAAATGAGCGGATTTCCACCAGTTCCTTGGGCCTTTTCTGCGGGCGCAAAGACGGCGTTTGTGTAAGTCATTGACATAAATAAACCTTTTTATGCTGCGCTGCGGAATGAGAAGCGGGCGCGCATCTGGAAAGCGCATAACCTGTGGGCAATTGATGGAACAACGCGCAGTTTCGTCGGTTGTTCCCTCGTCAACTGCACGCATGGGGACCTGTTTTTGAGTGATCGTTTGACGAATGGCGAAAAGGCCATAACCTATTACCCAATTGCCGCGATGCAGCAGAGATCAGGTCAGTCAGAAGGAGACCCACCGTGAGCACGCCCGAACAGAAGACCCGCAAGGCCAAGGTCAGGACCGCGATCTTTCCGGTCGCGGGATTGGGAACGCGCTTCCTTCCGGCCACAAAGGCAACCCCCAAGGAGCTGCTGCCCGTGCTTGACCGTCCGCTGCTGCAGTTCGCCATCGACGAGGCGCGCGAAGCCGGGGTGGAACGGATCATCTTCGTGTCCCACCCGTCGAAAACCGCCATCGAACGCTATGTGCATGCCGATCCCGAGCTTTGCGCGACCCTGCGCGCCAAGGGCAAGGACGACATCGCCGACAGTCTGGATGCCGCGGCGCTGGATCCGGAACAAGATCAGGTGTTTTTCGTGATGCAGCCCGAACCGCTGGGGTTGGGTCATGCCGTCCTGTGCGCCGTGGATCACGTGCTGCCGGGGCCGGTGGCGGTGATCCTGCCCGATGATCTGATCATGGGCGAAAAAGGCTGCCTGTCCGAGATGCTCGACGCCTATGAGACGGCGGCGCCCGGGCACATGGTCGCCACCATGGCGGTGAAGCGCGACGAGGTGCATGCCTATGGCGTGCTGGTTCCCGAGGGCGAGGCCGAAGGCCGCCTTCTGCCCGCCTCTGGCATGGTGGAAAAGCCCGATCCCGACGAGGCCCCGTCGCTGCAGGCGGTGGTCGGGCGCTATGTGCTGGACGGGTCGATCTTTGACGATCTGCGCGGTCTGCCGCCGGGTCGCGGCGGTGAAATCCAGCTGACCGACGCCATCGCCAAAGGTGCGGAGCGCGTCGGGCTCTGTGGCTTCCGCTTCAGCGGCACGCGGTTCGACTGCGGGTCCAAGGTGGGCATGCTGCGCGCCACGCTGGCTTATGCGCATCTGCACAGCGAATATGACGCGGTGCTGCAGGAACAGCGGCCGGTGCTGGCGCTGGCGGCAGAGTAACAGCCCGAACCAAACCGCCCCAAGCTGCGGGCGGGGCAGGTGACAGACAAGGGCCTGCGCGGCGCATCCCGGATGCCGCGCAGGCCCTTTTTGCGGGTTCAGTCGTTGGACACGATCAGCCGCAGATAGGGCGCGCGCTTGGCAGGTGCTGCCACAGGTCGGATCGGTGCCGGGCTGAAGGTCGCGGGCGGTTCGGCAAAGCCCTGACGCTGCGGCGCGGGGGCCGGTGTCATCGTGGCGGACAGCCCCGGCGTGACCTCGGCATGGAGGATGCCGAACCGGCGCGGGGTGCGCCCGATCCGCCCCTGCGACACCAGCACGCCGATCATCCGCGTCATGTCCCCCATGTCGGAGCGCAGCGGCAGCAGCAGCATCTGCGCCTCGATCCTGCCCTTGCCGAAGCCTTCCTCGCCGCGCAGGTCGATCCGCGCCAGCGCGCCTTCGGCAAACACCCGGGCCACCGCCTCTCCCATGCTGTCGCGGTCCTCGGGCGCGATCAGCGCCGAAAGCGGCATTCCGGCGGTTTCCATCCCCATCAGATCGTTGAGATGGGTGCCCGCCACCCGCAGCTTGGCCAGAGAGGGCGCGATCCGTTCCGCCAGAAAGGCGTAAGGCAGCGCGCTTTCGATCCCGCGCGGGTCGATCTGGCTGCGCAGCGGCACCTGACCGTCACCTGCCAGCGCCCGCCAGTAGCTTTCCACCAGCCGCAGGGGCGCCGCGCGCCGTTCCTTTTCGCGATCGGTCATCGACACCACACCCTGTTTGTTGTCACCGCTTCCGCACATCCCGCGCACTCCTTCGCATCGCTTGCGCTGCCGGTCGGAGCCCCCGTTCCACCTTGCCCGCCTGTCTTCGTTCTGTCCTCCATATTAGTCAAATTGTGGCCGAAATCTGCCCCATTTATGGCCAAAAGGTTAACGCCTGTGGAACCCGCCCGGCTGGACACGCTGGCGTGCTGACTGTAGGCCTTTGATAAGAGGCGCATCCATGCAGAGAAGCGCGGTCTTAGCACATGAGGAGCAGAATGCGGCATTCCATGACCGGATTTGCGGCGCAGAGTGGCGAGTTCGCCGGGATGCGCTGGCTTTGGGAAGTGCGCGGGGTCAATGGCAAGGGGCTGGACCTGCGCCTGCGGCTTCCCGAATGGATCGAGGGGCTGGAGCCCGCAGTGCGTGCCGCCATCGGCGCACGGGTGGCGCGGGGCAATGTGCAGGTCACGCTGAAGCTTCAGTCGGGCGGCGACGAGGGCGCCTGCGATCTGGACGAGGCGGTGCTGGGGCGGATCCTGCCCGCGCTGCGCCGGATCGAGGCACAGGCGGCGGCGCAGGGTCTGGTGCTGCGCTCCTCCAGCGCGGCAGAGATCATCGCATTGCGCGGCGTGCTGGCCACCGGCACCACGGTTTCTGACGTGGCCGCCCTGCGCGAGGCGCTGATGGCGAATTTCCAAAGCGCGATGGACCAGTTCGCGGCGATGCGCGAGGGCGAGGGCGCGGCGCTTGCCACGGTGCTGGCGGCGCAGCTTGACGAGATCTCGCGGCTGACCCGGTCGGCTGCCGAGGCGGTGGAGGCCCGGCGCGACGATCAGGCCAAGAAGCTGGCGCTGGCGCTGGCGCGGGTCGGCGATGCCGCCCCCGGCATGGATCCCACACGCGTCGCGCAGGAGCTTGCGCTGATCGCCGTCAAATCCGACGTGACCGAGGAACTGGACCGGCTGGAGGCGCATGTGTGGGCGGCGCGCGAGCTTCTGGCGGCAGAGGGCGCGGTGGGCCGCAAGCTCGATTTCCTGATGCAGGAATTCAACCGCGAAGCGAACACGCTCTGCGCAAAATCTGCCTTCGCGGCATTGACGCAGATCGGTCTGACCCTCAAGACGGTCATCGACCAGATGCGCGAACAGGTGCAGAATGTGGAGTGAGACATGACCGACAGGCGCGGCCTGCTCATCATCCTGTCCTCGCCTTCGGGCGCGGGCAAATCGACCTTGGCCCGGCGGCTGCGGGCATGGGATCCGTCGATCATCTTTTCGGTCTCGGCCACCACCCGTGCGCCGCGCCCCGGCGAGGTGGACGGGCAGGATTACCATTTCATGTCGCAGCCCGATTTCAAACGCGCGGTTGGCGCGGGCGAGATGCTGGAACATGCGCATGTCTTCGGCAATTTCTACGGCTCGCCCAAGGGCCCGGTGCGCGAGGCGATCCTTGGCGGGCAGGATGTGCTGTTCGACATCGACTGGCAGGGCGCGCAGCAGATCACCAATTCCGAACTGGGCCTGCACACGCTGTCGATCTTTCTGCTGCCGCCCTCGATTGCCGAACTGAAACGGCGGCTGGTGTCGCGCGGGCAGGACGGCCCCGAGGTCATCGCCGGACGGATGCAGAAAAGCTGGGACGAGATCAGCCACTGGGGATCTTACGATTTCGTGCTGGTCAACAACGATCTGGACGAGACCGAAGCGCGGCTGAAAAGCATCGTCACCGCCTCGCGGCTGCGGCGCAACCAGCAGCCCGGGCTTCTGACCCATGTGCGCGCCCTGCAGGCCGAATTCGAGGAGAGCGGAGAATGACCCTATACGCCCTGGACGGCATCGCGCCGCAGATCGACGCCAGCGCATGGGTCGCGCCGGGGGCGCAGCTGATCGGGCGCATCGTGATGGAGGCCGACAGTTCGGTCTGGTTCGGCTGCGTGCTGCGCGGCGACAACGAGGAAATCCGCGTCGGTCAGGGCTCGAACCTGCAGGAAAACGTGGTCTGTCACACCGATATGGGATTCCCGCTGGTGATCGGGCCGGGCTGCACCATCGGCCACAAGGCGATGCTGCATGGCTGCACCATCGGGGAAAACTCGCTGGTGGGCATGGGCGCCACCATTCTCAATGGCGCGCGGATCGGGCGCAACTGCCTGATCGGTGCGGGCGCGCTGATCCCCGAAGGCAAGGACATCCCCGATGGCAGTCTGGTGATGGGCATGCCGGGCAAGGTGGTGCGGATGCTGGACGAGGCGGCCATCGAGGGGCTGCGCGCCTCCGCGCGGGGCTACCAGCAAAATGCCCGGCGCTTTCGCGCCGGGCTTAGCGAAGTCTAGGCCAAGGCGGCCCCGGTCTCTGGCGGTCAGACCGCCGCCAGAGCACTTTCCAGTTTCGCGCTGATCTCGGGCTGAAGGCGCCGGGTCAGCAGCGGAGTGGGGATGCCGCGCAGGGCAGGCTTTCGGTTCGGCGCGCGTTGCTTTTCCTGCAGGAAATCAAGGATCAGCTCGGCATGGGCCCGGTTGCGCGCGACAAGGTGATGGCCGCGGACGGTCCATTGCCAATACGCATCTTCGGGCCAGTTGATGGTTGCGGGTTCAAAACGTTTGCAGCCCTTGCACCAGACCATGCCTTCATGGTTCAGCCGATAGCCCACGCCGGGCTCGTCTGACTGCAGGAAGTTCGGTTTGGGCGAGTCGGGCTGCGTCCAGCTAAAATGGTCGGGGAACAGTTCTTCGACAACAACTCGTCCCCAGGAATGGGCGTTTTCCGGAATTTCCTGATGACGAATGACACAGGTAAAACGGAACGGCTCGAAGAACTGTGCTACATGTCCGCAAGCGGAGCAACGCACATCGAGAGGGTCGTTTTGCATCGTTATGACGCTCCTGTGGGTGATAGGCGCCCCCACCTATACCTTGGGATTAAGAATGAAACACTCACCTCTGGCAACCTACATTTCTGCAAGAAGCTACTTCCAGTTGTGCAATACGCTCCGCAAAGAGCGTGGCACAGAGGTCGTTGCAGAGGACTGGTTACCGAAGGAAAGACTGGAACACGCCGCGCGGGACCGAAACACCTGATCCTCGCGTTACCAGTTGTTACATAATAGACAAACATCCGCTGGTTGCAAGGCGGCATTCGCCCGCAAGTGCGCCAGATCGCCGCTGTCGTGACGTCATGCAGGGCGGCTTGTCTCGCTCCCGGGGCTGTGCAAATCCTTGCGCCAGCACAGGAGATTTCCATGGACATCCGCAAGACGCTTATCCGCCCGGTCGCTATGCCTGCCTCGTCTTCCTCGGCGGTGGTGACCCCGATCATGCCCGCCGTGGTCTATGCCTCCGACAGCCCGGACGCGCTGGATGCGCAGTATGAAGGGCGCAGCCCCGGCTACACCTATGCGCGCGAAGGCCATCCCAATGCCGATATCCTCGCCCGCCGCATCGACGCGCTGGAAGAGATGGAGGGCGGCATCGTCACCGGATCCGGCATGGCGGCGGTGGCGGTGGTGCTGATGGGGCTGCTGCGCGCGGGCGATCACGTTCTGGGGGCGGACCAGCTTTATGGCCGGTCGCTGCGGATGATGAAGGAGGATCTGCCGCGCATGGGCATCGCCACCTCGCTGGCCGATCCCACCGACGCCGCCGCGATGGAGGCGGCGCTGCGCCCCGAAACCAAGCTGGTGCTGATCGAACTGGTGTCGAACCCCACGCTGCGCATCGCCGATCTGGACGGCATCGCCGCCCTCTGCAAGGCGCGGGGCATCCTGCTGGCGGTGGACAACACCTTCACCACACCCGCCGCCATCGCCCCGGTGACGCGGGGCGCCGATATCGTGATCCACTCGGTGACCAAGCTGCTGGCAGGCCATGCCGATGTGACGCTGGGCTGGGTCGCGGCGCGCGATCCGGAGGTGGCGCAGCGGCTGCGGGTCTTTGCCGTCACCACCGGCATGACGGCGAGCCCCTTTGACTGCTGGCTGGCCGAACGCGGGCTGATGACCTTTCCGCTGCGGTTCGACCGCGCGCAGCAGACCGCGCAGCGGCTGTCGGAGTTTCTGTCCGGGCGGGCAGGGGTCGCGCGCGTGCTTTATCCCAGCCGCGCCGACCATCCCGATGCGGCGCGGGCCCAGTCGGTGCTGCGCGGCAATCCCGGCACCATGCTCAGTTTCGAACTGGAGGGCGGGCGCGCGGCGGCCAATGCCTTTACCGAGGCCGCGAAGGGCATCGCCTTTGCGCCGACGCTGGGGGATGTGGGCACCACGCTGTCGCATCCGGCCTCGTCCTCGCATCGCGCGCTGACCGCCGAGGGCCGTGCGGCGCTTGGCATCTCGGAAGGGTTCTTCCGGGTGTCGCTGGGGCTGGAGGATCCCGATGCGCTGCTGGCCTGTTTCGCCGACGGGCTTGATGCCGCGCGGCAGGCGCGCGGCTGATGCGCGCCGAGGCCGGGGATCTGGTGGCGGCGATCCCGCTGCCTGCCGTGCTGATCCAGTGGGACGAGCGCATCGCCGCCACCAATATCGAGGCGGCAACCCTGCTGGGCGACGGTCTGGCGGGGCGGCATTTCATCACCGCGCTGCGCCAGCCCGCGCTGCTGGACGCCATCGAGGGCACGTTCCGGGACAGCGCGCCGCGCCGCACCCGCTACCACGCCACCGAGGACCGGCAGAATGCCAGCTTTGACGTGTCCTGCCGGGCGGTGAAGCTTGAATCGGGGGCGGGCGTGCTGCTGTGCTTTCAGGATGTGACCCATCTGGAGCAGGCCGGGCAGATGCGCCGCGATTTTGTCGCCAATGTCAGCCATGAGCTGCGCACGCCGCTGACGGCGCTTTTGGGGTTCATCGAGACGCTGCAGGGCCCGGCGCGCGAGGATGCGGGGGCGCGGGACCGGTTTCTGACCATCATGCAGACCGAGGCCACCCGGATGGAGCGGCTGGTGGGCGATCTGCTGTCGCTGAGCCGGGTCGAGGCCGAGGAGCGGGTGCGCCCGACCGAGCCGGTGGATCTGCCCGGGCTGCTGCGGTCGGTGCTGAACGGGCTGGCGCCGCTGGCCGCCGAAGCTGGGGTGACGCTGCGCCCGGAATTTCCCGAAACCCGGCTGGAAGTGCCCGCCGATCCCGACCAGCTGCGGCAGGTGGTGATGAACCTTGTCGAGAACGCGGTGAAATATTCCGGGCGCGGCGCCTCGGTGACGGTGCGGCTGAGCGGGCCGGGCTATCAGCCGCGGCTGCGGGTCGAGGGGGTGGAGATCGCGGTGACCGATACTGGTCCCGGCTTTGATCCGATGCACATTCCCCGGCTGACCGAGCGGTTCTACCGCGTCGACAACCACCGCTCGCGCGAGATGGGTGGCACCGGGCTGGGGCTTGCCATCGTCAAGCACATCGTCAACCGGCATCGCGGGCGGCTGCGCATCGAAAGCGAGCCGGGACGCGGCAGCAGCTTCTGTGTCATCCTGCCGCTGCGCGCGTGAGACCGGGAGCACGGAGGGGGCGCTGCCCCCTCTGCGGCTGCGCCGCATTCACCCCCGGAGTTCAGGGGCAAGATGAAGGGGCGGCGGGCGGCGGGGCTTGTGCCCGGGGCAGAAGGCAGGTATAGGCGCGCGCACTGAACCCCGCAGGCGGGGTCGGGCCCTTGGGGGAGACATCCCCATCCGGTCCACCGGTTGTCCCCCATATGGGATGAGCCCCCGCCGAGGATACCGAAACCGGAAAGGAAAACGGACATGGCTCTTCCCGAGTTCAACATGCGTCAGCTGCTTGAAGCTGGCGTGCATTTCGGCCACCAGACGCAGCGCTGGAACCCCCGCATGGGCGAGTTCATCTATGGCGCGCGCAACGGCATCCACATCATGGATCTGACGCAGACCGTTCCCATGCTGGACGCGGCTCTGAAGGCCATCCGCGACACTGTCGCACGTAACGGCCGCGTGCTGTTCGTCGGCACCAAGCGTCAGGCGCAGCAGCCCATCGCCGATGCCGCAGAGCGTTGCGCGCAGTATTACATGAACCACCGCTGGCTGGGTGGCACGCTGACCAACTGGCAGACCGTGTCGCAGTCCATCAACCGTCTGAAATCCATCGACGAGCGCATGGAATCCGGTGCCGAAGGCCTGACCAAGAAAGAACGGCTGGGCATGGAACGTGACCAGACCAAACTGCAGGCGTCGCTGGGCGGCATCCGCGACATGGGCGGCCTTCCCGACATGCTGTTCGTCATCGACGTGAAAAAGGAAGCGCTGGCCGTGGCGGAAGCCAACAAGCTGGGCATCCCCGTCGTCGCGATCGTGGACACCAACTGCTCGCCGGATGGCGTGGATTACATCATCCCCGGCAACGATGACGCGGCCCGGGCCATCGCGCTTTACTGCGATCTGGTGTCGCGCGCGGCGCTGGACGGCATGACCGGCCAGATGGAAGCCGCCGGTGTCGACCTTGGCGCGCTGGAAGATGCGCCCGCCGAGGAACTGCTGGCCGGCGCCCAGCAGAACTGAGCCTGAGGCGGCGGTCCTGCGGGGCCGTCGCGCCAGTGTCACGAAAGCATGACAGGAGCGGGTGGCCCGGGGCGGGGCCGCCCCCAACGAATTTGAGATGAGGAGAGCCGAGATGGCGATCACTGCTGCACAGGTGAAAGAACTGCGCGAGATGACCGGCGCAGGCATGATGGATGCCAAGAAGGCGCTGACCGAGACCGATGGCGACATGGAAGCGGCGGTCGACTGGCTGCGCACCAAGGGTCTGGCCAAGGCGGCGAAGAAATCCGGGCGCACCGCGGCCGAAGGTCTTGTCGCCGTGCAGGTTCAGGGCGGCACGGGTGTCGCCGTCGAGGTGAACGCCGAGACCGATTTTGTCGCCAAGAACGCCGATTTCCAGGACATGGTGGGCAAGATCGCCGCGGCAGCGCTTGGCGCGTCGGACACGGCCGCGCTGGCCGATGCCGAAGTGGACGGCAAGAAGGTGTCGGACATCATCACCGACAAGATCGCCACCATCGGCGAGAACATGACCCTGCGCCGGATGGTGAAGATCGAAGGCGGTCAGGTCGTGACCTATGTGCACAATGCCGCAGCCCCCAACATGGGCCAGATCGGCGTGCTGGTCGCGATGACCGGCGGTGACGAAGCCTTTGGCCGTCAGGTTGCCATGCACATCGCTGCGGCCAACCCCGCTGCCCTGAACTCCGACGCGCTGGATCCAGCGGTGATCGAGAAAGAGCGTCAGGTCCAGATCGACATCGCGCGCGAATCCGGCAAGCCGGACGCCGTGATCGAGAAGATGATCGAAGGCCGCATGAAGAAGTATCTGGCCGAGATCACGCTGCTGGGCCAGCAGTTCGTGGTCAACCCCGACATCACCGTCGAACAGGCGGCCAAGGAAGCGGGCGCCGAGATCACCGGTTTCGTGCGTCTGCAGGTCGGCGAAGGCATCGAGAAGAAAGAAGAAGATTTTGCTGCAGAAGTGGCGAAGGTCGCGCAGGGCTAAGCCCGTGCGCGGGCCGGGTCATCTTGGCCGGGCCCGCGTCTGTCTGCTGAAAAATCCGGAGCCGCCCCTCGGGGCGGCTCCGTTTTCCTTTCCCGGCCCCCCGTGAACATTGGGGATGAGGCAGGGTGCCGAGGCGGGGGTGCCGGGCGGTCGAGGCGGTAATTGCCCCGGTCCGGCCCGACTCCGGCCTAAACCGGCGGAGACGCAGCGCCCCAAAATCAGAGGGGATGCGCGCCCGTTGCTCCATGGCCAAAGCCACCACTCACGGAACGTAACGTAATCTCTCAATTTCTCTGGAACATTGAAAGTCCGGGGCGGTTAATTCATGCCAATTTTGCGGGGTTTCCGGTAACGTTTGCGCGGATTTGCGCCCACTTTCCGGTTTTTGGAAACCAACTCTCGCGATTCATAAAGTTGCAAACCCGGTTTTCCCGTAATGCGGGTATTGCGCTAACATGGATCACCGGAATTTTGCGGCGATCCGAATCGCGGCGCGGGGCAGGGGGCGGATCGAAGCCTCAGATATCCAAGACAAACATCTGGTTCTGGAACGCCGCCTTGGCCACGGCCTGTGCCGTGGTGTCGACATTCAGCGCCTCGCGCGCCAGCCGCAGGTGTTTTTCGACCGTGGCCTGAGTGAGTCCCATGATGATGGCGATGTCCTGCATGGTCTTGCCGTCGCCGACCCATTCCAGCGCCTCGCGCTGGCGCTTGGTCAGCGACTGGTTCGGCGGCACATAGGGCAGGGTGAGCACCTTGAGATGCAGCAGGTTGTTCATTAGCACGATCAGGTCGCCTTGCGCCTGCCAGAGCGCATCGACCGCGTCCTGATCCATGCCGGGGCGCGCGGTCAGCGCGATGGCGCCCTTGGCGCGGCTCGACACGGTGCGGAAGCTGACCGAATAGCCCGCCACCACGTTGCGGCTGCGGTTGAAGTCGATCACCCGGCGCTGGTCCGGGGTCAGGCTGCCGCTGGTCATCATCTCGGCCAGCACCCGCCATGAACAGGCGCCGTCGTGATCCAGCGCCCAGCGGACCATCGGCGCATGGCGGTAAAGCCCGTCGCCGATGAAGACATCGGTGTAGTCGCGGCTGTGATTGGTCAGCAGCAGGAAATCGGCGGGATCGCCCAGCGAGCTTTGGGTGCGGTAGCGGGTGAAGCCATAGAACAGCCGGTCAAAGCCGAATTCGGCCATACGCGCCACATGCAGGGCCCACGCGCATTCGATACTGGGCGCGTGGGTAAGATCAAGCAGCCAGTCGCGATCCGCGGGCGTCACGTCCGGCTCTCGTGGTGATGCAGCAGCGCGTCCATGGCCAGCGTATAGCCGCGCGGGCCGAAGCCGCAGATCACGCCCACGGCCACGCGGGCGATGTAGCTGACATGGCGAAATTCCTCGCGCGCGTGGACATTGGACAGGTGCAGTTCGATCGCGGGCACTTCGGCGGAACTGATCGCGTCCATCAGCGCGAGCGAGGTATGGGTATAGGCGCCCGCATTGAGGATCAGCCCGTCCTTGGTGCCACGGGCGGCGTGGATGGCATCGACCAGCGCGCCTTCGTGGTTGCTTTGCTGGAAATCCAGATCGACCCCCAGCGTTTCGGCATGGGCGCGGCACATCGCCTCGACATCGGCCAGCGTGGTGCGGCCATAGACCTCGGGCTGGCGCAGGCCCAGCAGGTTGAGATTGGGGCCGTTAAGGATCAGAAAGGCGGGCATGTCAGCGATCTCCGTAAGGTGATCCCAGATAGCGTTGATCCTGCGGTTTTGTCCAGAAAACTAAGGCTCCCGGGGGGATCTGTCCCTCATATTTTACCATAATACTGATTATAGGATAACTGTCTTCTTATCCTGCCCCGGGCAGATGCGCCACTCTGGCGGCGGTTTCGTAAAGGATTTCGCGCAAGGCACCGCCCGGTTCCCAATGCGCGGTCTGCACCGGCAAAGGCAGATGCTCGGGATCGGCGCCCAGACAGACCCGCGCCAGCGCCTGACCCAGCACTGTGCCCGGCGCAATGCCCCGCCCCGAATATCCCGTGATCGCATAGCCCTGCGGGCCAAGCTGCAGGATTTTGGGGATATGGTCGCCGGTCATGGCAATGCGGCCCGACCACCAGCAGGCAAAGCGCTGACCGGCAAGATGCGGATAAAGCCGCGCCAGTTTGCGCCGTGCCCAGCCCAGATGCAGTCTCTGGCCCAGCACATCCTCGGGCCGTCCCATGGCACCAAGGATCAGCCGGCCGGTCCTGTCGCGCCGCCACGAGGTCATGATTTTTGCGGTATCCCAGCAGCCTTCATGGCCCGGCAGCACGGGATCAGGCAGCGGATCGGTGGCGGCCTGAAAATAATACACGGCAGGAATTTTAGGAATATCAATGCCTTGAGTGCTGATGTGATAGGCATTTGTAGCGACCAGCAGTGCGCGCGCACGGATCTGGTGCCGCCCTGCCTGCAGCAGCCAGTCCGCGCCGTCCCGGCGGACGCTGCGCACCGGGGTCTGGCCGCAGAGCGTGGCGCCCGCCGCCTGCGCCGCGCGGGCCAGACCGCGCAGATAGGCCAAGGGCTGGATCGTGCCCGCGCGTGGATCGTGAAGCGCGCCCCGCAGGCCAGCCACGCCGCTGCGCGCCTGCGCGTCTGCTGCGGAGAGCAGCACCACCGGCGCGCCTGCCGCGGTCAGCTGGCGGTGCCGGTCGCGCAGATCGGCAAGCCCGCGCGCGTCCGGGGCGCAGTGCAGCGTGCCCGCACGCTGCGGCTCGCAGGCGATGCCATGGCGCGCGATCAGATCAAAGACCAGCCCCGGTCCCTGCCCCAGCATTTCGGTCAGCCGCGCCGCCCGCGCAGGCCCCAGCCCGCGCGCCAGCGCCTCTGGCGGCAGCCACAGCCCGGCATTCACCAGCCCGACATTGCGTCCCGATCCGCCATGTCCCGGCGCCAGCGCCTCACAAAGCAGGACCGAAGCGCCCGTCTCTGCCGCTGCCAGCGCCGCCGCGCAGCCGGTAAAGCCGCCGCCCAGAAGGACCAGATCGCAGCTGCGATCGGTATCGAGCGGCGGTGTCTCCAGCCGCTCCAGCGCTGTTTGCTGCCACAGGTTGTCCGCGCGCATCTGGTCTCTCCCCCGGAGTCGCGGCCAGCAAAGCGCGCGCGCGGCGGCATCGCAACGGAAACCTGCGGCGCCACGCGCAATCCGCTTGCCGCGGCGCGGGGCTGCGGGCAAAACACCGGCATGACCACACGTCCCGACATTCTCTGTATCGGTTCCGTCCTCTGGGACGTGATCGGCCGTTCCGCCAGCACCATGCGTCAGGGATCCGACGTGCCGGGCCGCATCACCCGGCTGCCCGGTGGCGTGGCGCTGAACATCGCCATGACGCTGACCCGGTTCGGCCTGCGCCCCGGCCTGCTCAGCGCCGTGGGCCGCGATGCCGAAGGCGAAGATCTGGTGCGCGCCTGCGACCGGCTGGGCTGTCTGACCGGCGATCTTTACCGCTCCGACGATCTGCCCACCGATGTCTATATGGCGGTCGAGGGCGCCAATGGCCTGATCGCCGCCATTGCCGATGCGCATTCGCTCGAACAGGCGGGCCCGCGCATCCTCGCGCCGCTGCGTGATGGCCGTCTGGGCAGCGATGCAGCACCTTGGGCCGGGCCCGTGGCGCTGGACGGCAACCTGACAACGGCGCTGCTGGAAGAGATCCTGCACATGCCGGCGCTGGCCGCCGCCGATCTGCGCATCGCCCCTGCGAGCCCCGGCAAGGCCGACCGGCTGCTGCCCTTCCTCCGCGCCGGGCGTGGCGCGCTTTATGTGAACCTCGAAGAGGCCGGGCTGCTCTGCCAGCACGACTTTGCCACCGCGCCCGAGGCGGCGCAGGCGCTGCTGGCGCGGGGGGCGGCGCGTGCCGTGGTCACCGCAGGCGGCGCCCCTGCCGCCGATGCCACGCCCGAGGGCGTGCTGACCGAAAGCCCGCCCGAGGTGCTGGTGACCCGCGTCACCGGCGCGGGCGACACCTTCATGGCGGCCCATGTGGCCGCCGAACTGCGCGGCGAAGACCGCGCTGCGGCGCTGCACCGTGCGCTTCAGGCCGCCGCCGCCTATGTTTCCGGAGATATCCCCTCATGAGCCTTCCGCATCTTTCGCCCGATGTCGCCCGCGCGCTCAAGGATCGCGCGCCGGTCGTGGCGCTGGAATCCACCATCATCACCCATGGCATGCCATGGCCGCAGAACCTCGAGATGGCGCGCTCGGTCGAGGCCGCGATCCGCGACGCGGGCGCCACCCCCGCCACCATCGCCGTGCTGGAGGGCAAGCTCTGCGTCGGGCTTGATGATGCGCAGCTGGAACAGCTGGCCCAGACCAAGGGCGCGGCGAAGCTGTCGCGCGCCGACATGGCGGTGTGCATGGCGCGCGGCGGCACCGGCGCCACCACCGTGGCCGCCACGATGATCGCCGCGCGTCTGGCCGGGATCGAGGTCTTTGCCACCGGCGGCATCGGCGGCGCGCATCGCGGCGCCGAGACCAGCTTCGACATTTCCGCCGATCTGCAGGAACTGGCGCAGACCCCGGTGACGGTGGTGGCGGCGGGCGCCAAGGCCATTCTCGATCTGCCGAAGACGCTGGAGGTGCTGGAAACGCTTGGCGTGCCGGTCATCGCCTATGGTCAGGCGCAGCTTCCGGCCTTCTGGTCGCGCGATGCAGGCCTTGCCGCGCCGCTGCGCGCCGATACCGCCGCCGAGATCGCCCGCGCCCAGCGGATGCGCGCCGCACTTGGCCTGCCCGGCGGCCAGCTTGTCGCAAATCCCATCCCGGTCGAGGCCGAGATTCCGCGCAGCGAAATGGACCCGATCATCGCCCGCACCATGGCTGATGCCGCCACCCATCGCATCACCGGCAAGGCGGTGACGCCCTATCTGCTGCAGCGCATCTACGAGCTGACCGGGGGCCGCTCGCTGGAGGCCAACATCGCGCTGGTGCTGAACAATGCCCGTCTGGGGGCCGCCATCGCCCGCGAACTGGCCAGCCTGCCCGCCACCTGACCCGATGCGCGCGGCGGCCCATTGTGGAACGCCGTGCGACCGCCTACCTTACGTCAGACATCTGCGGCTTCCGGGAACCCCATGACCAGCCCATTCGACGAGAAACCGCGCCGCCCCGGACTGTTTGCCGGACTGCGCGCCAGCTTCCTGACCGGCCTTGTGGTCATCATGCCGGTGGGGCTGACCATCTGGCTCATCTGGTCGCTATTCGGCTTCGTGGACGGGTTCGTGCTGCCGCTGGTGCCGTCCCGCTTCAACCCCGAAGCCTATATCGGCATCAACCTGCGCGGCGTGGGCGTGATCTTCTTCCTCGTCTTCACCATCGTGGTGGGCTGGATCGCCAAGGGGCTGATCGGCCGCTCGCTGATCCGCTTTGGCGAGAGCCTCGTGGACCGCACGCCGGTGGTGCGCTCGATCTATTCCGGGCTGAAGCAGATCGCCGAGACGGTCTTTGCCCAGTCCGAACGCAGCTTCGAAAAGGCCTGCCTCGTGCAGTATCCGCGCAAGGGCATCTGGGCCATCGGCTTCATCTCCACGCAGGCCCGCGGCGAGATCCGCGACAAGTCGGCGGTGATGGGCGATCTGCTGTCGGTCTTCGTGCCGACCACGCCCAACCCGACCTCGGGCTTCCTGCTCTATTTCCCCGCCGAAGACGTGGTGGAACTGGACATGACCATCGAAGACGCGGCCAAGCTCATCATCTCTGCCGGGCTGGTCTATCCACCCGACCGGGTGCCGCGCCCGCCGCAGGTCGAACCGGTGCGCAAGGCCTCCTGACGCTCAGCCGAACATCCGGCGCAGATCGACGGTCTGGCGCACGCCCAGACTGTCGCGATGATCCGACAGGAACGTGCCCGCCGCGCGCCGACCCGCCTCGCGCAGCTGCGCGATGACCGAGGGCAGCGCCACCATCTTGGTGGCCACCGACAGCTGGTTCATCAGCGCGTCATCGGAAATCATGTGCACCCGCAGCTTCTTCATCGCGCCCTCTTCCACCACGCCCGAGCCGATCAGCCGCTGCACAAAATCAATGGCACGCAGATCGCGCAGCAGCGAGGAGTTGAAGCTGATCTCGTTGATGCGGTTCTGGATTTCCGGCGGGGTCACCGGCACCGCCTCGCGCACCACGGGATTGATGTTCACGATGACAAGATCGTTGGGCAAATGCTTGGCATATAACGGAAACAGCGCGGGATTGCCGGAATAGCCGCCATCCCAGAACGCTTCCATCGCGCCGGTTTCCGGATCCTCGATCTCCACCGCCTGAAACAGCGTCGGCAGGCAGGCCGAGGCCATGATCGCCTTGGGGGTCAGCCGGTCGCCCGAAAACACCCGCACCTTGCCATCGCGCACCGACGTGGCGCAGACAAAAAACTCCGGCCCCTCCGCCGAACAGATGCCGCTGAAATCCAGCCGCTCCACGATGCGCTCCAGCGGGTTGCGGTAAAACGGCCCCCAGGCATAGGGCGACATCATGCGCCCCACCGCCTCGCCCGCAGCGAAAGGCACCGAATATTGCAGCGACCGGCTGATGAAGCCGGGATCGGGCAGGAACGGATGCATCCATTCCGGCACCGCCAGATCGCGCATCCCCGCCACCTCGGACCAGAGCGTGTCAAGCACCTCGCGCGCGCCCTCGCGCCCGCCCCGCACCATCCCCGCCTTCAGCGCGGCACCGTTCAGCGCCCCCGCCGAGGTGCCGGTGATCGCCGCAATCTCCAGATCCTCCTCCTGCAGCAGCCGGTCCAGCACGCCCCAGGTAAAGGCGCCATGCGCGCCGCCGCCCTGCAGGGCCAGATTGATCTTCACCATGCTCTCGGCTCCCTGCCCTTCATCTTGCCCCTAAACTCCGGGGGTGAGCCCCGCAGGGGCGAGGGGGCAGCGCCCCCTCACCCGGTCACAGCGCGGTCCAGCCGCCATCCACGGAAATCGTCGTGCCGGTGATCTGCTCCGCCGCGTCCGAACACAGGAACACGGCGGTGCCGCCGATCTGCTCCACCGTCGCGAACTGCTTCGAGGGCTGGCGGTCGAGAATCACCTTCTCGATCACCTCCTCCTCGGTCATGTCGTATTTCTTGGCGGTGTCGGGGATCTGCGCCTCCACCAGCGGGGTCTTCACATAGCCCGGGCAGATGGCATTGGCGGTGATCGGCTCTTTGGCGGTTTCCAGCGCCACGACCTTGGTCATGCCGACGATGCCGTGCTTGGCCGCCACATAGGCGGATTTATAGGGCGAAGCGGTCAGCCCATGCGCCGAGGCGATGTTGACCACCCGGCCCCAGCCCGCCTTGCGCATCAGCGGCAGCGCGGCGGCGGTGCAGTGAAAGGCGGAGCTGAGATTGATGGCGATGATCGCATCCCATTTTTCCACCGGAAACTCGTCCAGCGGCGCCACATGCTGGATCCCGGCATTGTTCACCAGAATGTCGCAGGCGCCCGCCTGTTCGACCAGCGCGCGGCATTCGTCGCCCTTGGACATGTCCGCCTTGATATAGCGCACCTCCACGCCGAATTCCGCCGCCATGTCACGGGCCAGCGCATGGTCCTCCTCGCGGTCGGTGAAGGAATTCAGCACCACCGCCGCACCGGCGCGGGCCAGTTCGCGCGCCACACCCAGCCCGATGCCGGAATTGGACCCGGTGACGATGGCCGTCTTGCCTTTCAGGGACATAGGAAACACTCCTCATTGCTGCAGGTGCAACATAGCACGCTGCATCGCAAAAATAAGGGCTTGTGGCTGCTCACGCCATGCCGCTATGGGTGTTGCCTTCGCTCCACAGTGGCAGAAAAACCGCTCTGGCCAAAAAAAAACGCCGGCGCAAGGCCGGCGTCAAGTCGTTGAGGCAGGTTTCATACAGGCAAGAAACCTATCGAGCAGTGAGACTGTTATACGCGCTTTACCGCTGGAGTCCAACCTAAAAGTTTGAAAAGACGTGAAAGCCCGGATAGGCTCAAATGCCAAGAAAACAAGGGCAGGGCATGACTGTTGCATTTTTGGATACAATAAGTTTCCGCAATTCCGGGGTGGCATTTGTTGCTCTGGCGTTATCTTCATTTGTTGGAATCAGTGCGTCCGCAGACCCTGCTCATGCCATATCCATGTATGGTGCCCCTGCCCTCCCCCCAGATTTTGACTCCCTGCCCTATGTGAACCCGGATGCGCCCAAAGGTGGCCGCGCGGTCAGCGGTGAAGTGGGCAGCTTTGACAGTCTCAATCCGCACATCCTGAAAGGCAGCCCGCCCTGGCAGCTGCGTTTCCTTGCATATGAATCACTTATGGGGCGAAGCTGGGACGAAGCCTTCACGCTTTACTGCCTGCTCTGCGAGACGATCGAGACCGGACCGAATCGGTCTTGGGTGGAATTCACCCTCCGCCCCGAGGCGCGGTTCTCTGATGGCTCCCCCGTCACCGTCGAAGACGTGATGTGGAGCTACGAGACCTTGGGCACGCAGGGGCATCCTCGCTATCATGCGGCATGGGCGCGCGTCGCCGCGATGGAACAGACCGGGCCGCGCAGCCTGCGCTTTACCTTCACCGAACCCGACCGGGAACTGGTGCTGCTGATGGGGATGCGCCCCATCCTCAAGAAAGCCCAGTGGGAGGGGCGCGATTTTGCGCAGAGCGGGCTCGACGTGATCCCGATCACCACCGCGCCGTATGTGATCGATCAGGTGGTGCCGGGGCGGACGCTGGTGCTGAAACGCGACCCCGAGTATTGGGGCCGCGACCTGCCCTTCATGCGCGGACAGGCCAATCTTGACGAGCTGCGCATGGAATTTTTCGCCGATGGCACCGCGATGTTCGAGGCGTTCAAGGCCGGGCTGCTGAACGTGAACCGCGAGAACAACGCGGAAAAATGGGCCACGCAATATGATTTCCCGGCGGTGCGCGGCGGCGATGTGGTGCTGTCGGAGATCCCGCATGGCCGCCCCTCGGGCATGACCGGTTTTGCCATGAACCTGCGCCAGCCCGCCTTTGCCGACTGGCGGGTGCGCGAGGCGCTGCTGCAGGCCTTCAACTTCGCCTATATCAACGAGACGATGACCGGCGGGCGCCAGAAGCGCATCACCTCGTATTTTTCCAACTCGACGCTGGCCATGGATCACGGCCCCGCCTCGGGCCGGGTCCGCGCCCTGCTGGAGCCCTATGCAGAGGATCTGCTGCCCGGGGCGCTGGAAGGCTACAGCCTGCCCGAAGGCGATGGCACCGCGCGCAACCGTGACGGGCTGCGCCGCGCGCTTGATCTTTTTGCCGAAGCCGGGTTCACGCTGGATCAGGGCCGCATGATGGATCCGTCCGGTCGCCCCTTCCGGTTCGAGATCCTGCTGCCGCAGGGCATGGGCGAGGAAGCCTCCATGCTCGACATCTATGCCCGCGCGCTGGACCGGCTGGGCATCGGCGTCACGATCAGCAGCGTCGATCCCGCGCAGTTCAACATCCGCACCGCCGAGTTCGATTTCGACATGGCATGGACCCGCATCGGGCTGTCGCTGTCGCCGGGCAACGAGCAGCGGCTTTACTGGGGCAGCGCTGCCGCCGACCAGCCCGGGTCGCGCAACCTCATGGGCATCGCCTCGCCTGCGGTGGATGCGATGATCGACCAGATGCTGGCCGCCGAGGAGGAAGCAGAGTTCACCGCCGCCGTGCAGGCGCTGGACCGGGTGCTGACGACGGGGCGCTATGTCATCCCGCTGTATCAGTGGGACAGGACATGGATCGCCCATGCCAAGGAATTGACCTATGATGCGGCGCGTACGCCGGTCTATGGCGATTGGGTGGACTGGATGCCCAATGCGTGGTGGTGGCAGGACTGACCGCCGCGCTACAGTCCAGAGACAACAAAAACAGCAACAACGAGCAGATCGATGAAACAGGCCCTTCTTCTTTCCCTTCTCGCGGCTCTCGCCGCCTGCGGCACGGTTGATGGCGTAGGCCAGGACATCTCTTCCGCCTCGCGGACGGTGCAGGGCTGGTTCTGAGCCCGCCTTCGACCTTTTGACACAGGACTCGGCTCCGCCCCCGCGCTAGTCTGGGGCGGAAGCTAACAAGAGGCGTCATGGCCATGGACCACCGGGCAACCCTCCTGTCCCCGACCGGAGACAGCCGCGCGCTGGTGGTGGATGACCATCCGCTGTTCTGTGACGCGCTGACGCTCACGCTGCAGTCGCTGGCGGGCTTTGCCCGGATCGACACCGCCGGCACGCTGGAGCGGGCGCTGGAGCTTGTGTCCGACGGGGACCCGCCGCATCTGGTGATCCTTGATCTGACCCTGCCCGACGTGACCGGGCTGGACGGGCTGCTGCGGCTGCGGCGCGCGGTGCCGCGCGCGGCGCTGCTGATCGTCTCCTCCATGGCCGACAACCGCATGGTGTCGCATGTGATGAAGGCGGGCGCGGACGGCTTCGTGCCCAAACATGCCCAGCGTTCGGTGTTCCGCCGCGCCTTCGAGGCGGTGGCGCGGGGCGAGCCCTTCCTGCCCGACGGCTATATCGACCCGCAGGCGCCCGGCAGCGGCAGCGGCGCGGCAGAGGCGCTGGACCGGCTGGCCACGCTGACCGCGCAGCAGGCGCGCATCCTGTCGCTGCTCTGCGAGGGCAAGCTGAACAAGCAGATCGCCTATGAGCTTGCCATCGCGGAAACCACGGTAAAGGCGCATGTGACGGCGATCATGCGCAAGCTGGGGGTGCACAGTCGCACGCAGGCGGTGCTGATCGCGCAGGAGGCGCGGTTTGCGCAGGTCTTGCCAAGGGAGGCTGGCAGTCCCTAATCTGCATCACCACGCGAAAGGACAAGGATTTGGACGGAGCAGGCCATGGCTCCGGGGGGGAGGACAAGGGGCGGGCCGGTGCCCTCTGCGTCGCGCAGGTTGCCTGCGACGCGCCGGACCCGATCAGCGCGATCCACGCCCAGCTGGGACCGGGGCCCTTTGCGCTTGTCTGTCTCTTTGCCAGCCCCCGCGCCGACTTCATCGCCCTGACCCGGCAGGCGCAGGGCCGGTTCGGCGCGGCAGAGGTGCTTGCCTGCACCACAGCCGGAGAGATCGGCCTCAACGGCTATGAGGATGGCCAGATCATCGCCACCGGCTTTCCCGCCGATCTGTTCGCCGTGGACAGCTACGCCATCGACGGGCTGGACCAACTGGAAGCGCAGGCCACCATCGACGAGGTGATCCACCGGCGCCGGGCGCTGGCCGCGCGCGCGCCGCAGATGCCCTATGATTTCGCCTTCCTCATGGTGGATGGCCTGTCGCTGCAGGAAGAGAACCTGACCTCGGTGCTGGCCTCGGGCATGGGGTCGACGCCGCTTTTTGGCGGCTCCACCGGGGATGGCACCAGTTTCTGCAGCACATGGGTGGCGCATAACGGCGTGATCCGGCGCAATGCCGCCCTGCTGGCGCTGGTGCGGTCGCATTGCCCGGTCAAGGTGTTCAGCCTTGACCATCTGGTGCCGACAGAGGTGCGCATGGTGGTCACCGCCGCCGACCCGGACCGCCGTCTGGTGCAGCAGATCAACGCCGAACCCGCCGCCGCCGAATATGCCCGGCTTCTGGGCAAGGATCCCGGGCAGCTGGACGCCTTCACCTTTGCCGCGCATCCCGTGGTGGTCCGGCTGGGGGACAGCCACCATGTGCGGTCGATCCAGCGCGTCGACGAGGAGGGCCATCTGGTGTTCTTCTCGGCCATCAACGAAGGCATGGTGCTGACGCTGGCCCGTCATCAGGACATGGCCCGGCATCTGGAGGAGGGGCTGCGCGCCCTGTCGCATCCGGTGATGCCGCAGCAGATCCTTGGCTGTGACTGCCTGTTCCGCCGGATCGAGGCCGGGCAGTATCAGCAGACGCGGCGCGTCTCCGACATCCTGTCGCGGTTCAACGTGGTGGGGTTCAACACCTATGGCGAACAGTATGGCGCGCTGCATGTGAACCAGACCCTGACCGGGGTGGCCTTCTACCCGCCCGAGGGCCGTGGCTGATGTCGCTGGTCAACCCGCTGGATTCGCTGGAGCGGCAGAACGAAAAGCTGCTCAAGATCGCCGAGGCGCTGATGCGGCGGGTGGAATATGGCACCGCGCCTTCGGGGGCCGCCTATGCCCAGTTCGAACGCGCCGCCCTGCTGGAAAAGCGCGTGCGCGAGCGGACGCTGGAACTGGAACGCACGCTTGAGCTGCTGCATCAGTCCAACAGCCAGCTGGCGCAGGCCCATCACGACACCGAGGCGGCGCGGCGCAATCTGGCCGATGCCATCGAGACCGTCTCCGAAGGTTTTGCGCTGTTTGATCCCGGCGACCGGCTGGTGCTGTGCAACGCGCGCTTCTGCCGGGATTTCCGCGACACGGTGCATGATCTGCGCCCCGGCCTGCCCTTTGCCGATTATGTCGAAAGGATCAGCCGCTCGCGCCGTCTGGTGCTGCCCGAGGGGGTCAGCGCCGCAGGCTGGGCCGAGCAGCGCCTGCGCCGTCATCAGGACCGCAGCGTGATGTTCAACGTGCGCCATACCGTCGACCGCTGGCTGCAGGTGTCAGAGCACCGCACCGGCAATGGCGGCACGGTGGTGGTGCAGACCGACGTCACCGACATCATCCGGCTGGAGCGGCAGGAACGGCTGAAGCTGCGCGACAAGCAGACCCGGATGATCCGCGCCACGCTGGACCATCTGGATCAGGGCGTCTGCATCTTTGACGAGACGGCGCGGCTGGTGGCGTGGAACCTGCGCATCGGCGCGCTGCTGGGCCTGCCGGTGCGGCGGCTGCATCTGGGCGCCTCCTTTGCGGCGCTGCTGGCGCGTCTGGACGAGGAATTCACCTTCGCCCGGGGCGAGGAGCGCGCAGGCTTCGCGCGCTGGGCGGCGGCCTCTGGCCCGCGCGATCCGATCCGGGTCGAGGTGATGCGCCGCGACGGTACGGTGCTGCGGATCTTTGGCAGCGACATGCCCGATGGCGGCTTTCTGTTTTCCTGCACCGATGTGACGGCGGAACGGGAATCGGCCCGCAAGCTGACGGAACTGAACGAAATTCTGGAACAGCGCGTGATGGAGCGCACGCTGGAGCTGGAGGATGCGCTGTCGGCGGCGGAACGGGCCAATGCCTCCAAATCGCGCTTCGTCGCGGCGGCGAGCCATGACCTGCTGCAGCCCCTGTCGGCGGCCAAGCTGTTCCTGTCCTCGCTGGCGGACCGCTGCGCCGACCCGCGCGAGGCGTCGGTGCTGGCCAAGGCGGAAAGCGCCATCTGTTCCGCCGAACAGATCATCGACGCGCTGCTCGACATCTCGCGGCTGGAATCCGACGGGCTGCGCTTCGACATCCGTCCGGTGGCGCTGTCGGACATCCTGCGCCCGCTGCGCGACGAGATGGAGGTGCTGGCGGCGCGCAAGGGGCTGGTGCTGCGCATGGTCGACAGCAGCCTGACCGTCAGCACCGATCCCGCCTTCCTGCGGCGCATCCTGCAGAACCTGATGGCCAATGCCATCCGCTATACCGACCGGGGCCGGGTGCTGGTGGGGGTGCGGCGCCATGGCGGTGCGGCCCGGATCGAGGTGCATGACACCGGCCCCGGCATCGCCGCCGAGGACCAGTCCGCCATCTTCGAGGAGTTCCGCAGGCTCGATCCCCGCGCCAGCCGCAATGACGGGCTGGGGCTGGGGCTGGCCATCGTCGAGCGCGCCTGCATCCGGCTTGGCCATCCGCTGGGGCTGCGGTCCGAGCCCGGGCGCGGATCGTGTTTCATGGTCAGCGTCGGGCTGGCCGGGGCGGTGGCGCCGGTGCGGCAGGCCGCCCCCGGCCCCGCCCGGCCTGCGGGGCTGGCGCAGGCCGGGCTGATCGTGCTGCTGGTGGAAAACGAGCCGCAGCTGCGCCGTGCCATTTCGGTGCTGGTGGAAAGCTGGGGCGTCAACGTGATCGAGGCCGGGGATGCGGCGGCGGCGCTTGATCTGCTCGACGATCTCGATCTGACCCCCGACGCGCTGCTGCTGGATCACCAGCTGGGATCCGGCCTTTCCGGCACGGCGCTTTTTGAGGAGATCAGCGCCCGGCTGGGCCGCCTGCCCTGCGCCATCCTCTCCGCCGACCGGTCCTCGGCGCTGCGCGACACCTGCGCGGCGCTGGCGGTGGAGCTGCTGCCGAAACCGCTGGACCGCCACAGGCTGGGGCAGTTTCTGGATGCGGCGGCACGGCGGATGGCGGCGGAGTAGCTTTTGTCCGGCGCCGCAGGGGGCTCTGCCCCCGTCCCCCTGCGGGGGACTCCCCCGGGATATTTGCAGCCGCTGGAAGCACAGGGCAAGGCACGGTGGCGCGGACGTCAGCGTGCCCTGAAGAGCGATCCCAGAATGCCGCGCACCAGACGTTTGCCGGTGGTGCCGGAAAGCTCCTTGAGCACGGCCTGCCCCAGCGCCTCGGTCAGGGTGGCGGGGGTGGCGGCGCGGGCCGGGCGGCGGTCTGCAGGCGTGTAGCGGCGGGCGCGGCTGCCGGGGCTGTCGGCGTCGGGGGCTGGCGCGGGGTCGGCGGCGCGGGCGGCGGCCTCGGCCCGGGCGGCCAGCAGTTCATGCGCCGAGGGCCGGTCGAGGGGCGTGTCATACTTGCCTGCGACGGGCGAGGCGGCCATGGTCTCGGCCCGCTCTGCGTCGGTGATCACGCCAAGGCGCGAGGCGGGCGGGCGGATCAGGGTGCGCTGCACCATGCCCGGCTCGCCCTTTGTCTGCAGGAAGGAGGTGACCGCCTCGCCGGTGCCGACCTCGCGGATCGCGGTTTCGGTGTCGAAGGCGGGGTTGGGGCGGAAGGTCTCCGCCGCCTGCCGCAGCGCGCGGGCCTCGCGGGCGGTGAAGGCGCGCAGCGCGTGCTGCACCCGGTTGCCCAGCTGGCCAAGGATGTCCTCGGGGATGTCGGCAGGGGACTGGGTGACAAAATACACCCCCACGCCCTTGGAACGGATCAGGCGGGCCACCTGTTCCACCTTGTCGATCAGCGCCTTGGGTGCATCGTCAAAAAGCAGATGCGCCTCGTCGAAGAAGAACACCAGTTTCGGGCGGTCGGGATCGCCGACCTCGGGCAGGGTTTCGAAAAGCTCGGAGAGCAGCCAGAGCAGGAAGGTCGCGTAAAGCCGCGGCGCCGCCATCAGCGCCCCGGCGGCGAGGATATTGACCTGCCCCAGACCTTCGGGCGTGACGCGCAGCAGATCGGCGAGATCCAGCGCCGGTTCGCCGAAGATCTGCGCGCCGCCCTCGTTTTCCAGCACCAGCAGGCGGCGCTGGATCGCGCCCACCGAGGCGGCGGAGATATTGCCGTAGCGCAGCGACAGGTCGCGGGCATTCTGCCCCAGCCAGACCAGAAGCGCCTGCAGATCCTTGAGATCAAGCAGCGGCAGCCGCTGTTCGTCAGAGATCCGGAAGGCGATGTTCAGCACGCCCTCCTGCGCCTCGGAGAGATCAAGCAGCCGGGACAGCAGCAGCGGCCCCATTTCGGCCAGGGTCGCGCGCACCGGATGCCCGTCGCGGCCAAAGAGATCCCAGAACACCGCCGGAGTTGCGGCATAACGCAGATCCGGCAGCCCGATTTTTGCGCTGCGGGCGGCAAAGGCCGCGTGCAGCGGGCCCTCTGGCGATCCGGGGCGCGACAGCCCGGCCAGATCGCCCTTCACATCCGACAGGAAGACCGGCACCCCTGCGGCGGAAAACCCTTCGGCGAGGATCTGCAGCGTCACGGTCTTGCCGGTGCCGGTGGCGCCCGCGATCAGCCCGTGCCGGTTGGCCAGCCGCAAAAGCAGATGCTGCGCCTCGGCATGATCGCTGCCACCACCGCCTACAAAAACGCCGCTCCGCATGGCATCCTCCCGCACCGCACGCAGGCTACCATACATCCTTAACCTTTTGGTGCCAGTGTGAAATCTGCCCGGGGTGACATGTCCTCTCCTGCTCCGGGCGGACTTCCTCCCTGTCTGACTGGCCGCGCCCCTCACAAGGCGCGGTCTTTTGTTCAAAAGTGAAGCTGCGGACTTGCAAACCCTGTTGACCGTTCCCAAAGGGTTTCGTAACGTCTCGGCAATGACATAGTCGGCCGGTCCGACAGGGAGCAAGGGAAAGGGGGTCGCAAGGCCCCTTTTCTCTTTCGTTTGAAGCGCTTCGCAGCTTTCCGCCGGTGTCGCGGCGGGTCCGGAATTTCCGGCCTGACACTGCGTGGGGCGCATGCTAAGCGGGCACCGAGACCGTTTCCAGAGCTCAGGGAGTTTCCATGACCAGACCTCTTACCTTGCTTCGTCTGCTGCCGCTGGTGGCGGGGCTGGCTGCCCTGCCCGCGCAGGCGCAGGAAGCCACCCAGACCGAGCCCCCCGAGGCGGCGCAGAGCGCGCAGACGCCGTCCCCCGCTGATACCAGCGTCGGTGGAGGTCTGACGCTGGGCGAGCCGGCAGAGGGCGAGGCGGCGGCGCCCGCCCCGGGCCAGCAGCAGCCCGAGACCTATGTGAAGTCCACAAATGGCGACTGGGAGCTGCAGTGCCTGCGCGTGCCCGAAGGCACCGATGCCGAAGACCCCTGCCAGATGTATCAGCTGCTGCAGGACGGCAATGGCGGCAACGTGGCCGAGGTCAGCATCTTCCGCCTTGCCAATGGCGGTCAGGTCACGGCGGGCGGCACCTTTGTCGTGCCGCTGGAGACGCTGCTGACCCAGAAGCTGAGCATCGCCGTCGATGGCGGTCAGCCCAAGCGCTATGATTTCTCGTTCTGCACGCAGGTGGGCTGTTACGCCCGCGTCGGCTTTACCGAAGAAGACGTGGCCCGGTTCAAGGCCGGTCGCGGCGCCACGATCACCATCGTTCCGGCCATGGCGCCGGACCAGCAGGTGACGCTGGACATGTCGCTGTCGGGCTTCACCGCGTCTTTTGACGAAAGCTCCGCCCTGCGGCAGTAAGCGCTGCCCTCAAGGCTGGACATCCGCCCCCGGAGCCGCGGCTCCGGGGGTTTTTTATGGCAGGGGCTTTGGGGTATTGAGCCCGTCCAGAACGGCCATGGCGGCGCGGGTGCCGGGGGCGGCGCCACCCTGCCCCAGCCTTTGCATGGTCAGCGCCATGGCGGCGCGCTGCGGCTCCGGCGCGTCCAGCACCTGCAGCAGGGCGGTGGCGATGGGGTCGGGGCGGCAGGCCTTGCCGATGAATTCCGGCACGCTGCGCGTCTCTGACACCAGATTGACCAGCGTCACCGTATCCACCCGCAGCATCCGCCCGATGATCTGCCGGGAGAGCCAGCCCATGTCATAGGCGATGACCATGGGCGTGTCCGCAGCCGCCAGTTCCAGCGACACGGTGCCCGACGCGGCCAGCGCCACATCGGCGGCGGCAAAGGCTGCCCGTTTCTCCGCCCGCCCCGCCTCGCCCGCGCCGCGAGGATCAAGGATCAGCGGCGCGCCGGGCCAGCCCGTGCAGAGATCGCTCACCAGCCCCGCCACCGGCGAGGCGGCGGGCAGCACGAAGCGCAGATCGGGGCGGGCTGCGTAGAGCCGCGCCACCACCTGCGCAAAGACCGGGGCCAGCCGCGTCACCTCGGACCGGCGCGAGCCCGGCAGGATCAGGCAGAGCGGCGCCTGCCCCAGCCCGTGCCGCGCCCGGAACTCTGCCGCCTGCTGCGGGCTGGCCTGCGGGTCGGTCACCACGGGATGGCCGACAAAATCGCAGCGCATGCCCGCCGCTTCCATATAGGGCGGCTCGAAGGGCAGCAGCGCCAGCACCTGATCCACATGGCGCGCCATCTTGACGGCGCGGCCCGGACGCCATGCCCAGACGGTGGGGGCGACGTAATGCACCACGCGGATGTCGGAGCGCGCCTTGACCAGCGCCGCGACGCGCAGGCAGAATTCCGGCAGGTCGATGGTCACCAGCACATCGGGGCGCGCGGCGATGATCGCGTCAGCGGTCTGGCGGATGCGGGCCTTGAGCGCACCATACTGGCGCAGGATCTCGGTGATGCCCATGACGCTGATCTCGTCCATGGGAAACAGGCTGTTGAGCCCCTCGTCCAGCATGCGTTCGCCGCCGATGCCGTCGAAGCGGATGTCGGGGACCATCCCGGTCAGCCCGGCCATCAGCGCGGCGCCCAGCTTGTCGCCCGAAGGCTCGCCCGCGATCAGAAACACCTTCATGCGCCGCGCTCCCGCACCCAGAGATACATGCCCGCCGCGTCCAGATCGCGCAGCACGCGGTCGCGGTCCAGCACCATGACGCCGCCCGCCTCGATCACCAGCCCGTCAAGCCCGGCACGGGCGGCGCCCGCCACCGTCGCGGGGCCGATCACCGGCAGATCGGCGCGGCGGTCCTGTCCGGGCTTGGGCGCCTTGTAGAGCTGCCCGCCCTGACCGGGTGCGAGGCGGGCCAGCATGGCATCGGTGCCCGCGTCATCCTCCTGCGCCGCCACCGTGCCGCCACGCAGCACCGCCGCCTGCCCCAGATCGGCCCGGCCCTGCGCCGCGCTGACGCTGTCGCCCAGCAGGGCAAGGGCTGCGGCCTCCGGCCCGGGCTGGGCCCCGGTGAGGATGCCAGCGGGCGGCAGCAGATCGGGGGCGGCCTCATGCGCGCCCAGCACCTGAAACCCCGCGCCTTCAAGAATGCCGATCACGATGCGCAGCGCGCCATCATCGCCGCGCCGCAGGGCACGCACCACCCGGGGCAGCAGCCGCAGCGTTGGCAGATCCAGCGCCCGCAGCGACAGCGCAGGCCGGGTCACCCGCCCGCACATGCAGATGCGCGTCACGCCCCGGCGGCGCAGGGCGCGCAGAAAGCCGCCCAGCCGTTCCAGCCGGAACACCAGATCGGGCTCCACGCGGTCGGGCAGCGCATGGGCCAGCGCGCAGACCAGCACCGGCTCCGGCGCGGCCTTGGCCACGGCGCGCGGCAGATCGCCCTGCCCTGCGATCAGCGCCAGCACGGGCTTAGCCCGGGGTCAGGAAGTGGCGGTCGCTGTCGCCAAGGATGAACTCGACGATCTCGCGCACATATTCGCTTTGCGTTTCGTCCCCCAGCCGCTTTGCCCGGTCGGCAAAGGCGCCTTCGCCCTGCGCCAGCATCTGGAAGGCGGCGCGCAGCGCGGTGATGTCGGCGCGGCTGACGCCCCGGCGTTTCAGCCCGACAAGGTTCAGCCCGTCGAGCTTGCCGCGCGGCGCCTGCACCAGCCCGTAGGGGATCACGTCATTGGTGACCATGGTCAGCGCGCCGATGATGGCACCACGCCCGATGCGCACCCATTGGTGCACGCCGGACAGCCCGCCCACGATCACGTCATCCTCCAGCACGCAATGCCCCGCCACGGCGACATTGTTCACAAGGATCACGCGGTCGCCGATCTGGGCGTCATGGGCCACGTGGCAGCCCGCCATGAACAGCCCGTCATCGCCGACCCGGGTGACGCCGCCACCCCCTTCGGTGCCGCAGTTCATCGTCACATGTTCGCGGATGCGGTTGCGGGCGCCGATCTGCAGTCTGGTCTTTTCGCCCCGGAATTTCAGATCCTGCGGAATCTCTCCGATCACCGCGAAGGGAAAGACCACGGTGTCTTCGCCGATCTCGGTCATGCCGGTGACGATGACATGGGATTTAAGCTCCACCCGCGCGGCCAGCACCACCTCGGGACCGATATGGCAGAAGGGGCCGATGCGGCACCCCTCGCCGATCTGCGCCCCCGGCTCCACGATGGCCGACGGATGGATCACGGTGCCGGTCAAGACGGCAGATCCATCATCGCGGTGAATTCGGCCTCTGCCGCCATCTCGCCCTCGACCTCGGCCATGCCGGAGAATTTCCAGACCTTGGCGCCCGGCTTGCCGCGCTTGGTGGTGATGCGCATCTTCAGCACGTCACCCGGCACCACCATGCGGCGGAACTTGGCGCTGTCGATGGCCATGAAATAGACCTTCAGATCCTTGTCCGCCAGATCCAGCGCCGTCCCCACCATGACCGCGGCGGTCTGCGCCATGGCCTCGATGATGGTGACGCCGGGCATGATCGGCCGTCCGGGGAAATGTCCCTGGAAATGCGGTTCGTTCATGCTGACATTCTTGATCCCCAGCGCAGAGGAGAAGCCGTCGATCTCCACCACCCGGTCCACGAGCAGGAAGGGATAGCGATGCGGCAGGATGCGCTGGATGAGGTCGATATCCGCGCGCAGCAGGGTCTCGGTCATCGGCGGCCTTTCTTCTGAAAACAACGCCCCGTCCCTAGCAACCGGCGGGCGGCGGGGCAAGGCACCTCAGGGATCGGTGCCGGGCGCCGCAGGGTCAGGCAGCGGCGTCTCGGGCAGCAGATCCGGCCCTTCGCCGATTTCGGCATCAATCCGCGAAATGGCGGTTTCGGTGATGTCGATGACCTCGGCGGCCAGCAGCACCTGCCGCTTGTCGAGGATGACCGCAGCCCCCGCCTCGCGCATCAGCTCGGCCAGCACCGGCTCCGCCTCGGCCAGAAACTGCCGCCGCCGGTTGTCGGACAGATCCCCCAGCATGCGCGCCTTGGCATCCTGTTCGCGGCGCAGCGCCTGCACCTTCTGGTCGAAATCGTCGGCCAGCGCGCGGAATTCGGCAGGCGGCAGGCTGCGGCGCTGCTCGGTCAGGCGGCGTTCCTCTTCGGTCAGATCGCTTTCGATGCGGCGGTTCTCGGCTGCCAGATCGGCGCCCTGCTCCTCCAGCGCGGCGGTGACCTTGCGGCCATAGGCGCTGTCCGCATAAAGCCGGTCGACCTCCAGCGTCAGGATCGGGCTTTGCACCACGCCCGCCCGCGTGGCGTCCTGCGCGCTGGCGGCACCTGCCGACAGCACGCAGGTCAGGGCCAGCAGCAGCGCGCGGACCCGTCCCGCCATGTCAGAACTGGCTCGACAGCGACAGGCTGAAGTTCTGCTCTTCGTCGTATTTTTCCTTCTTCAGCGGCTGCGAGAAGTTCAGCCGCAGCGGCCCGAGGATGGAGTCCCAGAAGACCGACACGCCGATCACATGGCGCGCGCTGGCCTCTTCATAAAGGATGGAGTTGCTGCCCGCCGCGGCAGCGGTCGAATCCGACAGCCCCCAGACCGAGCCCACATCGTAAAAGACGCCGCCGGACAGCCCGTATTCTTCGGGCAGGCCCAGCGGGAATTCCGCCTCGAACCGGGCGACGGCGAAATAATCGCCGCCGATGGAATCGTCCACATCCGCCGCATCCGAATATTCGCGCGGGCCGATGCCACCATAGGCAAAGCCGCGCATCGTGCTGTCATTCAGCAGGAAACGGTCGGTGACCCGGCTTTCGCCGCTGGAATAGTTCAGCGCCCCCGCCTCGAACGAGGCGCGCAGCGTGACTTCTTCGTTCCAGACGGTGGTCTGGGCCACGGCGCGCAGGTTGGTCTTGATGAAGGTGGTGTCGCCGCCGACCCCGCCGAAATCCTGACCGAATTCCAGCAGCACGCCGGAATTGGGATCAAGCCCGGTGCGCCGGGTGTCATAGCTGAGCGTGTAGCCCACCGAACTGTCGATGCGTTCGCCCAGATCCTCTTCGGACCGGATGACATTGCCCGCATCGCCATCATAGGCGTCGGAAATGTCGCTGAGCCGCGCGGTGTAGCGCAGGCCAAGCCGGGCACGTTCCGACACCGGGAAGGTCAGGCTGGGCCGGAACACGCCTTCGGTGGTGTCATACTGCGTGTTGCTGTAATCGGTGGTGTTGTAGGCAAGGTTCAGGCCAAACGCCACGTCACGGCCCAGAAACGCCGGTTCCACGAAGCTGAACGTGTAGGACTGGGTCGAATCCGAGGTGTTGATGCCGAAGGACAGCCGCTGCCCCCGCCCGAGGAAGTTCTGTTCGGCAAAGCTGATCGCGGCGCCAAACCCCGAAGAGGTCGAATAGCTGCCGCCAAAGCCGATGGAGCCGGTGGGCTGTTCGGTCACGTTCACGTCGACGATGACCTGCTGCGGCGTCGTGCCTTCGCGGGCTTCCACCTCGGCATTTTCGAAATAGCCAAGCGCGCGGATGCGTTCGGCGGCCTCGCGGATGGCGCGGGGGTTGAACGGATCGCCTTCGGCGGTGTCGAACTGCCGCCGGATCACCCGGTCGAGCGTGGTGGTGTTGCCTTCGATGTCGATGCGTTCGACAAAGATGCGCGGGCCGCGGGTCAGCTGGAAGGTCACGTCCAGCGTCAGGTCGCGGTCATTGCGGGTGATCTGCGGATCGATCCGCACGAAGTTCAGCCCCTGCTGCACCGCCAGACGTTCCAGCCGCGCGATCTCGTCCTCGACATCCGAAGGCGAATAGGTCCGGCCCGACCGCAGCGACAGCACGTCACGGAACGACTCCACGTCCACCTCGGCCAGATCGCTGGCAACATCGATCTGTCCGAAGGAAAACTGCTGGCCTTCCTCGACGTTGAAGGTCAGGAAATAGCCGTCCTGTTCGTTGGCGAATTCCGAATTCACGCCGGTGATGCGGAAATCCACATAGCCGCGCGAGGCATAGAAATCCTGCAGAAGCTGGCGGTCAAAGGCCACGCGGTCTTCGATGAAGGTGTCGCTGCGGATGATGGCGCGCAGCAGCCCGGCCTGTTTGGTCTGCAGCACGCGGCGCAGGCGGCGGTCGGAAAAGGCCTGATTGCCGACAAAGCCGATCCGCTCGATCTCGCTCACGCCGCCTTCGAAGATCTCGTAAACCAGATCGACGCGGTTGTCGGAGCGGCGGATCAGCTTGGGCTGCACCCTTGCTGCCAGACGGCCCTGCTGCACATAGGCTTCGGCGATCGCCTGCGCATCCTGTTCGGCGACACGCGGGCTGTAGACGCGGCGGGACTGCGCCCGCACGATCGTGGCCAGTTCCTCGTCATCGATGCGGTCATTGCCTTCAAAGGCGATGCGGTTGATGGTGGGATATTCCCGCACCTCGATCACCAGACGCGACCCCTGCGGGGTGATCTCCACCGTTTCGAACAGGCCGGAGGCGAGAAGCCGCTGATAGGCGTCGTTCAGTTCCGCAGCGCTGACCGTCTGGCCCCGTGCGATCCCGGCGTAGCTGAGAATTGTGCCCGCCTCGATCCGCTGGTTGCCTTCGATGGCCACGCTGTCAAAGGCGTAGGACTGCGCAAGGGCCCGATCCGGCACCCCCGCAAAAGCCATTGTCAGTGCTATGGAAACCGCCGCCGCAGACACGCCTGCCCGGTAACCGCACCCTTTGCGAGGGGGGGTGACCCCCGTGAGCAATTTGCCCATGCCAGTATCCACTCCGCCACGTTTTAGGAGTGACTACCGGGAACGGCTGGACTTGTCAAAACCGGATCCGGTCCCCGGTCAGAGCGAGCCCAGAAAGGCGCCCAGATACAGCGCCGCCAGAATGGTCAGCGGGAACAGCAGCCTGTCCCAGTTGATCGTAAAAAGAAGGCTGAGGCCCTGATAGCCGTGCTTGAGCGTCTGCATGGGATCACCCGGACTCCGGTTGCGTTTCCCGTGCAATAGTCTGGGAATATGGCCGAAATTGGGCTGCGGGGCGGGGTTTCCTTGGCGGTTGTCCCCGCCCGCGCAACGATCAGGGGCAGAACAGGTCGTTTGTCAGCGCAAAGACCATCAGCGACAGGATCAGCGCCAGCCCGACCGACATGAGAATCCGCAGCGCCTTGTCCGAGGGCGGCTTGCCGGTGACCGCCTCGTAGCCGAAGAACACCAGATGCCCGCCATCCAGCACCGGCACCGGGAACAGGTTCAGAAGCCCCACCGCCGTCGACAGCACCGCGATGAAGGTCAGGAAGCTTTGCCCGCCCTGCGAGGCCATGGCGCCCGAGGTTTCCGCGATGCCGATCGGCCCCGACAGGTTGCACGAAGAAATATTGCCCGCCACCATGTGCCAGAGTCCCGACAGCGAGCCCTGCGCGATTTCCCATGTGCGCGACACCGCTGCCCCTGCCGCCGTCAGCGGCCCGGTGGTTTCGGTGGCAGGCTCGAAGAACAGCCCGCCGACGATGCCGATGCGATAGACGGTGCGGAAGCCGCCTTCGGGCAGCGGCTCGTCGGTGCGTTTGGGGGTCAGCGCCAGATCCAGCACCTGCCCGTCGCGCCAGACCTCCAGTCCCAGCGTTTCGCCATTGGAGCCTTCGACCCGCTGGCGCAGCTGTTCGAAGGCAAAGATCGGCACGCCGTCGATGCCGGTGATCACGTCGCCCGGCTCCACCCCGGCGGCGCTGGCGGCAGAGCGCGGCGCGATGGAGGTCGCAAGCGGCGGATAGACATAGGGGCCCGCCACCACCTCTTCGCGACCGTCGCGGGACACGGTATAGTCCAGCGTCGCCTGCATCGGCAGCGCCTTCAGGAAGGCGTCAAAGCCTGCCGCATCCTCGAAGGCGGGCGGCGCTGCGCCCTCGATTTCAAGGATCACGTCACCCTGCTGCAGTTCCTGCACCGAAGGCATTGGCCGCAGGTCGCCCACCGTCAGCGGCTCGGCGATGACGCCGCGGAACATGAAGAGCCCGGTGAACAGCAGGATGGTCAGCGCGAAGTTGAACACCGGCCCCGCCGCAACCGTGGCGGAGCGCGCCCAAAGCGGCGCACCGTTCATGGTGCGGCGCAGTTCTGCCGGGGTCATCTGCGACAGCGTTTCGCCATCCGCCCCGCCAGAGGCATTGGCATCGCCCTTGAATTTCACATAGCCGCCAAAAGGCAGCGCGGCGAGCTGCCAGCGCGTGCCGCGCCGGTCCACCCGCGACAGCAGCACCGGCCCGAACCCCAGCGAAAACACCTCGGCATCGATGCCGGACCAGCGGCCCACGATGTAATGGCCATATTCATGGATCGCCACGATCACCGACAGGGCAATGACAAAGGCCAGAAGCGTCCAGAGGACGCCCCCGAATTGCGGGATCAACTGGGGGATGTCCAAGTGCTCTGCCTCTCAGGTTGGTGTCATGATCTCGTCGGCGGATCTACGCGCGAAATGGTCGGCCTGACGGACGTTATCAAGGGTGATCCCGGCCTGCAGCAGCCCGGGCTCGCCCGTGGCGCGGTCCAGCACCTGTTCCACCACCTCCGCCATCTGCAGAAACCCGATCTGCCGCGCGATGAAGGCATCCAGCGCGCGCTCCTTGGCGGCGTTGAACACCGCCCCCGCAAGCCCGCCCGCAGCCATCACCTCGCGCGCCAGCCGCAGCGCGGGCCAGCGCGTCTCGCAGGCGGGGCGGAAGGTCAGCTGCGCCAGCTTGGCGAGATCAAGCCGTTCTACCGGCAGCGGCGCGCGCCCGGGATGGTTCAGCGCAAAGCCGATGGCATGGCGCATGTCCGGCGCGCCCATATGCGCCATCAGCGCGCCGTCGCAGAACCCCACCAGCGCGTGGATCAGGCTTTCAGGATGCACCACCACATCGATCTGATCGGGGCGCAGGTCAAAAAACTCTTTGGTTTCGATGACTTCCAGCGCCTTGTTGAACATGGACGCGGAATCGATCGTGATGCGCTGCCCCATGGCCCAGTTGGGATGGGTTGCGGCCTGTTCCGGCGTGGCGTGGGCCAGATCCTCGGCGGGCCAGTCACGGAAGGCGCCGCCGCTGGCGGTCAGGATCACCCGTTCGACGCAGGCGATGTCTTCGCCGATCAGCGCCTGAAACACCGCCGAATGTTCGCTGTCCACCGGCAGCACCCGCCCGCCATGGGCCGCGGCAGTGGCCAGCACCAGAGGCCCGGCGCAGACCATGCTTTCCTTGTTGGCCAGCGCCAGCGTGGCCCCCTGTTCCAGCGCGCGCAGACCGGGCGCCAGCCCCGCCGCGCCGACGATGGCCGACATGACCCAGTCGGCGGGCCGCAGCGCCGCCTCTTCCAGCGCCTCTGCGCCAGCGGCGGCGGCGATGCCGCTGCCCGCCAGCCGGTCACGCAGATCGGGCAGCAGCGCGGGATCGGCGACCACAGCCAGTTCTGCGCGGAATTTCAGTGCATCTTCAGCCATTTGCGCGACGTTCCTGCCACCGGTCAGCGCCACGACCTGATAGGCCTCGGGCGCGCGGGCGATCAGGTCCAGCGTGTTCTGTCCAATGGATCCGGTGGCCCCCAGAACGGAAACGCGCCTCATTGCAACCCCGGCGGGAAGTCCACGATCTGCCCGGCGATCAGCAGGAACAGCGCCGCCCCCAGCATCCCGTCAAAGCGGTCCAGCAGCCCGCCATGGCCCGGCAGCAGGTTGGAACTGTCCTTGACCCCGGCGCGGCGCTTGACGGTGCTTTCGGCCATGTCACCGATCTGGCTTGCCATGGAAATGGCGATGGACACGCCCACAAGGCCAATGCCGACCTGCGACACGTTCATGAAGGCGATCCCAACCAGTGCCGCACCAACCCAGCCCGCCACGGCGCCGGACCATGTCTTTTTCGGGCTGACCCGCGGCCAGAGCTTCGGCCCGCCGATGGCCCGCCCGACGAAATAGCCCGCCACATCGGTGATGACGACGACAGAGGTCAGCCACAGCATCCAGACCAGCCCGAATTCGGCCCGCAGCGCCATGATGCCATACCCCGCCAGCAGGATCATCGCGGTAAAGACGGCATAGGTCACGCCGCCCCGCTCCATCTGGCCGAATCCGGCCATGGAGGGCAGCAGCAGCAGCGGCAGCGCGAACAGTTCCAGCGGCGCGGGCAGCTGGATCGAGGCCAGCGCGCAGCCCCCCGCCACCAGCGCCAGAATCCGGGCGGAGCGGCGGCGGTTGGTGTCCACCATGTTGACCAGTTCCCAGACCATCACCCCGCAGAACAGCGAGATCAGCCCGCGCCACCAGATGCCGCCCAGCCAGACCGCGATCAGGCTGATCACGATCAGCACCGAGGCCGACAGCATCCGGGGCCCCAGATCGGTCCAGCGCTGCGTGCTCATGCGATCACACCGCCGAAGCGCCGCTCGCGCTTGCCATAGGCGCCGACCAGACCGGCAAATTCCTCGGCGGTGAAATCCGGCCAGAGCGTGTCGACAAATTCATATTCCGCATAGGCGGACTGCCAAAGCAGGAAGTTGGAGATGCGCGCCTCGCCACTAGTGCGGATCACCAGATCGGGATCGGGCAGCACGCAGGTGTCGAGGTACTTCGGCAGCGTCTCCACGTCGATCTCCTCGGGGCGCAGGCGGCCTTCGGCCACGTCCTGCGCCAGCCGCCGCGTGGCGCGCGCCACCTCGTCGCGGCCACCGTAATTGATCGCGATGGTCAGGTTGACCCCGGTGCAATGCGCGGTCATCACCTCCAGCTCGTCCATCAGCGTGATCAGCTTGCGGTCAAGCCGCACCCGGTCGCCGATGAAGCGCACGCGGACGTTTTCGCCCATCAGCGCGCGGGCTTCCTTGGTGATGTAGCGGCGGAACAGGCTCATCAGCCCCGCCACCTCGGTCTGGGTGCGTTTCCAGTTCTCGGTGGAAAAGGCGAAGATGGTCAGATAGCGCACGCCCGCATCCGGGCAGGCCTCGACAATCTCGCGGACGCGCTTGGCGCCTGCATGATGGCCGAAAAGCCGGGGCCGGCCCCGGCTCTGCGCCCACCGGCCATTGCCATCCATGATGATGGCCACATGGCGCGGGCCGGTGCCCTCGCGGATGGGTTTGGGCATCGGCCCCCTCCTCCTGTCAGGCTCAAGCCCGATCAGACCTGCATGATCTCTTCTTGCTTGGTCTCCAGCGCGGCATCGATCTTCTTGATGTAGCTGTCGGTCATCGCCTGAACTTCGGATTCCCAGAACTTCTGGTCGTCTTCCGACAGCCCGTCGGCCTTGGCCTTCTTGATCTGGTCCATACCGTCGCGGCGCAGGTTGCGGATCGCCACGCGGCAATGCTCGGCATACTGGCCCGCCACCTTGGTCAGATCCCGGCGGCGTTCCTCGTTCAACTCGGGGATCGGCAGCATGATGATGGTGCCGTTAAGCTGCGGGTTGATGCCCAGCCCCGACTCGCGGATCGCTTTCTCGACCTTGCCGACAAGGCCCTTGTCCCAGACGTTGATCGTGACCATCCGCGACTCGGGCACGTTGACCGTACCCACCTGGTTGATCGGCGTGGGCGAGCCATAGGCATCCACCATCACCGGCTCCAGCATGGAGGCCGAGGCGCGCCCGGTGCGCAGCGAGGCAAATTCCGTGCGCAGATTCGCCATGGCGCCATCCATGCGGCGCGTGAGGTCTTCGGTGTCGAGTTCAAAATCGTCAGACATGGTCATGCTGCCCGTTCAGGTCGTTCCATTCGAAAGGCGTTCTATGACAGGTGCGCCCGGATGTATAGCCTGCAGCGCCGCCGTTCCCGCCCTGCGGCGGCTCAGGCCGCGTCGGCCTCGGCCCGGATCCGCTCTACCATGGCGCGCAGACCGTTCGATCGCTGCGCCGAAAGATGCTCGTTGAGCCCCAGCCGCCCCAGTTCGGCGCGGGCATCGGTGGCCAGAACCTCCTGGGCCGACAACCCGTCATAAAGCCGGTGCAGCACCGCGATCAGCCCGCGCACGATCATCGCGTCGCTCTCGCCCTGAAAGCGCAGCCGCGGGCCGTCCCATGTCACATGCAGCCAGACCTGACTGGCGCAGCCTTCCACCTTGGTGGCAGGCACCTTCAGCGCCTCGGGCAGTGCGGCCATGTCGCGGCCCATCTCGATGACCATGCGGTAGCGGTCTTCCCAGTCCTCAAGGAACTCGAAATCCCCCACCAGTTGCTCGAAGCCAGCCTGTGCCATGCGCCCTCCTGTTCCGGCCCCAGAGGTAGGCGGCGCCCGCCCAAAGGTCCAGTGCCCGCGAAGGATGCTTTTCAACTTCGGCAAAACAGGCTAGTCCCGGAGGCGACAAGACGGGACCAAATCGCATGTTCAAACCCTTCACGGTGCTGGTGATCTCTGCGGGACTGCTTGCGGGCTGCGCCAGCGTGCGCGACTCGCGCGTCAATCCGTTCAACTGGTTCGGCGGCGGCAGCGGCCCCGTGCGCTCTGCCGGGGCCGAAACCGGCAGCGCCAATCCCCTGATCCCCGAACGCAGCCGCGTCAGCCTGCTGACCCGCGAGGCGCCCGACTATGCGGGCCGCCCCGTGGAGCAGATCAGCGAAGTGCTGCTGGAACGCCGTCCCGGCGGCGCCATCCTGCGCGTCACCGGCGTGGCCGACCGCGTGGGCCCCTTCGACGTGCGGCTGGTCGAGGACGAGACCGCGCGCGGCACCGGCACGCTGGCCTATACGCTGGCCGCGCTGCAGCAGGCAGGTCCGCGCAGCACCGGCACGCGCGCCCGCATGGTCACCGCCGCCGTCTGGCTCACCGATCAGGAACTGGCCAGCGTCGGCGCGATCCGCGTCGCAGGCCGCAGCAACGCGCTGGAAACCCGCCGCTAGAGGCCCTCGCGCACGGCGCGCCGCGCCGGATCCGAAAGCGCGCGCGGCTCCTGACCCCTGCGCGCGCCGCAAGGGCTCTGCGGCACGTTCCGGTTTCCATTGGCCAGAAATATCCCGGGGGAGTCCGCGTCAGCGGACGGGGGCAGAGCCCCCATCTTGCTTCGTCCGACCCTCGCGCAGGGCGTCCGCCCCTGACGGACGCTTCCCCATGGCGGAGGAGGGAGACAGCCCCCTCCTCCGCCCCCGCCAAGCGGCTCAGATCTCGATCACCGCCACGGTCTTGCCCTTGGCCGCCAGCGCGATGCGCCCCTCGCAGAGCCGCAGCGCATCGGCGCCGAACACCTCGTGCCGCCAGCCCTGCAGCGCCTTCACGTCGCGCTGACCGGCGGCGATGGCGTCAAGCTCCGCCGCAGGCGCGATCAGCCGCGAGGCCACGCCCGAGCTTTCGGTCTTGGCCTTCAGCAGCACCCGCAGCAGATCGGCCAGCGCGGGGTTCACCTGCAGCTGGTCGCGCTCGTCCTCGGCCTGCGGCAGCTGCTCCTTGGGGCAGTCGAGCCCCGCCTGCACCGCTGCAAGGATGCCCTCGGCGATCGGACCCTTGCGGGCCTCGCGCAGCAGCAGGCGCGACCGGCCCAGATCGTCCAGCGTCGCGGGCTTGGTCGAGGCCAGTTCCACCAGCGCGTCATCCTTGTAGACCCGGGTGCGCGGGATGTTGCGCGACTGCGCATAATCCTCGCGGAAGGCGGCCAGCGCCCGCACCAGCGCCAGAAAGCGCGGGCTGGAGGACCGGGTGCGGATCTTCTGCCACGCCTCGTCGGGGCGGGTGATGTAGGTCTCCGGATCGGTCAGCACCGCAAGTTCTTCGGTCACCCAGCGGGCGCGCCCGGTCTCGGCCAGCTTGTCGGCCAGAAACTCGTAGATCACCCGCAGATGGGTCACATCGGCCAGCGCGTATTTCTTCTGGGCATCGGTCAGCGGGCGGCGCGACCAGTCGGTGAAGCGCGAGGACTTGTCGAGCTGCTGCTTGGCGATGCGCTTGACCAGCGTCTCGTAGCCCACCTGTTCGCCAAAGCCGCAGACCATGGCCGCGACCTGCGTGTCGAACAGCGGCTCCGGGATCACGCCGTGATCGATGTAGAAAATCTCCAGATCCTGCCGCGCGGCGTGAAAGACCTTGATCACGTCGGTGTTGCGGAACAGCTCCAGCAGCGGCTCCAGCGACAGGCCGGTGTCCAGCGGATCGACCAGCACCGCATCCTCTTCGGCGCTGCCCGGAATGGCCAGCTGCACAAGGCAGAGCTTGGAATAATAGGTGCGTTCGCGCAGGAACTCGGTGTCCACGGTCACATAAGGGGCGGAGGCCGCCCGCGTGCAGAACTCTGCCAGATCTTCCGTCGAGGTGATTGTCTTCATGCGGGCTCCGGCCATCTTGCGTGACATAACTGTTCGCGCCTCCTACACCCGCAGGCGCGCAAGATCAAAGACCTCCGCGCGCGGCAGCCGCGACCTGTGGCGGAATGGGCAGAAACGCTGCAGGCTGCGGTCAGGGCAGCAGCAGCGGGCTGCGGTCGCCTTGGGCAAAGCGGCGCAGCACGGCGGGATAAAGCTGATGCTCCATCGCCAGCACGCGCGCCGCCAGCGTGTCGGGCGTGTCGTCCTGTGCCACCGCCACCCGCGCCTGCCCAAGGATTGGGCCCTCGTCCAGTTCCGGCGTCACCTCATGCACGGTGCAGCCATGTTCGGCATCCCCTGCCGCCAGCGCCCGGGCATGGGTGTCGAGCCCGCGATATTTCGGCAGAAGCGACGGATGGATGTTCAGCATCCGCCCCGCCCATGGCATCACGAACCCCGCCGTCAGCACCCGCATGAACCCGGCAAGGCACAGGATGTCGGGCGCGGCGCGGTCAAGCTCGGCCTGAAGCGCTGCCTCGAACCCGGCCCGGTCACCCTTGAAGGGCCGGTGATCCACCACCGCCGTGGCGATGCCGCGCGCGGCGGCAGCGGCAATCCCGCCCGCATCGGCGCGGTTCGATAGCACCAGCACGGGCCGGGCCGGGTGATCGCCGGTCATGCTGTCGACCAGACGGAGCATGTTCGACCCGCCGCCCGAGATGAAGATCGCGACGCGCTTCACCCCAGCTGGCCCTCGTAGCGGATGCCCTGCCCTTCGGTCACGGTGCCAAGCGTCACCACCGTCTCGCCTTCGGCGCGCAGCAGATCGGCCAGCGCGGGGGCACGGTCCGCCGCCACCACCAGCACCATGCCGATGCCGCAGTTGAAGGTCTTGAGCATTTCCGCCGCTTGCATGCCGCCGGTCTGTGCCATCCAGCCGAACACGCCGGGCAGCGCCCAGCTGTGCAGATCGATCGTGGCGCCGCAGCCTTCGGGCAGCACGCGCGGCAGGTTTTCGGTCAGGCCGCCGCCGGTGATATGCGCCAGCGCATGCACGCCCCCTGCCCGCACCGCCGCCAGCGCCGGCTTGACGTAAAGCCGCGTCGGCGTCAGCAGCACCTCGCCAAGGCTGCCTTCGGTCCAGGGGCAGTCCGCCTCCCAGCCCAGCCCCGAGATCTCCACAAGCTTGCGCACGAGGCTGTAGCCGTTGGAATGCACCCCGTCAGAACCAAGCCCGAGCAGCACGTCGCCCGCGCTGACCTCGCGCGGCAGATCCTGCCCGCGCTCCATCGCGCCCACGGCAAACCCCGCAAGGTCGAAATCCCCCGCCGGATACATGCCCGGCATCTCTGCCGTCTCGCCGCCGATCAGCGCGCAGCCCGACCGCACGCAGCCTTCGGCGATGCCCTCGATCACCCGCGCGGCGCTGTCGGTGTCGAGCTTGCCGGTGGCGAAGTAATCCAGAAAGAACAGCGGCTCCGCGCCCTGACAGACCAGATCGTTGACGCACATGGCCACCAGATCGATGCCCACCCCGTCCAGATGCCCGGTGTCGATGGCGATGCGCAGCTTGGTGCCCACGCCGTCCGTGGCCGCCACCAGCACCGGATCGCTGTAACCCGCCGCCTTCAGGTCGAAGAGCGCGCCGAAGCCGCCCAGCCCCGACATGGTGCCGGGACGGTTGGTGCGCTTGGCGGCAGGCTTGATCCGCTCTACCAGCGCATTGCCCGCGTCGATATCCACCCCCGCATCCGCATAGGTGATGCCGTTCTTGCTGTCGGTCATGCCGCCCTCCAGGCCAGTTTCGCGCGGCTTTAGCGCAAGCCGTGCGCGAAGAAAAGCGTCCATCCCCCTCCTGACCCGCCCTCCGCCGTGCCGCCCGTCTTGACCCGCGCGCCGGGAATGGTAGTGAACCCCAAGGTGGGCCTGTAGCTCAATCGGTTAGAGCAGGGCGCTCATAACGCCTTGGTTGGGGGTTCGAGTCCCTCCGGGCCTACCAGAAATCGCAAAAAATCCAGTAAAATCAATGGCCACGTGGACCACAAAACGGGTCGCGTGGTCCAATATGAATCAATGGCTTACAAGCAATGTGGACCACGCTTCGCGGCGGGCCTGCGCGCGGATTCTGCGGAGGGTCAAGTCATGGGTGATTTGATCGCGGCGCTGACCGGCTTCTTGGCCATCGTCTATTTCGTCATCGGGCTCGCGGCGGGCCTCAGCTGACCGCTCTGGCTGATCCTGTGGCTGGCGAAGGGGTGACCAGGCCACAATCTAGCGTTGCGTGCCCCCTAAGAAAGCTCTATCACCAACACCAATTTTCAAGTTACAGCCCTATCGGTGATACGTTGATTACCTTGACTCCAAGTTTCATAATTAGAAACCTATTTGGTTCGCGAAGGAAGAGTCTTCCCTCACGTATCGATGGAGCTGCTAGAAGAAAAAGACGTGCACTCATCAAAGCGTGGAATGTGCGTGGACAAAAATCAAAGACCAGGCAGGGCACCAAAAGGGCTATAGAAAACGTAGTTCGGAAGAATAGAGTATACAATCCAAATAGAGCCAAGATTGGTACTCACGATTATCTTCTTCTATCTCGAAGCATGCGACCGTCGCTAGTGTTGGATGGGCTACACCCGCAGCGATCTCTACCAAATACTTGGAAGAAACTTGCAGAAAGAGACCGCCAGCAAGAGACCGTCGGTATAAATTTATCTAATTTTAGCTTCCTAGATCATCCAGAAGAAACGCTAACTTCAATAAAAGAAATTGCTATAGCAGAAGCGCATGCCCTATCAGCTCGCCTGAATTTTAAAGACAAAAATTGCCTTGATGTGGCGCCTTTTATGACGCTTATGGAATTCTGGTCAGATATGGTTCCAATTTTTGAGGGTGGGGAAATGGATTTCCCGATGCAAAAGGTTTTAGCCGCTACCGGTGTGAGCCAAGCAATGGGAATTGGCCTAGGGGGCGTTTCAGATTTTGACGATGTTTGGGCGTTTCCCTTAACCCGCCGCAGGAGACCTGGGTCAACCGTCTCTCGCACGCGTTTTGTGGATGTTCCAACAAGGGACACGGCAACCACTCGCTTCTGCACAGCTATGAATGATTGGCTGGGTCAACCGGACATCAGCCTAGAGCTGTCCGATTCCGGTGCAGCTAAGCTGATGAACCTTCTTGGAGAAGTATTAGAAAATGCTGAACGACATTCTGATGGAGCGCGTCGGGACGGGGCTTGGTCGGTCTCTGGATTTCTTACCCGAGACAGTTCAGACCTAGAAGGTGAATGGAAATACAGAGCAAGCATTGGAATAATATCTGTCGGAAACACTTTTAGTGAGAGCCTTTCGCGCGCCCACCCGAATCAACTTGAGAAGATAGACGAGTATGTCAAGGCCGCACGTCGCGACGGCGCTCGTCAGTCTGACGAAACCCTTCGAACCGTATGTGCACTTCAAGATACCGTGACCTGCGTGTCCGAAGCGGAGGAGGAAAGCCGTGGTGGCTATGGTCTCATGGACATACTAGATTTTGTGGACGGCTTGGGCCAGACCGATGATCCTGCGCTACTACCCCGAGTAACCATCATCTCAGGACGCTCTTGTATTCGCTTGTTCGGATCATACATTTCTGGCAAGGAAGTACCCGGCGAGGTGCACAGTCCGCGGGTTCAATGGTTTAATAAGGAAAACTCTGCTAAGGTCCGTCCTGACGAAAACCATGTTTTTGACCTAAGCGCCTCGTTTCCTGGGACCGTAATCAGCATTGGGTTCTGCTTAGATCCCAGCTACCTCAGTAGAATATTCAATGATGCTTGAAACAGTGATGCAGATCAACCTTGGTGAACTTACGGACGTGCGGGTCAGGAGTATTTCTGGTCATGAACGCGGCTTGGAAGCTCGGCGTCGCTTTAAGCTTGACGATTTAGATGACTGTGGCGGCAGTGTAAGTGTTTTAGTTCCTGACAATATTGAAGCGATTGCGACTTCATTTTTTCAAGGGATGTTCGCAAAAAGTGTTCGCAGACTGGGATCAAAGGAAAAATTTCTCGATCATTACCACTTTGTTGCACATCCGTTTGTGGTTGAGCAAATCTTAAGAAGCGTCGATCGAAGCTTGACGCGTAGAAGCGGCGCTGCCTTTGATCACTAGATGAATAATGCTGAATTGCCTTCTGAACTTGTAAAGACCAGCTACGTCTGGGGAGACGATTTTCGTTTGTGGCTGGCTTTAGCCATCTCAATTTTGTCATTAGTTTGGAATGAGTACAATCGGCGCCAGCTAAAGCGAGCGACATCTAAGATTCGCCTAGAAAATGTGCGACTTGAGGAATTTAAAGCGGCTGTGAAAGATCCGATCAGGAAGTCTTTGGATGAATTAGAAGTCATCTCAGTTAGATCTCAGGCGATTTCCATTAGCGGGAAGGAAATCGACCAGCTCCAAGATGAAATTAAAACTCTTTTCAGCCAAGCAATTTCTGCGATTGCCTCCCTAGAACATAAACTTGGGGATGCGGAAGCTAGCGCCTTTGCACAGCGATCAGACTGGAGCTTAGGCTTTGAGGAACTTCAGGACAGCGTTCTGCAAAAATTTGATCTTGCGCTCAATAATTTGAGATCAGATGCCGATCGCAGAGACTCGCTGATTCAAATAAAAGCCCGCTTACTCGCTTACCGTCGAGAGTTGTTATCGAGAATAGATCTAGAGATAACGTCTATTCTAAATATTAAGTAGCTTTCAGGTGCTTACCTTCTACGCTGAAAATGACTGTAGCCCGTGCAAACGCATCTCTCGCCTGTCATCGTCGCCGATCCACATCCGTCTCCGGCAGATCGTCCGTAGCCCCCTGCCTGACCCGCTCCAGCGCCTCCTCCAGCGTCGGCTCGTAACCATGCACTGACGGATAGGTCCATGTGCCCCACCACCAGACCAGATCCCCGCCAGCGCTCATTCCGAGACGTTGCTCCATCACCCGGCCCACGTCGCGCCCGTCGCGCTTCACCACGAAATCGTTCGGGCGTGACGTGCCAGCGATGATGCAGGGGCGATAGGTCCAGCGGGTCATGCGCCGGAGGTAGGGCGCAGGCACAAAAAAAGAACCCCGCGCCGGGTCGGGCGCGGGGTCAACACGATCAGAACAGTGCGAGCTGCGCCGGAGGCGGCGCGCGGCGTGGCGGATCACGGGGGCAGCATTTCGGGCACCGGCAGAACTGCCCGTTGCGCTCCAGCCACTGCCGCGCATCCTCCAGATCTATGGCGCCCCAGCCCTTTTCCTCCATCACCATGACCGCGAACGCCTCGCCCTTCGTAAGCGGGAAGGGAACCCCGTGGCTTAAGCTCGTGGCCGGT
>NZ_JAYKSL010000012.1:42709-149498 GCF_035481585.1 Salipiger marinus | reverse complement strand
GCGGCAGGTCGGGCTGCGCCAGCACCAGATGCAGATGCGCAAGTGCCGCCCCCGACCAGAACGCATGATGCTCCAGCGTGTCCGCAGCACCAGAGGCTCCGCGCAGCGGCACGGGAGGCAGGCTTGGGGGCTGAGGATCGGGACGCGGGCGGCGCGGGGTCATGCGCAGATCCCTAGCATGCAGCGGCGCTTTGCGCCAGTCTGTCAGCAATGAACCGCCGCGACTTGCCGCCCTTGGATATGTCCGGTAATCTTGCCTTACCGGACATATTGCGGAAGGCTCAAGCCATGACGGAAAAATCCAAATCATCGCCGCTTGAGTCACCAGATACTCCGGAGGATCCGCCGCGCCCAGATGCCGAACTTGTCCTTCCCGCCCATGTGGCCGGATCGGGTGGGCTTGATCGGCTTGTGGATACGGCACGGGATTATGCCCGCCAGTCCGCGTCTGACAACACCCTGAAAGCCTATGCCGCCGACTGGGCGCATTTTGGCCGCTGGTGCCGGATGCGCGGCGCTGACCCGCTGCCCCCCTCGCCCGAGATGATCGGGCTTTATCTTGCCGATCTCGCCTCGGGGCAGGGCAGGACGGCGGGGCTGTCGGTCTCCTCGATCGAGCGGCGGCTTTCCGGTCTGGCCTGGGGCTACGCGCAGCGCGGTGCGCGGATGGACCGCAAGGACCGTCACATCGCCAGCGTTCTTGCGGGCATCCGTCGCCGCCATGCCAGACCCCCGGTGCAGAAAGAGGCGGTTCTGGCGGAGGATATCCGCGCCATGCTTGCCACGCTGCCGCATGATCTGCGCGGGCTGCGCGACCGCGCCATGCTGCTGGTGGGGTTTGCGGGCGGGCTGCGCCGATCTGAAATCGTCAGCCTTGATATCCACAAGGACGACACGCCCGACAGCGGCGGCTGGGTTGATCTGCTGGAAGAGGGCGTGCTGATCACCCTGCGCGGCAAGACCGGCTGGCGCGAGGTGGAGATTGCCCGAGGCAGCGCGCCGATGACCTGCCCGGTTCACGCGCTGAGCCAGTGGCTGCATTTCGCCAAGATCGATTTCGGGCCGGTCTTCGTGTCGGTGTCGCGCAACGGGCTGAAGGCAACGCCCAAGCGGCTGTCTGACAAACATGTGGCCCGGCTGGTCAAGCAGACGGTGCGCGATGCCGGGCTGCGCCCCGAGCTTCCCGAGAAGGAACGGCTGGCGCTGTTTTCCGGCCACAGCCTGCGCGCGGGGCTTGCCAGCAGCGCCGAGGTCGACGAGCGCTATGTGCAGAAACAGCTTGGCCATTCCAGCGCCGAGATGACCCGGCGCTATCAGCGCCGCCGCGACAGGTTCCGCGTCAACCTGACCAAAGCCTCCGGTCTGTAGGGGCTGGTTGCGGCTCAGGTCTGACCGGACAGCGCAAAGTTCACAGCTGTGAACATGTGAAAGCAGGCAGCATTCGGCGAAGTTCACAGCTGTGAACTGACCCGGGCCCGGCATTCTCCTGCGCCCGACCTCCCTGCGTTTCGGAAACATGCCTCCCCTGCCCTGTCTCATGCCGCCTGCGGCCTGTTGCACAGCGCCATGATCATCGGACTACTGCTGAAATGTCCCGCAGCGGCCTTCGCGGTCAGCGCGCGCAGATAGCCGCCGGGCGATCTGATCTCGGTCACCCGTTCAAGAATGGCGGCAACCGTGATCGCGGCCTGCTCCGGCCCCATATGGCGCTGCGCCTCATTCCATGCAGCGGGACTGATGCCCATGAACGTGCGCAGTTTGCAGGCTGCATCATGCAGGTGGTGCCAGTGCCGGATTTCCTGCGGATAGAAGGTCCGGAGACTGGGGCAGGCGGCCAGCACCAGCCTCAGCGGCAGGCTTGGTTTGGGCCTGTCTTCCGTCACATCACACTCGTCGGCCGAGGAGACACTGAAATCGGTGCCGCTTTCCATGCCCTGTTCAAGATCAAGAGAGTCTATTTGTGATCTCTGTTGGTGCTGCTCATTCCGGGCGTCAGTGGTGACCATTTCCGCTGCATCAACGCCGTCGATCTGCTGACGGGCGGCGTCCAGAAGCGTTTCAAGATCGCGCTTCTGCTGCGCCAGATCGTCCAGCTTCAGCTTGCGCCGCAGCGCGCGTACCGTCAGCGCCGCCCGGTCGCGCAGCTGATCCCAGAGGCCGAGGCCCGGGAACAGGTCTTCGCCAAATTCGGCAAGGGCTGCCAGATCGCGGCGCATCAGGCTGATCACCTCGCGCAGATGCTGCAGGCGGGTCTCTGCCTCCCGTACCGCTTCTGCTGCCTGGGTGATCTCTGTCGCACGGTGGAGCAGGGGGGAGAGGTCAAAGCCGAAGGCCACCCGCTCCGGGCCAAGCCTGCGCATGTAGCGCTTGCCATTCGGGCTGTCGCGGCGGATCAGCAGCCCGGCCTCCACCAGCCGGGCCAGATGCCGCCGCATGGTGGAACAGGGCATGCCGTTCAGCCGCTCGCAGATCGTCTTGTTGGAGGGGAACACCACGATGTCCTTCCCCGTGGCAAGCTCGGTCTCTGGGCAGAAGCTCAGCAGCCCCTGCAGCACCGTCAGGTCGCGTTCGGTGATCCCGAAGGCCGCCTGCGCCTTGGACAGGTCGCGCAGAATCGCCCATTTGTTGACGGACCTGTCAGGGGCGGGCGCCTCTGCAGGGGGGACGCCGCGCAAATGGGCATGCGTCATCGGCCGCATAAACGGCGAAAGGGGAATGTAGTCCATGATTTTTTCACGAAGGCATAGAAAAGCTGTTCCGCGAATCCATTAAGACTTGCGGTTCATGCGCTGGCCCATTACCTTGAAAGTGCTAAGATCAAAGTCTGGGTCTCGTGGAGCGCAAGCTTTGCGGGACCTTTTCTTTAGCCTGTGCCGTGCCTCCTTTTTCTTGCTGCTCTGCCTCTGCTCACGACCCGCTTTTCCAGCGCGCGTGAAGCTCCTCGATCAGGCTCTGCGCCTGGCCGTCCAGCCAGTCCGCAAAACCCTCCTCCACGGTGGTCAGGTCCAGACGGACCGCCCCGTTGGATTTCCTGACCGTCCCGGCAACGCTGCCGCCGATCACCAGCGGCGTGGTCTTTGCCCGCGCCTTGGTGCCGCGCCGTGCGGGACTGCCCTTTTTCAGATGCCGCACCACGGCGTCAAAGGCCGCGACCGACGGGTCGATGTCGGGCTCTTCGCTGTCGTCGGTCCGCGCACCACCTGCCGCCGTGTCGCGCGCCGCCTGCGCGATCTGGCTCAGATCGGCGGGGTCGGGGCGGGTTTCGGCCAGATCCTTGGCCAGCGCCTCCCATCTGGGGCGGCCTATGCCATGCGCGGGGCCGATGGCCCGCGCGAGATCGGGCCCCACGGTCTTGGCGACTGACACCGCCATGGACACGGCGGAGCGGGTGACATTCAGAACCTCGGCGATCTGTGCCTGCGATCCGAAGCCGCTGTCGAGCAGTTCCCGCGCAAAAAGCGCCCGTTCGATATAGCTCAGATCCCGTCGGCCGGTATTTTCGGACACCTGCGCGCGCAGCGCAGCGCTGTCGTCAAGCGAGGCGATGAGCGCGCGGACCTTGCCCAGCTTGCCGGAGCCGCGGATCGCCTCCAGCCGTCTGCGGCCATAGACCAGCAGGTAGCGGTTGGTTTCGGTCGGGTGGCGCCGGACCAGAATCGGCACGGTCTGGCCGTTCTGTTCGATGGAGGCGCGCAGATCCAGCACATCCTGCGGATCGAGCCGGTCGGCGAAGCGGTCATCGTCAATCTCGGCAGGGTCCAGATCCCAGACATGATGCGCGTCCACCGCATCACGGGCAGAGCGCAGCGCGCGGTTACTGGACATCATGCTGCCCGGCGTGGCGGGGGCTCCGGTGCTGGCCAGCCCGTCAAGCATGGACAGGCGGCGTTTCTTGCTGTCGGTCACGGGCGCCCCCATGTTTTCTGGATGAGCTGCGAGATCTCGTCATTGACCGCGTTCAGGCTTTCGATGGCGCGGTCATAGGTGGTGCGGGTGAAGGCGCTGCGCTCCACCTCGTAAAGCGTCTGCTTGGTCAGGCCCGCATCGGAAATTGCGGTGGATTTCAGCATCGGCGCGTTCAGCACCTTGTCGCCATACATGGTGCGCAGGAAGGCCACGATGCGGTTCTGCGGCGCATCGGTCGGCTCGTACCGGGTCAGCAGATAGCGCATCCAGTCATGGGACATGTCGGCGCCGCTGTCGGCGATGACATCCATCAGATCGGCCGTCATCCGCAGGAACTGGCTCATGGACATGACGTCGAGCATTTCCGGATGGATGGTGACCAGCACGCCGGTGGCGGCAGAGAGCGCGGACATGGTCAGGAACCCAAGCTGCGGCGGGCAGTCGATCACCACCACGTCATAGCGGTCATCGACCTGCGCCAGCGCCTCCTTGACCCGGAAGAAGAACAGCCCGGCATTGCCCCGGGCCAGCGCGCGCGGCGTCTCGTGTTCGAATTCCATCAGTTCAAGGTTGCCGGGGATCAGGTCAAGATTGGGGATATAGGTCCGGCGGATGACCTGCGTGATCGGCAGCGGGTTTTCATAGCGGATGGCATCATACAGCGTGCCGCCGTCGAGCAGGTCGAATTCCGGCTGCACCCCGTGCAGCGCCGTCAGCGAGGCCTGCGGGTCAAGGTCGATGGCCAGCACCCGGTAGCCTTTCAGCGCCAGCCGCTGTGCCAGATGCGCGGAAGACGTGGTCTTGCCCGAGCCGCCCTTGAAATTCATCACGCCGATGATCTGCAGATGGTCGCCCTCGCGGCGGCCGGGCAGGTAATCCCCGGGTTTGCGCGCGGTTTTTTCCAGCAGGATCCGCAGGTTCTGGATGTCTTCCACCGAATACTGCCGCCGGTTTCCCGATGACATCTCGGGCGAGGGGCCCTTGCCGTCCAGATGCAGCTTGCGCAGGTAGGAATCATTGACCCCCAGCAGCGCCGCCGCTTCCCCGGAGGTGAATTTCCGCATAGCCTTGGAGGCATCAGGCGGAAACAGGCTTTCCCGCTGCGAATGCAACTGCGCGGCCAGCATTTCGGAATGCTGACGAATGACCGCGTTAAGGTCTTCGTGGGTCTCGGCTCTGCTCATCTGCCCTCTTGCGTCCGTAGCGTGTTCACGGAATCCGGCGTTTGGTCGCCCTTTTCCGTGACTATTGCAGGCTGACTCGGATTCGCGCAAGCGTTTTCAGGATCCTGACCCCGCGGGCCAACGGGGCAGGGGCGGCCCTTGCGCGCGCAGGGGCGGGCGCGGCGCGTCACCGAAGCGGTCAATCGCGGCAACTTTCCCGCAAGATCAGACGCTTGCGTGGGTATCTTCATGTCAGATCTGACGAAACGACATCGACGCTCCGCCATGGTCCGCTATACTGCCTCGTGCAAGAGCCGAGACTGCCGCAGGGCGGCGGTCCGGCGTGACAAGGAGAGTCTCAATGAAGACGCGCAAACTTGGATCCACCGGGCTGGACCTGACCGAACTGTCCTTCGGGGCCGCGCCCATCGGCAACCTTTATCGTCCCGTCGACCGGGCGCAGGCCATGGCGACGCTGCAGGCGGCATGGGAGCGCGGCATCCGCTATTTCGACACCGCGCCGTTTTACGGGCAGGGCCTGTCGGAACGGCGGGTCGGGGATTTCCTGCAGGACAAGCCGCGTGACAGTTTCGTGCTGTCCACCAAGGTCGGGCGCCTGCTGGAGCCGGTGACCTCGGGTCCGCTGCCCGACACCGGCTATGTCGGCGCGCTGCCCTTCTCGATCACCTATGACTATTCCTATGACGGGATCCTGCGCAGCTGGGAAGACAGCCTGCAGCGTCTGGGTCTGCCCTCGGTCGACATTCTTTATGTGCATGATCTGGAGCCCGACAGTTTTGACGCCGAAGGCTATGCCGCGCATCTGGACAGCTTCAGCCGCAGCGGCATCAGGGCGCTGGAGGAGTTGAAGCGCGATGGCCACATCAAGGCTTATGGGCTTGGCGTCAATCAGGTTCAGGCCTGTCTAGACGTGATGGACCGGGTGCCGCTCGACTGCCTGCTGATGGCGGGGCGGCATTCGCTGCTGGACCGCAGCGCCAGCGCCCGGCTGATGGGCCTTTGCGAGCAAAGCGGCACCGCGATGGTGGTGGGCGGCGTGTTCAACTCAGGCATCCTTGCCACCGGCGCCCGGCCCGGCGCCACCTTCAACTACCACGAGGCCCCGCCCGAGATCATGGCGCGCGTCACCGAGATGGAAGCGGTGGCTGCCCGTCATGACGTGGCGCTGGCCACGGCGGCGCTGCATTTTCCGCTGAAAAGCCCGGTGGTGGCCAGCGTGCTGATCGGTTCGGCCAAGCCTGCGAGCCTCACGCGGAATTTCGACCTTTTTGCGCAGGACCTGCCCGAGGCGATCTGGCCCGAGATGGAGCAGCACGCGATCTTCGGCTGAGGCGCGCCCTATTCGGCCATGGCGCGCTCAGGTGTCGGGCTGCGCCATGGCGAACCGGTCGAGATTGGCGTCACCCCATGCCTTCAGCGCGGCCAGAACCGGGGTCATGCTGCGGCCCAGATCCGACAGGCTGTATTCCACCTTGGGCGGCACCTGCGCAAAGACCTCGCGGCGGATCAGCCCGTCCGCCTCCAGCTCGCGCAGCTGGTTGGTCAGGGTGCGCTGCGTCACGCCGGGGATGGCGCGGCGCAGTTCGCTGAACCGCATCGTGCCGTCGGTCAGGTGAAACAGGATCACGCATTTCCACTTGCCGTCGATCAGGCTGATCGCCGCCTCCACCGCACAGCCCGGCGCACAGTCGAAACGGGAATGGCGGAGCTTGCTCAAGACGGTATCCTTTCTGACACTATCGTCAATCTTTGTGCGTATTGCGCAGGGCCGAGGGTAAGTCTTAGGTCTGCGGCATGCAAGCAGGAGACATGCCATGAAAGCTGTTGGATATCAGATCCCCGGCGCCATCACCGAAGCCACAGCGCTGGTCGACATCGACCTGCCGGACCCCCAGCCCGAAGGGCGCGATCTGCTGGTCGAGGTCAAGGCGGTGTCGGTGAACCCGGTCGATTACAAGATTCGCCGCAGCACCGCGCCCGAGGGCGGCGACTGGAAGGTGATCGGCTGGGATGCTGCCGGGATCGTGCGCGCCACCGGGCCGGAGGTGACGCTGTTCCAGCCGGGGGACGAGGTGTTTTATGCGGGCTCGCTGATCCGTCCCGGCACCAATGCCGAACTGCATCTGGTGGATGAACGCATCGTCGGTCATCGCCCCACCTCGCTCAGCTGGGCGGAATCCGCAGCCCTGCCGCTGACCTCGCTGACCGCATGGGAGGCGATGTTTGACCGGATGGACGTGACCCGCCCCGTGCCCGGCGCGGCGGAGGCCATCGTGATCATCGGCGGCGCGGGCGGGGTCGGCTCCATCGCCGTGCAGATCGCGCGGCAATGCACTGACCTGACCGTGATCGCCACCGCCTCGCGCCCCGAAACCCAGGACTGGGCGCGGGACCTGGGGGCGCATCACGTGCTGGATCATTCGCAGCCGCTGGCGGCACAGGTCGCAGCACTTGGTCTTGGCGCGCCCGCCTTCGTGTTTTCAACCACCCATACCGACCAGCACATCCCCGAAATCGCCGACCTGATCGCGCCGCAGGGCCGCTTCGCGCTGATCGACGATCCCAAGGGGTTCGACGTGATGCTGTTCAAGCGCAAGGCGGTGTCGATCCATCACGAACTGATGTTCACCCGCGCGCTTTATCAGACGCCGGACATGGGCGAACAGGGGCGCATCCTGAACGAGATCGCGCGGCTGGTGGATGACGGGCGCATCCGCACCACGCTGACCGACACGCTGTCGCCGATCAATGCCGAGAACCTGAAAAAGGCCCACGCCCTGATCGAGAGCGGGACCGCGCGCGGCAAGATCGTGCTGGAAGGGTTCTGACAGCCCGTCCCGCGGGGCAGGGGAGGGCGCGGCGGGAGGGATCCCGCCGCGCCTGACTTGGCTTAGTTGGCTTCGATGGCGCTCAGCAGCGAATCCACCGTCTCGTCGCCGATATTTTCGCGGACCATGTCCTGAATGGGCGCGGTGGCGTCGCGGAACTGCTGCAGCTCCTCCTCGGTCAGGTCGATGATCTCCAGATGCTCGGCGATCTGCGCGCGCTGCTCGCTCAGCATCTCGTCTTGCACGTCCCATTCGAAGGCGGCGGCATCGGCCATCACCTCGTCAACGACTTGCTGCAGATCCTCGGGCAGGCTGTCATACCAGTCCTTGTTGATGAGGTTGACGTTGGCCAGCAGGATGTGGCTCGTCGTGGTCAGATAGCTCTGCACCTCGTAGAACCGCTGCGACAGGATGTGGCCGAAGGGGTTTTCCTGCCCGTCCACCACGTTCTGCTGCAGCGCGCCGTAAAGCTCGGGGAAGGCGATGGGGGTCGGCGCCGCGCCGATGGCTTCCCAGGTCGCCACCGAATAGGGGTTCTCCGGCACGCGGATGCGCAGGTTGTTGGACTTGATGTCCTCGGGGCTGCGCACGGCCACGCCAGAGGTGGTCAGCTGGCGGAAGCCCGCGTTGTGGAAGAGGCCGAATTTCATCCCCTGCTCGGCCAGCTTTTCGTCGATGAAGGCCGAAAACTCGCTGTCGTTCAGGATCGTGCGCAGGCGCGCGGTGTCGGTCGGAAAGACGTAAGGAATTTCGAAGGCCGCGAATTCCGGCACGAACTGCACCGCGCCGGAGGTGGAGGTCGGCACAAGCTGCACATCCCCCAGCAGCAGCGATTCCATCAGTTCGCGGTCGCCGCCAAGCGCGCCGCCGCCCTGCTGCTGCACGTCGATGCGGCCGCCGGACTTCTCTTCCAGATCCGCCTCGATCTTGTCGAAGGCCTGATAAAGCGGGTGGGTCTTGTCGCTGAGCGTATGCGCAAGGATCATGGTGTAATCGGCGGCGGCAGCGGGCAGCGCCGTGCCAAGCGCCAGCAGCGCGGAGATGGAAAGCGACTTCAGGGTCATTGGTGTGTCCTCCCTTGGGATGTGGTCCCCGGCGGCGGTCAGCCGCCGAGACTTGGCAGCCAGAGCGTGAGCCCGGGCCAATAGGTGACGACCATCAGGCCGACGATAAGCAGGGCGATCGGGACCACCAGACCACGGCAGATCTGGATGACCGACAGCTTGGTGATGCCGGAGGCGACGTAGATGTTCACCCCCACCGGCGGAGTGGCAAAGCCGATGGCAAGGTTCACCACCATGATCAGGCCGAAATGCACCGGATCGACGCCATAGGGGGCCAGCACCGGCAGCAGGATCGGGGTCAGCACGATGATGGCCGACAGCGTTTCCATCACCATGCCCACGCCCAGCAGGATGATGTTGATGAGCAGCAGCAGGATCAGCCGGTCATCGATGGCGCCGCCGATGAAATCGCCGATGGCGGCGGGCACCTGCAGCAGCGTCAGCACGCGGCCAAGTGCGGCCCCCGTGCCTGCGATGATGAGGATGGGCGCGATGGTCAGCCCGGTATTCACCAGCACGCGGCCCATGTCGCGGAAGGTCAGTTCGCGGAAGATCACCATGGCGACGACGGCGCCATAGACACAGGCGATGGCGGCGGCCTCGGTGGGGGTGAAGGCGCCCGCATAGATGCCGCCCAGCACGAAGACCGGGGCGATGAGCGCCCAGAAGCTTTCGCGGAACGCCTTCAGCGCGCTGACCCGCCCCGCGTCAGAGGTGATGCGCGCCGCATGCTTGCGGCCATAGAAATGGGCATAGCCCATCAGCAGCCCGCCGATGACCAGCGCCGGGCCGATGCCGCCGATGAACAGCGCCGAAACCGACACCTGCGCCGACATGCCGTAGATGATCATCGGGATGGAGGGCGGCACGATCACGCCCAGAGTGCCCGCCGCCGTCACCAGCGCGGTGGCAAAGCGCAGGTCATAGCCGCGATGCACCAGCAGCGGCACCGCCATCGACCCGATGGCCGCCACGGTGGCCGGAGAGCTGCCGGAAATCGCCCCGAACAGCATGCAGGCCGCGACCGTGGACATGGCAAGCCCGCCCCGGAACCGGCCGAACACCGCATCGGCAAAGCTGAACAGCCGCTTGGCAAGCCCGCCCTGCGTCATGATCTCGCCCGCGAGGATGAACAGCGGCACCGCCAGCAGCGGGAAGCTGTCGAGCGCGGTCACCACCGACCGCACCACCTGACCGGGATTGGTGGGCGCACCCAGCCAGCCGGGCAGCAGCGCCGCAAAGCCCAGCCCGAAGGCCACGGGGATGCTCAGCAGCAGGACGAGAAGGAAAAAGCCCAGTGAATAGATGGCAAGCATGGCGCGGTCCCCTACACGTCTTCTTGGATCACGGTGGCAGGCGCGCCCGGGGTGGTCCCCGGCACCGGCGCGCCGCGCGACATCAGCCACAGCGCCTGCAGCGCGCGCAGGAAGGCCATGCCCAGCCCCACGGGCACCGCCGCATAGACCAGCCACATCTGCAGCCCCAGCCCGGGCGAAGCCTGCCCGATCTTGGCGATGCGCTGGGTCAGCGGCACCGAATACCAGACCATCAGCGCAAAAAAGACCGCAGAGCCCACCAGCGCCAGCACCGCAAAGGCGCGCAGCCAGCGCGCGCCGCACATCACCGGCAGCAGGTCGACGGAAATGTTGCGCCCTTCGCGCACCGCAAGGCTGACGCCGATGAAGGTGCACCAGACCAGCAGATACCGCGCCAACTCCTCGGACCAGACCAGCGGCGATCCGACAAGATAGCGGAACACCACCTGTGCCGCGAGGATCGCCACCAGCGCAAACAGGATGATGGCGAGGATGGCGCGTTCGAAATGCGCCTCGATTGCCCGGAGCAGGGTCATGCGTCGATCACCTTGCCGGGGTTGAGAATGCCGTTGGGATCAATTGCGCGCTTCACGCGGCGCATCAGATCCAGCTCCTCGGGGCTGCGCGAGAATTCCAGATATTTCTTCTTGGTGGTGCCGATGCCATGCTCGGCGGAGACAGAGCCGCCAAAGGCCCGCACGGTGGCATAGACCGCCTCGTCCAGCGCCTCTCCCGGTTGCGGCGCGGCCCCGGGCACCCATGCCAGCAGATGCAGGTTGCCGTCGCCGATATGGCCGTAATAGACCGACCGGCCCCCCGGCACCGCCTCGGCCACCGCCGCGCGGCAGGCGCGGGCAAAACCGTCCATCTGTCCGGTGGGCAGGCCCACGTCATAGGCATGATGCGGCCCCAGCGTGGTCTTGAATTCGGCGCAGGCATCGCGCACGCCCCAGAAGGCCTGCACGTCCGACAGGCTCTGCGAGATCGCGGCATCCTCGATGATGCCCTCTTCGAACATCGCCTCGAGGAACGCCATGAAGCGCGGGCCGTCGATGGCCTCGTCGGTGCCCTGCGCCTCGATCAGCACGGTATGGGCATGGCGGGCCTCCAGCGGATCGCGCACGCCGGGCACGGCGCAGGCCACCTCCCAGTAATCGGGCCACATCGCCTCGAAGGCGGACAGGGTCGGGCCCAGCTTGCGGCGGGCGCCGCGCAGCAGATCCACCACCTTGTCGTAATCGGACAGGCCGCAGATCGCGGCATGGGTGCAGCCCGGCGCCGGATGCAGCTTCAGCACCAGCCGGGTGATGACCCCCAGCGTGCCTTCGGATCCGATGAACAGCTGGCGCACGTCATAGCCGGTGTTGTTCTTGATGAGCTTCGACAGCGCGTTGACGATGGTGCCGTCGGGCAGCACCACCTCGGCGCCCAGCACCAGATCGCGCATCATGCCGTAGCGGATCACCCGGTTGCCGCCGGCATTGGTGCCGGCATTGCCGCCGATGGCGCAGGATCCGCGCGCGCCCAGATCAAGCGAAAAGAACAGGCCGCGTTCGGCGGCGGCGCGCTGGATCAGCTCCAGCGGCGTGCCTGCCAGCACGGTCATGGTGGCGGAGGCCTCGTCGATCTCTTCGATGCCCGTCATCTTTTCCAGCGACAGCGCGATGCCGCCCGCGATGGGACGGGCGCCGCCGCAGAGCCCGGTCAGCCCGCCCTGCGGCACCACCGGCACCCGCGCGGCATTGGCCGCAGCAAGGATCGCCGCGACCTGCTCGGCAGAGCGCGGGCAGAACAGGGCGGCGGGGGTTTCCGGCGGCAGGGCCGACCAGTCATTGAGGTTGCGCGGCGGCACCGGATCCACCAGCGCGTCCCGCGCCAGTTCGGGCAGGGCCGCCAGCATCTGGGCAAGCCTTTCGGCAGTCCCGGCGGGGTTGGAGATTCCTCCGTCCATGCAGCGCACTCCTCCTCTTGGGCAGCAACGTGGCGGGAAGTTACAGTTTGCGAAATCACTGTCAACCCACCAACATGTCAGTCATGCATAATGGCTGTGCCAAAGCTCGACCGCACCGCGCCCGACAGGTGCGGACCAGACGGGTCCGGAGCGGCAGCAAGCGGAGGAGGAGGCAAGGCGCGCGACCGCCGTCCGGGGCAGACGCGCCGCCCCGGGTGACCCATCTGCGCGCCTACAAGCGCAGGATCAGCCCTGCAGCCCCTCTTCGGCGAGCACGCGGTTGGCAATGCGGTGGCATTCGACGCCCACGGGCACCCCGCAATAGATCGAGATATGGGTGATGATCGCCTTCAGCTCGTCTATGCTGACGCCATTGGTCAGCGCGCCACGGAAATGCAGCTCCCATTCCTGCATCCGGTTCAGCGCCGCCAGCATCACGATGTTCAGCATAGACCGCGTCTTGGGCGACAGCGTGTCATCCCCCCAGCCCGCGCCCCAGCAATATTCGGTGAGCAGGGTCTGGAAGTCTTTCGAAAACGCGGTGGCATTGTCCAGCGACCGTTCCACGTAGTCCGCCCCCAGCGTCGCCTTGCGCTGCGCCAGCCCCCTGTCAAAACGCGCCTTGTCCATCCTGCCGCTCCTCTGTCCTGTGCGGTGCAAGGGTCTGGGCGGGCAGGGGCTGCACGTATGGCAAACTCCCGGCGCTGACCCGCGTCTCCCCCGGGGCAGTCTGGCCAAAGACGCGGCAGCCCGCAAGACGGCAGCCCCCGCCCGCCTGCCGCAGGGCCGACCGTGGGGCACGGATTCATGATCTGCAGATCATTTATCTGACTTATGATCCCGACAACATATTGACGGAATATGATCCAGGCCTCATGTTCTGTGGCGAAAGGATTCCGCCCATGGACCAGATCGCCCGCACCACCAAAGACCTTGGCCACGTCCTGCGCGCCGCGCGCCGCGCCCAGAACCTGACGCAGGCGGACCTTGCCGCGCGTGCCGGCCTGTGGCAGCGCACCGTCTCCATGATCGAGACCAGCGCCAGCGGCGCCAAGGTCGAGACGGTCTTCGACCTGCTTGCCGCCCTTGACCTTGAACTGCACATCGTCCCGCGCAGCAAGATGTCGCGCGACGATCTGGAGGACATCTTCTGATGGGGCGCAAGCGCGTCTATGCGCCGCTCGACGTCTACATGAACCGCCGCCATGTCGGCCAGTATCTGCGTGCGCCCGACGGCGCCTTCGCCTTCACCTATGCCGCCGACTGGCTGGCATGGGAGAACCGGCTGCCGATCTCGCGCGCGCTGCCGCTGCGCCCCGAACGCTATACCGGCCCCCCGGTCATCGCGGTGTTTGAAAACCTGCTGCCCGACAGCGACGACATCCGCCGCCGCGTGGCAGAGCGGGTCGGGGCGGAGGGGCTTGATGCCCACAGCCTGCTGGCGCGGATCGGGCGCGACTGCGTCGGCGCGCTGCAGTTCCTGCCCGAAGGCGAAAGCCCGGGGGAGGGGCGGGCGCTGACCGGCACGCCGCTTGCCGAAGAGCAGATCGCGGCGCTGCTGAGCGATCTGCACCACACCCCGCTTGGCCTCCGGCGCGAGACGGAGTTCCGTATCTCGGTGGCGGGGGCACAGGAAAAGACCGCGCTGCTGTTCCATGACGGCCAGTGGATCGAACCCAGCGGATCCACCCCCACGACGCATATCCTCAAACCCGCCATCGGCACCCTGCCCAATGGCATGGATCTGACCGACAGCGTCGAGAACGAGCATTTCTGCCTGCGGCTGATGGCGGGGTTCGGCCTGCCTGTGGCCCGCACTCGCATTCTGCATTTTGCCGATACCAAGGCGCTGGTGATCGACCGCTTCGACCGGCTGCGCGCCCGTGATGGCCGCCTGATCCGCCTGCCGCAGGAGGATTGCTGTCAGGCGCTGTCCGTGCCGCCCACCCGCAAATACCAGAACGAAGGCGGCCCCGGCATCGTCGAGATCTGCGACCTGCTTCAGGGCAGCGACACGCCGCTGCGCGACCGCGCCGATTTCTTCAAGGCCACGATCCTGTTCTGGCTGATCGGCGCCACCGACGGTCACGCCAAGAACTTCAGCATCGCGCTGATGCCGGGCGGGCGGTTCAGCATGACGCCGCTTTATGACGTGCTGACGGTGCAGCCCACGCTGGAGGCCGGGCAGCTTCAGGTCAAGGACATGAAGCTGGCGATGCGCGCGGGCAGGGGGCGCCATTACAAGGTGTCGGATCTGCATGGCAGGCATTTTGTCGAAACCGGGCTTGCTGCCGGGTTTTCACGCCAGCAGATCGCGCAGATCTTTGACGAGATCGCCGCCGGGGCGGCGCAGGCCTTTGCGCAGGCCAGCGCCGAGATGCCGCAGGGTTTCCCGGCGGCCCTGATCGAGGCGGTGCAGCGCGGCTTTGCGCAGCGGCTGCCCCGGCTGCGCGCGCAGGAACGCTGACGCTCCGGCGCAGGGGCGGGCCGCAGGGGCCTTACCGGGTGCGGAACCGCCCCTCAGCCGCCATAGATCGGATGCGCGTCGCAAAGCGCGCGCACCTCGGCGCGCACCGCCGCCTCGACCTCTGCATCGCCCTCGGGCGACAGGGCCAGCGCATCCAGAACCCGCAGGATCAGCGTGCCGATCTGTTCGAATTCAGCGGTGCCGAAGCCGCGCGTGGTGCCCGCCGAAGACCCAAGCCGGATCCCCGAGGTGACAAAGGGCTTTTCCGGGTCGTTGGGGATCGCGTTCTTGTTGCAGGTCAGTCCCGCCCGCTCCAGCGCGATTTCCGCCACCTTGCCGGTCACGCCCTTGGGCCGCAGATCCACCAGCACCATGTGACAGTCGGTGCCACCAGACACGATGCCCAGCCCGCCCGCTTTCAGCACCGCAGCCAGCGCCTGCGCATTGGCGATGACCTGTCCGGCATAGGTCTTGAACGACGGATCCAGCGCCTCGCCAAAAGCCACCGCCTTGGCGGCGATGACATGCATCAGCGGCCCGCCCTGATTGCCCGGGAACACCGCCGAGTTGATCTTTTTCGCCAGCGCCTCGTCATTGGTCAGGATGACGCCCCCGCGCGGCCCGCGCAGGGTCTTGTGCGTGGTCGAGGTCACGACATGGGCATGGGGCACGGGGTTGGGATAATGCCCCGCCGCGATCAGCCCGGCATAATGCGCCATGTCCACCATCAGCACCGCGCCGATCTCATCCGCGATGCGGCGGAAGGCGGCAAAGTCGATCTGGCGCGGATAGGCGGAGGCCCCGGCAAGGATCAGCTTGGGCCGGGTTTCCAGCGCCAGCGCGCGCACCTTGTCCATGTCGATCAGGTGGGTGTCGGCATCGACCTCATAGGACACCACGTCGAACCATTTGCCCGACATGGTGACCGGCGAGCCATGGGTCAGGTGGCCGCCATGGGCCAGCGACATGCCCATGATGCGGTCGCCGGGAGCGAGCAGCGCCAGAAACACCGCCTGATTGGCCTGCGCGCCGGAATGCGGCTGCACATTCGCATAAGCCGCGCCAAACAGCTGCTTCAGCCGGTCGATGGCCACCGCTTCCACCTTGTCGACAAATTCGCAGCCGCCGTAATAGCGTTTGCCCGGATAACCTTCGGCATATTTGTTGGTCAGCACCGATCCCTGCGCCGCCATCACATCGGGCGACACGATGTTTTCCGACGCGATCAGTTCGATCTGGGTCTTCTGCCGGTCAAGCTCTTCCGCGATGGCGGCGGCGATCACATCGTCAGACAGGGAGGTCTTGGGAAGCGTGTCGAACATGGGAGCAGTCCTTTTCAGAGGGGCTCGGCGGCAAGCTCGCGGCAGCCGGTGTCCAGAAGGTGGAAAACATGCGGCACGAAGCTGTGCCACACATCCATGCGAAAGCGGGTCGGGCCGTCACGCCACAGCAGCACGGTGACGCCGTCGAAATTGGTGCGCCGCCCCTCGCCGGGGGCAATGCTGTCGATGTCGCGGGCGCAGCCCAGCGTCAGCAGCTCGGCGGCGCGCGGACCTTCCAGCACAAGGCTCAGCTCCCGTCCGGAGACGTTTACCAGACTGTGCGGATGCGTGGCGTAAAGCGCGGCGAACCCCGCCTCGATGCGGGGCGCCAGCGCTTCGGGGGCGTGGAGCGTCCATTCATCGGGGCCAAGGCAGATCACCTGCACCTCGCCTGCAGCGGCGCGCTGGCCGATGCGCGGCGGCAGCACCAGACCCAGCGTGTCGCCAAGGGTGGCAAGCCCGTCCCGGGCGCGCAGCGACCACCGCGCGACGGGGGCCGCCACGCTGACCCGCGCGGCAGAGGTTTCCGCCATCAGGCCCGGCGCGAAAGAGGATATCGGGGCGTTCATCGTCGTCACCTCAGAGTTTCAGGCGGGCGTTTTCGGGATCGACAAAGATCATGCCGGTGATCTTGGCGGCAATCACGCGGTCGGGCATGGGGATGTGCACGGTTTCGCCCATGCGGTCCTGCCCGCCTTCGACCAGCGCCAGCGCGATGGGCCGTCCGGCAGCGTCCGAATGATAGGAGGAGGTGACATGGCCCACCATCTTCATCGGCAGCGGCTGGTTCGGGTCGAACACGATCTGCGCGCCCTCCTCCAGCCGTGACTGATCTTCGGTCAGCAGGCCGACAAGCTGCTTGCGGCCCTTGGCGGTCAGGTCGGGCCGGGCCAGCCCGCGTTTGCCGACAAAATCCGGCTTGGCCTTGCCCACGGCCCAGCTCAGCCCCGCGTCATGGGGCGTGACGGTGCCGTCAGTGTCCTGACCCACGATGATATAGCCCTTTTCGGCGCGCAGGACGTGCATCGTCTCGGTGCCATAGGCGCAGATGTCATAGGGCTGGCCCGCGTCCCACAGGATCTGCCACAGCCTGCGGCCCATGGGGGCGGGCACGTTGACCTCGAACCCGATCTCGCCGGTAAAGCTGACGCGGAACAGCCGCGCAGGCATGCCCGCCACGGTGCAGTCCACGCAGGACATATGGGGGAAGGCTGCCTCGGTCAGCTCGACCCCGTCGACCAGCGGCGCCAGCAGCTTGGCGGCATTGGGGCCGTTCAGCGCGATGGTCGCCCAGTGTTCGGTGGTCGAGGTCAGCCAGACCTGCAGATCCGGCCATTCGGTCTGCAGGTAATCCTCCATCATGGTCAGCACCCGCGCCGCGCCCCCGGTCGTGGTGGTGACGTGAAAGCGGTCCTCGGTCATGCGCCCGATCACGCCATCGTCGCGGATGAAGCCGTCATCGCCGCAAAGCAGGCCATAGCGGCAGCGGCCCGGCGCCAGCTTGGTCCATGGGTTGGTATACATGCGGTTCATGAATTCCACCGCATCCGGGCCCACCACCTCGATCTTGCCAAGGGTGGAGGCGTCGAACATGCCGACCGAGGCGCGGGTGGCCACACATTCCCGGCGCACGGCATCGTCCATGCTTTCGCCCGCTTCCGGGAAATACCACGCGCGCCGCCACTGGCCCACCGGTTCGAACACCGCCCCGTGGTCCTCGGCCCAGCTGTCGATGCGGGTCTTGCGCGTCACCTCGAAATGCGCGCCGCGATGATAGCCCGCAAAGGCCCCGAACGAGGTGGGCGTATAGGGCGGGCGGAAGGTGGTCAGACCCACCTGCGGCGGCGCCTTGCCAAGCGCGTCTGCGGCGATGTTCAGCCCGTTGATGTTGGACATCTTGCCCTGATCGGTGGCCATGCCGTTGGTGGTGTAGCGTTTGACATGCTCGATCGACCGCATGCCCTCGCGCACGGCCAGCCGCAGATCCTTGGCGGTCACGTCATTCTGGTAATCGACAAAGGCCTTGGCGCGGCCCGGATCGCGGTCGGTCGGCAGTTCCCTGCGGCTTTCGCCCTGTCCGGGGCGGTCGTCCTGCACCTCATAGGCCCGCGCGATCCCCGCAGCGCCCAGGTCCGCCGCCACGGCGCGGCCCTTTTCGGCGCCGTCCTGCAGCGCCGCCGCGATCCCCCACAGGCCGCGGCTCGCCCCGGCGATCACGCAATCCTCGGGCGTGTCCTTCGGCAGGAAGGTGGTCAGATCCTCGTCCCATGCCAGCGATCCGCGCGTGTGCGAGAACAGATGCAGCGACGGCGTCCAGCCCCCGGACATCAGCACCGCGTCGCAGCGGATCGTCGTGGCGGCACCCACCGTGCCGTTCAGCACCGGGTTGATGCGCAGCGACGCGACCCGCAGCCGCCCGCTGCTGGCGGTGGCGGTATGCGACAGCTTCACCGGGATGCCGCGCCTGTCCGCCTCGGCCCGCAGATCGGGCCGCACGGTGGCGCGGGTGTCGACGATCGCCTGCACCTTGGCGCCCGCATCGGCCAGATCAAAGGCCGCATACCAAGCGCTGTCATGCGAGGTCAGCACGACCGGCTGCCGGCCCACCAGCACGCCATAGCGGTTGAGATAGGTCTGCGCCGATCCGGCCAGCATCACGCCGGGGCGGTCATTGCCGTGAAACACCAGCGGCTTTTCCAGCGCGCCCTGCGCCAGCACCACCCGCTTGGCCCGCACCCGCCACATGCGTTCGCGCGGCGTGTCGGCGGGCTGCTGCGGCAGATGATCGGTCAGCTTTTCGACCATGCCGATCATGTTCTGGTGGTAATAGCCGATGGCGGTGGTGCGGGTCATCACCCTGACGCCCGCAGCCCGCAGCGCGGCAAGCTCCTCCGCCAGCCAGACCCATGCCGGTGTGCCGCCGATGCGCGCCTGCGGTTCGGACAGCAGCGTGCCGCCCGCTTCGGAGTTTTCGTCCACCAGCACGACCCGCAGCCCTTCGGCACAGGCGGCGCGGGCGGCGGCAAGCCCGGCAGGACCGGCGCCGACGATCAGCACGTCGCAATGCAGATAGCGCGAGGCATAGCTGTCGGGGTCTTCTTCGCTGGGTGACACGCCCAGACCGGCGGCGGCGCGGATGAACGGCTCATAGACCTTGTCCCAGAAGCTTTTGGGCCACATGAAGGTCTTGTAATAGAACCCCGCGGAAAACAGCATGTAGGCGGCGTCATTCACCGCGCCGATGTCCCATGTCAGGCTCGGGAACTTGTTCTGCGAGGTTGTCTCCAGCCCGTCCCAGATCTCCTGCACGGTGGCGCGGGTGTTGGGCTCGAACTGGCCCTTGCCGCGGCGGGTGCCGATCAGGGCATTGGGCTCTTCCGATCCGGCGGCGACGGGGCCGCGCGGGCGGTGATACTTGAACGATCGGCCCATCAGGTGGATGCCGTTGGCCAGCAGCGCCGAGGCGACGGTATCGCCGCGCAGGCCACGGATGCGCCTGCCGTCAAAGGTGAAGTCCACCGGCTGGGCAGTCTCGACGCGGCCCTTGCCCGCAACGCGATAGCGGCTCATGTCAGGCTCTCCGTCAGGCTGGCAAGGTCGGGACGCGGTGCGCCCGCCCGGTAGGTGGTCAGGAACTTGTCGGACACGGTGTCGCGCACCGCGTTGAAGAACCGCCCGCAGCCGTGCTGATGCCGCCAGCGTTCGAAATGCGGCCCCTTGGGGTTTTCGCGGATGAACAGGAACTCTTCCCACTGCTCATCGGTCTGGGCGGACGGATCCTGCGGGCGCAGGACATGCGCCTGACCGGCATAGGCGAATTCGGCCTCTGGCAGGGTTTCGTCACAATAGGGGCAATGGATCAGCAGCATTGGTCAGTCCCTCAATGCGCGACGGCGGCGGCGGCCGCCTCGTCGATCAGGCGGCCCGTGCGGAACCGCTCCATGGTGAAGGGCGCGTTGATCGGGTGCGGTTCATCCTTGGCCACGGTCCAGGCAAAGGTATGCGCCGCGCCCGGTGTCGCCTTGAACCCGCCAGTGCCCCAGCCGCAGTTGACATAAAGCCCCGGCACCGGGGTTTTCGAGATGATGGCGGAGCGGTCCGGCGTCACGTCGACGATGCCGCCCCATTTCCGCAGCATCCGCATGCGGTTGAAGATCGGGAACACCTCGGTGATCGCCGCCACGGTATGTTCGATCAGCGGCAGGCCGCCGCGCTGGCTGTAGCTGGTATACTGGTCGGTGCCCGAGCCGATCACCAGCTCGCCCTTGTCGGACTGGCTGATATAGGCATGCACCGCGTTCGACATGACCACGCAGGGAAAGACCGGCTTGATCGGTTCCGACACCAGCGCCTGCAGCGGATAGCTTTCCAGCGGCAGGCGCACGTCTGCGGTCTGCATCACGACCGAGGTGTGACCGGCAGCCGACACCGCCACCTTCTTCGCGCGGATGAAACCCTTGGCGGTTTCGACCCCGGCGACCGAGCCATCGGGATGGCGGCGGATCGCCGTGACCGGGCAGTTCTGGAGGATGTCGACGCCGCGCATCGCGGCCCCCCGGGCATAGCCCCATGCCACGGCATCATGCCGCGCCGTGCCCGCCCGTTCCTGCAGCGCACCACCCATCACTGGATAGCGGGCCTTGGGCGAAATCGACAGCGGCGGGCAGTAGTCCTTGCACTCCTGCGGGGTCAGCCAGCGGTTGTCGACGCCGTTCAGCCGGTTGGAATGGATGTGCCGCTTGAAGCTTTGCACGTCATGCACGTTATGGGCGAGCATCAGCACGCCCCGGCGCGAATACATGACGTTGTAATTCAGTTCCTGGCTGAGGTTTTCCCACAGATCGACGGAGTGATCGTAAAGCCGCGCGCTTTCGTCATAAAGATAGTTCGACCGGATGATCGTGGTGTTGCGCCCGGTATTGCCGCCGCCCAGCCAGCCCTTGTCGATCACCGCGACATTGGTGATGCCGTGCTCCTTGGCCAGATAATAGGCGGCACCCAGACCATGCCCGCCCGCGCCGACGATGATCACGTCATATTCGGCCTTGGGCTGGCTGTCGGGCCATTGCTCCGTCCAGCCCTTGTTGCCGGACAAGGCGTGTTTCAGCAGGCTGAACGCACTGAAATGGGACATGGGCGGCACCTTCTGGGGAAAACTTGCCGCCTAGGGCTAGGCGTCGCGCCGGTTCGATGTCGGTAGATTTGCGTCACAAAGCCTGTATGATCGCGCCATGCGCCAGACCGATCCCCTGTCCCGGACCACATCCCGCAAGCGGCTGAGCGTGGCGTTCCTGCTGGCGGAAAACTTCACGCTGTCGGCCTTTGCCAATTTTGTCGACGTGCTGCGGCTTGCCGCTGACGAGGCGGACAAGTCGCGCCCGATCCTGTGCGACTGGTCGGTGCTGTCGGACACGCTGGCGCCGATCCGGTCCAGCTGTGGGGTCAAGGTCACGCCGGACACGCTGCTGCGGCGGGCGGCGGCGCCGGATTATCTGGTGGTGGTGGGCGGGGTGATGAATGACCGCTCCGCGCTGAACCCCGCCGAACGCGCCTATCTTCAAGCCCGCGCCCATGCCGGAACGCCGCTGGTCGGGCTTTGCACGGGCGTGTTCCTGCTGCATGAAGCGGGCCTGCTGGACGGCTATCGCTGCTGCGTCAGCTGGTTTCACCATCAGGATTTTGTCGACCGCTTCGAGGCGGTGCAGCCGGTGTCGGACCAGATCTTCGTGGTGGACCGCGACCGGCTGACCTGTTCCGGCGGCCATGGCGCGGCGCATCTGGCGGCCTTTCTGGTGTCGCGCCATGTCGGGCAGAACGCCGCGATCAAAAGCCTGAACATCATGATGATCGATGCGGCCCTGCGCGGCGAGCAGGCGCAGCCCGGACAGCAGATCGCCCGCACCCCGCGCGACGCGCTGGTCAAGCGCGCCATCCTGCGGATGCAGCAGAACATCGAAACACCGCTGCCGGTCGCAACGCTGGCGGATCAGCTGCAGGTCGGGCGGCGGACGCTGGAACGCCGCTTCCGCGAGGATCTGGGCCAGACCCCGGGCAAGATCTACCTTGATCTGCGGCTGGACCGGGCGCTGCTGCGGCTGCGCACGACCCCGGATGCAATCGCCGACATCGCGCTGGCCAGCGGGTTCTGCGACGGCCCGCATCTTGCCCGCACGCTCCGGGCGGAGCGTGGCTTTTCCCCGGCGGAGTATCGCAAGGCACAGGCCCGGCGCGACGATGACCTGCCGACGGTGGGCGTGCTGCTGAACCAGACCGGCTGACCGCGCGGCACGCGCCGCTGCGGCCATAAGGCAGGGGAGGCGCCGTCACAGCGGCGGCGGCGGCACCATTTCGGGCCGGGCGCTGCGGCGGCACAGGAACACCTCCGGTTCGGGGCGCGCCGTGATCGCAAAGCCCGCGCTGCGCAGCATGGCGGCGATGGCGGGACCGTTGGGGACAAACCAGTTGGTCGGATCCCCGGAATAGCGATGTTCGACAAAATGCAGCCGGGGAAAGTCGGGCCGGTCGAAAAGCGCCGTTTCCTCAAAGGGATAATCCGCCTCTACCGGGCCTTCCTCTGCCGCGCCGCGCATCAGCGACTGGAACAGCAGCAGGTCATCGGCCACATGCTCGTGGATCATGTCCAGCGCCAGCAGCGGGTGGCGCAGATGGTAGAACACCCCCATGAACAGCACCAGATCGAAGCGTTCCTTCAGCCTGCCGATGTCATAGACCGAGATCTGCCGCAGTTCGATATCCTCGCCCGCTTCGGCCACGGCGAATTCCGCCTGCCGCAGGTAATGCGGGTCGCTGTCGATGCCCAGCACCCGCCCGGCGCCGCGCCGCTTCATCTCCAGCGCGAAGAACCCGGCATTGCAGCCGATGTCCAGAACGCTGCGCCCCTGCAGATCCTCGGGCAGCACATGGCGGAACCCTTCCCATTTCAGGCGCGGGTAATCCCCCAGAAAATGGTCCGGAGCGGTCTGCACCCCCCCGATGGTCAGGTTGTGAAACCACGGGCCAAGCCCGGTGATCCGGTCGCGCAGGGTGGTCTGTGCGGTTTCTGTCATTCGGCGGCTCCCTGATGCTGGATCCATGGGTCATCCGGCTGGTCGGCACGCCGCCGGGGCGGCTGCGGCGGGACGGGGCGGGGGGCGGCCACGTCCAGCTGCATCCGGAAATGTGCGATCGTGGCGCCCAGCCCCTCGTGCAGCGGCACCTCGGGCTGCCAGCCCAGCAGACGCCGCGCCGCCGAAATGTCCGGGCGGCGGCGGCGCGGGTCATCCTCGGGCAGCGGGCGGAACACCAGACCCGACGGCGATCCGGTCATGTCCAGCACCTGTTGCGCCAGATCGAGGATCTCGTATTCGTCGGGATTGCCCAGATTGACCGGCTGCACCGGGTTCGGCTCCAGCTCCATCAGCTGCTGCAGGCCCAGCACCAGATCCGAGACATAGCAGAAGGACCGCGTCTGCCGCCCGGTGCCGTGGATGGTCAGATCCCGCCCCGACAGCGCCTGCACGATCAGGTTCGACACGATCCGCCCGTCATCGCGCTGCATGCGCGGGCCATAGGTGTTGAAGATGCGGGCGACGCGGGCATCGACCCGGCCCTGCCGCTGCATGTCGAAACACAGCGTCTCTGCGGCGCGCTTGCCCTCGTCGTAACAGGCGCGCGGCCCGGTGCAGCTGACATTGCCGTGGTAATCCTCGTGCTGCGGGTGCTGTTCGGGATCGCCATAAACCTCGCTGGTGGAGGCCTGCAGGAAGCGCGCGCCATGGGTTTCGGCCAGCGCCAGCATGTTGGCGGCGCCGTTGACGCAGGTCATCATGGTGTGGATCGGATCGGCCTGATAACGCGCGGGGGAGGCCGCGCAGGCAAGGTTGTAGATCCGGTCCAGTCGTTCCTCATGGGCATAGGGGGTGCAGACATCGCCTTCCACCAGCGCAAAGCGGGGGTGGTTCAGCAGCGGGGCGATATTGGCGCGCGATCCGGTCAGGAAGCTTTCCAGACAGGTGACGCTGTGCCCCGCCGCAAGCAGGGCGTCGCACAGATGCGATCCGACAAATCCGGCCCCGCCGGTGACAAGGATGTTCAGGCGCCGCTTGGCTGACATGGGACTCATTGGGTCGATCCTTCCAGAAAGGGCTCATGACGCGGGAGGCGCGCCCCGGCCCCGGGGCTCAGGGCGCGCAGCAGGTCTTGGGCGCGGGCGGCCCCGGTATGGGATGTGGCGACGATCCGGCGCGCGGTCTGGCCGATGGCGCGGGCGGCCTTTTCGGGCTTGCACAGCGCGGTCAGCACGTCGTCGCGGCTGCGCGCGATCAGGATCGCCTCGTCCTCGGGGAAAAGCCCGTCGAGCCCCGGCCATGGATCGCTGATCACCGGAGTCGCGCAGGCTGCCGCCTCGAACAGCCGGACCGAGGGCGACCAGCCCGCCGCGATCATGTCATCCCGCGTCACGTTCAGGGTAAAACGCTGGCGGCTGTAGAAAGAGGCGTGTTTTTCGGGCGGCAGATGATCGATGCGGTCGACATTGCCGGGCCAGTCGAGGCTGTCGGGATATTGCGGCCCCGCCACCACGAAGCGCAGGTCGGGCCGGGCGCGGGCGGGTTCTATCAGCAACTCGTTGAGCCGCACCTGCCGGTCGGGGCTGTAGGTGCCAAGATAGCCCAGATCCCAGATCTTGGGCTCGTCGGTGGGGTGGTAGCGCTGCGCATCCACCGAACAGAACAGCGCCTCGGCGCGCCGCGCGCCCCAGTCGCGCTGCAGCTCGTTCAGCACCTGTCCGCCGCTGAACGACAGATAAAGATCAAAGAGCGGGATCTGGCGGCGGGCCAGATACTCCTCCTCGCCCTGCCGCAGCCGCGCCAGCGTCACCGGCGTGTCGATGTCATAAAAGCAGAAGCGCCGCAGATCCATCGCCGCCAGCCGGTCGATCAGGCCGATCCCGTCCGGCACATAGGATCCGACGATCACGGCATCGGCGGCGCGCAGCCGGTCGGCGTGGCGGGCCAGCACCTGTTCGGGATCGTCATAAAGCTCCAGCTCGCAGAACTGCGGATCCGGCAGGTCGCGCTGCGCCGCATACCACGGCACGTCGCGTTCCAGAAACAGCACCCGGTGGCCCTGATCGGCGAGCCCCCGGATCAGCGCGCGGTAGGTGGTGGCGTGGCCATTGCCCCAGGACGAGGTCAGGGACAGGCCGAAGATGACGATATCCATGGGCGCGGTCATTCGGCGGCAACCTTTCTGGACTGGGCGGCGCGCAGAAAACAGGCATGCGCCTCGCGCGCGCGGTGGTCATAGGTGTGATCTGTCAGCAGCCGCGCCTGCGCCGCAGCGCCAATGGCGCGGGCGCGCTCCGGCGTCAGCCCCACAAGAATCTCGGCGACGTCGCGCCCGTCACGGGCGACCAGCACCTCGGATCCGGGCGCAAGGAAGGCATCGATCCCCTCCCAGTGATCGGTGATCAGGCAGGCGCCAACGCCTGCCGCCTCGAACACGCGGGTCGCGGGCGAAAAGCCGGTGGCGGCCATGCTGTCGCGGCTGATGTTCAGCACCGCCATGGGCGAGCAGTTGAAGAGGTTGTGATCCCCGGTGCCGACATGGCCCAGATGGGTGACATTGGCGGGCAGCTGCTGCGGATCCCAGCCCGAGCCGCCCAGCAGGAACTCCAGATCGGGCAGGCTGGCTGCGGGTTTCAGGAAAAACTCCGCCACGCGGGCCTCGCGGTCCGGCAGCCGGTTGCCCAGAAAGGACAGGGCTGCGGCAAAGCGGTCCTGCGGTGCCACGGCAAAATGCGTGTCGGGATCCAGCGCGTTGTAGATCGGCACGCACCAGCGCGCCCCCAGCCCGCGATAGGCCGCGACCACCGCATCGCCGCCGCCATAGGTCAGCACCATGTCGAGATCGGGCAGGCAGCGGCGCAGCGGATCATCCGGCGCGGCCCGCAGCGCGGCCAGCGTCGCGGGCGCGTCGACATCCCAGAACACCCGCAGCGCGTGTGGGGCGGCATGGGCCATGACCCGCTCCAGCAGCAGGTCATCGGCATACCCCACGCCCGACGCCTTGACCACGATATCCGCCGCCGCTGCCTGACGGGCGGCAGTTTCCAGCCCTTCGGGCGTGGCGGGATAGACCACCACCCGGGCCCAGTCCGGCGGGGAGATGTCGCGATGCGCCTGCCGGTCAAAGGCATCGGGTTCGTAAAAGGTGATGTCATGGCCCAGCCGGGACAGCGCCTTCAGCAGGCCCCGGTAATAGGTGGCAGCCCCGTTCCAGTATGAGGAGAGCAGGCTTGATCCATAAAACGCGATCTTCATTCCGCGGCCTCCGTTGCCAGCGCGGCGCGTCCGGGCGCCAGAGTTTCGATGATGCCGAACAGCTCGTCGACGCGGTGGCGGCAGCTGTGCCGGGCCCGGATCGTGGCCAGCCCCTCGCGGCGCAGGCTGTCGGCCAGCGCGGGATCGCCCAGCACCGCGCGCAGAAGCCGCTGCATCTCGGCGCCGTCGCGGGCGACCAGATGATCGGTGCCCGCACGGAACAGCCCTTCGGCATCGTCCCAAGGGGCAGAGACCAGCGGGATGCCGCAGGCCATGGCCTCGAACGGGCGGATGGTGGGAATGCCGGGCAGCGACCGCACATAGGGGCGGCGCGGCACATGCACGGTGACGCGGTGCCGGGCAAAGGCGTGCGGCACCTCGGCATTGGCGATCCAGCCGCCAAACGCCAGCCCCGCCTCGGCCAGCCGGGCCTTGGCGCTGTCGGGATAGCGCACGCCGCGCACCGTGGCGCGCAGCCCCAAGGCCTCGGCGGGGCGGATCAGGTATTCCTCCAGCTCGGCGGTGCGTTCGTCATCACCCCAGTTGCCGATCCAGATCAGGTCGCCCTCCACGGGCGCGTCCAGCGGGCGGAACAGCCGGTCATCCGCCGCCTCGTGCCATGTGAACACCTGTCGGCCCCAGCCGCGCGCCAGATAGCGCTGCCGCAGGGTTTCGCCAAAGGCGAGGATGCCGTCATAGCCGCCCAGATCCAGCCCCGCCATATCCGCATCCGAGGAGACGGCGCGGTGATGGGTGTCATGGAAGAACAGCAGGAACCCCGCCTCGCGCCGCAGCGCGCCGATCCGCGCCACCAGCGCGGGATCGGTCCATTCATGGACGATGACCACATCCGCCCCGTCCAGCGCCGCCGCATGGTCAAAGCTGGCATCGTAGCTTTGCGCGCGCAGATCCGGAAACCGCGTGAAAAAGGCCTGTTCCGCCCCGGGGCCCTGATCGGCGCGCAGGTTCTCGCGGCTCCAGCCGCCCTTCGGTTCCAGCGCCAAAGCCTCGTGCCCCCGCGCCACCAGATCGCCCATCACGCCCCGCAGGAAATGCGCGTTGCCATGGTTCCAGTCCGAGACAAGGGAATGGGTGTAAAAGACGAAACGCATCAGGCCAGCTTCCTTTCTTGGTGTGGCGCCCCGAACAGCGCCGCCATCGCCCGCGCCTGCCGGTCCGGGCAGAACTGCCGCGCGCGGCACTGCCCCGCCTCTGCCAGCCGCGCCCGCAGCTGGTCGTTGCGGGACAGGTCATTGATCCGCGCGGCAAAGGCTGCGGCATCGCCGGGTGGGGCAAACAGCGCCGCGTCCGCCCAGATCTCGCGGTAGGTCGGGATGTCCGACAGCACCAGCGCGGCACCCCCCGCCGCCGCCTCCAGCGCGGCAAGCCCGAAGGGTTCATAGACCGAGGGAGAGACGAAGATCCCCGCTTCGGCGGCGGCGCGGCGCAGATCGGCATGGGGGCGGTTGCCCTGCGCCTTGGCATGATGAAACGCCGCCGCCGCCACGCCGTCGCGCGCGACGGGGCCATAGGCCAGCACCGGCCAGTCGGTCAGCGCCGCCGTGGCATCGAGCGTGGCGGCATCCTTGCCCTCGTCCCACCAGCGGGCGGCGGCATAGACGAAGGGCTGGCGGTGCAGGCCCTGCGCGGGGGTCGCGATGGCGTTCGGCACCACGCCGATCAGGCCCGCAGCGGGATAGCAGCGCGCCGTCAGATCCGCATGGGCCCGGCTGGGGGCCAGCACCTGATCGGCGCGCGCCATGCCTTCGGCGTTCAGATCGCGCTGCCAGCGCCATGCGGGCGGCACGTCGCTGCCCCGGACCGCGCGGAACCATGTGACCACGCAGGAATGGGTCACCGCGATGACGCGGGCGCGGGTGGTCAGCCCTGCCGCCTGCGACGGGGCGTTGACCTGCAGCACATCCGCCCCGGTCTCCGCCACCAGCGCGTCAAGCGCGGGGGCCACGGCGGCCAGATCGGCGCGGTCCGGCACGGTCCAGTCCAAGGGCAGCCCGGTCCAGCGCAGATCCGCCACCGCGCGCGCCTCGGCCATCCGGGCGGCGGAGGGGGGCGCGCCGAAGCCTGCCAGCACCGTGTCGATGCCCTGCCGCCGCAGCCCGCGCGCCAGATCCAGCGCATAGGTCCACACGCCGCCCGCCGCATCGCAGGTCATCAGCACCCGCATGTGCGCTCCAGTTCCGGCAGGGGCAGCGGCTGCTGATCCTGAATGTCGCTGAACTGCCGGAAGGCCTGCAGGTAATGGCGGTGCGCCCGTTCCCATGCCTGATCGTCGGGCGCGCCCCAAAGCTGCCGGTAGCTGGGCGAGCTGGGATAGGGGTAAAGCGGCACCGGCTCGTTGGCCCAGACGCCATGCCCCAGCAGATGGCCGCGCCAGTGCTCCACCAGCGCCGGGTCATCCTCGACCACGCCGATCAGGTTGGCTTGGACAAAGGGCACGTGCCGCCGCGCCTCGATCAGGCGCTCGGCCAGTTCGGGCGTGTCCATCCGGCAGCGTTTCGCCAGCTGCTCGCGGCCCTCCACGGTCAGGCTTTCCAGCCCCGCCTCGATGGACACGCAGCCTGCGCGGCCCAGCAGGTCCAGCATCGCGGGTTTCCACAGGTCGATCCGGGTCTGGATCCCGAAGACCACGTCCCGCGCCACCAGCGCCTCCAGCAGCGCGGTCTGCGGCAGGAAGATCTCGTCGATGAAATAAAGATAGCCGACACCTTGCGCGATCAGCGCGTCGATTTCCTGCAGCAACGGCTCCAGATCGCGGCGGCGGTAGCCATCGCGGAAATCCATCTTGGCGCAGAAGCTGCATTCATAGGGGCACCCGCGCGAGGCTTCGACCTCGGCGCCCGCGCCCCGGCGGGGGCTGTCGCTGTCGAAGCGGTGATGGTGATGGGTGTGGCGCCCGATCCAGTCGGCGGGCCACGAAAGGGCAGGATGATCGGTGAAGCGGCTGATCGCCTGCGCCCCCGACAGCACCACGCGGCCCTCCTCCAGCCGGGCGGTGCCGGGGATTTCGGACCAGTCGCTGCTGCCGGCAAGCCGGGCCACCACTTCTTCGCATTCGCCGCGGATCACCAGATCCACCCCCAGCTTGCGCAGGGTCGGGGCGGGGGTTGCGGATCCATGCGGCCCCACCGCCACCTCGCGCCCGCCGCGCCCGGCGAGATGGTCCAGAAACTCGGCGGGCACCCGCAGTTCGGGCTGCGCGCAGCGCCAGAACAGATAGGTGGGCGCGGTGGTCACCACGGTCAGGGCAGGGGCAAATTCCGCCACGCGGCGGGCCAGTTCGGCGTTGTCCAGCCCCTGAAGCTGACCGTCGAGCATCAGCACCTCATGGCCGTCGCGGTCCAGCAGGGCGCGGGAATAGCCAAGCTCCAGCGGCAGATGCGGGTCGCGGCAGCCGAAATAGATGCTGCCCTCATAGGTCCAGTGCGGATTGACGAGTGCAACTTTCATGCGGAAACCTTCCGTCTGGTTCGGATGTCGGGGGTCTGCGGCAGGCGGTGCCGCGCCAGCCAGTCGCGCAAGGCCGCGACGCCGTCTTTCCAGCCCGTGACCGGCTGCCAGCCGGTGGCTTCGGTCAGGGCGCGGGTGTCGGCCACGAAATAACGCTGGTCGCCGGTGCGGGTGCGGTCATGGGTGATCTCTGGCGCCACACCCTGCAGCCTGCCGATTTCGGCCAGAAGCCGGTTCAGGCTGACGGCATTTTCCGGACCGCCGCCCAGATTGAAGGCCCGGCCGGAAAGCGCGTCGATCCGGTCCAGCGTGGCGCGATAGGCGGCCACGGCATCGGACACATGCAGGATGTCGCGCACCTGATCGCCGTCCCCGAACAGCGTGATGGGCGCGCCCGCCAGCGCGCGCAGCAGGAAATGCGCGACCCAGCCCTGATCCTCGGTGCCGAACTGGTGGGGGCCGTAGATGCAGCTCATCCGCAGCACCGCGCTCTGCATCCCGTAAGAACGGGCGTAATCCAGCACATACTGCTCTGCCACGCCTTTGGAACAGCCATAGGGCGTGTGGAAATCCAGCGGACGGTCCTCGCCGATGCCGCGCGCGCGCAGGGCGGGATCGGCGGGCAGATAGCCTTCGGCCAGATGCTCCAGCGCCACATCCTCCAGATCGCCATAGACCTTGTTGGTGGAGGCATAGATCACCGGAATCCGCCGCCCCGTGGCGCGCACCGCCTCCAGCAGGTTGACGGTGCCGCGGGCGTTCACCTCGAAATCCCCTGAAGGATGGGCAAGGCTGGTGGTCACCGCCGTTTGTGCTGCAAGATGGAACAGGGCGCGTGCCTCCTCCAGCCCGGCGGGGGCGCAGCGCGGATGGCGGATGTCGGCCACATGCACCGCCGCGCGCGGGCCGTAGGTGTCGCGCAGCCATTCAAGGTTCTGCTCCACCCCGGGGCGGCAGAGGTTGTCGAGCAGCAGCACCTCCTCGCCCTCGGCCAGAAAGCTTTCGGCAAGGTTGGTGCCGATGAAGCCGCAGCCGCCGGTGATGACCACCGGGCGCGCCCATGTCCGGCGCAGGGCAGGGGCGGCGAGTGCCGCCACATGGCGGGCCCGCGCCGCGCCGCCTTCGGTCAGCAGCCGGGCCAGAAGTTTCGGGCGGTTCGCGGCATCGACCGCGCCCATGTGATAATGCCGCGCGTCGAACCAGTGGCCTTCCTGCACCGCGATCTCGTCGGCGATGTCGCGCCATGCATACCAGTACAGCCGGTCGGCGGGCGCGTCATGGGCGGCCAGATACTGCCGCACCTGTTCCATCTCGTCATGGGCCCATGTGGAATAGCCGGCTTCGGTGATCCAGAGCCCGGCCTTGGGGTTGTAGCGGTCAAGGATGTCGCGGGCGGAGGCAAGCTGCGTCTCCCAGCCCTGCCATGCGCCCGCCTCGCTGTCCCACGTGCCGGGAAAGCCATGCACGCCCACGGCATCGACCAGCGCCAGCAGCCCGCGCTGGCCCATCAGGTCCAGCCAGATCGGATCGAACGGGCTTGGCCCGCCCAGCACCACCGGAAAGCCGCGCTCGCGCACCCAATGCGCGGCGTCGATCATCATGTCGGAATAAAGACAGTGGTCGGGATCGGCGCGCCAGTCCCAGTCCAGCAGGTTGTTGGGTTCGTTCCACAGCTCCACCGCCTCGAAATGGCGGCCATGGCGGGTCAGGATCAGATCGACAAAATCCGCAAAATCCCGCAGCCGGTGCGGCGCGCCGGAACTCCGCCCGGTGCGCGACAGCGAGGGCGGCGTGTAGTGGAAACAGGGCATCAGGTCGAAGGCATCGCCCAGTTTGGGCATCAGCCAGTCATACCATGCCTCGGCCCCCTCCATGTGATATTCTGCCCATGAAAACTGCGTCCGCAGACGGCGCACGCCCGCCGCGCGCATCATGGCGATGGCGGTTTCGGCATGGGCGTGGTCGCCCATGCGGAACCATTCGACAAAGCCCAGAGGGGCGGTCTGGCTGGCGGTATCGGTCATCTGACCAGCCCCCGCTCTTCCAGTTCGCGCCGCATCTCGGCGCCCCGGTCGACCGAGGTTTCGGCGGCGATCCATGCCGCCAGTTCCGGCATCGACTCCTCCAGCCGCTTTTCCGGGCGAAAGCCCAGCAGGTCGCGCGCCTTGGTGAGGTCCGCGAAACAGTGGCGGATGTCGCCCGACCGCGCGCGGTTCAGGATCTCGGGGGCAAGCTCGGGCCGGTCCAGCGCATGGGCCAGCATCTCGGCGACGGAGGCGATGGAATAGGCGTGACCGCTGCCGATGTTCAGCACATGCCCGGCGGCGGCGGGCTGCTCCATGGCCAGACGGAAGGCCCGCGCGATGTCGTCGACATGCACGAAGTCGCGCATCTGCCGCCCATCCTCGAACACCGTGGCGCGGCTGCCATTGATCAGCCGGGATCCAAAATTCGCCAGCACGCCGGTATAGGGGTTGGAGAGCGCCTGACCGGGGCCGAACACGTTGAAAAGCCGCAGCGCCACGGTTTCGGTCGGATAGGTCGCGCCAAAGATCATCGCGGCGCGTTCCTGCGCAAACTTTGTCAGCGCGTAGATGGAGGCCAGTTCCACCGGTTTGTCCTCGGGGGTGGGCAGCGGCAGCAGCGGCGCGCCCGAAGCATCGACCGGATCCCAGCGGCCCGCGTCCAGATCGGCGGCGCTGCGCCGGGCATCGGTCACGGTCTCGCCGCTCTGGCTGCGATAGAGCCCTTCGCCATAAACGCTCATCGACGAGGCCAGCACCAGCCGGGGCACGGGTTCGGCGATCAGCGCCTCCAGCAGCACGGCGGTGCCCAGATCATTGGCCCCGGTATAGCGGGCGATCTCATACATGGACTGGCCCACCCCCACCTCGGCTGCGAGGTGAAAGACGCCGTCCACGCCCCTGACCGCGCGCCTGACCGTGTCGGCATCGCGCATGTCGCCTTCGATGAACTCCACATCGGGCAGGCTGGGCCGGGTGTCGCCATGGACCTGCGGCACCAGAGAATCCAGCACCCGCACCTCGGCGCCCCGTGCCAAGACCTCGCGGGTCAGGGCGCGACCGATGAAACCGCAGCCGCCTGTGATGAGATATGTCGTCATGACCCCTCGCGCTGTTCACTGTGTTTGATGGCAGCCTGAACAGCATCAGCAGTCGGATGTTCCTGAAGTTTCTCCGCGCCGGGCCGGGACGCGCGGAAAATCGCAGGCGGCGGCGGGGGCTGTCCCGGCTCGGAACAGAGCGGCGCGTGGCCGGTTCCTGCCCCGTGGCGCTGGCGTCTGAGCCGCCCCGCGCCACGGCGCCGCATCACCCAAAGGAGACCGCCATGACCACATCCACCACCACGACCGATCACGACACGATCCGCCGCTGGGCCGAGGCCCGCGACGGCAATCCGGCGCTTGTCCGGGGCACCGGCGAGGACGGCGTGCTGCGCATCGATTTCAACGAACGCGAGGAACGGCTGGACCCCATCAACTGGGACGAGTTCTTTCGCGTGTTCGAACAGAACAACCTCGCCTTCCTCTATCAGGAAAAGACGGCGGACGGATCGACCAGCCGGTTCAACAAGCTGGTCCGCCGCGACACCGCCTGACCCCCCCTGTGGCGGGCCGCAGCAACACCCGCCGCAGGATTTGCCCAAGGGGGGGCGGGGGCAACTGCCCCGCCCCCTGGTGGCTTCAGACCTGCAGGCCGGGCTTCAGCACGACCTTGGTCCAGTCGTTCTGGTTGGTCTTGAAGTTGTCATAGCCGCGCGCCGCGTCTTCCAGTGGCAGGCGGTGCGAGATGAGGAAGGTGGTGTCCAACTCGCCCTCCTGAATGCGGCGCAGCAGCTCGGCGGTGTATTTCTGCACATGCGTCTGCCCGGTGCGCAGCTGCAGGCCCTTTTCCATCAGCGCGCCCAGCGGAAACTTGTCCAGAAAGCCGCCATAGACGCCGGGAACCGACACCCGGCCGCCCTTGCGCACCGCCATCAGCGCCTCGCGCAGCGCGTGCCCGCTGTCGGCGCCCACGCCCACGGTCTGCTTGAAGTTGTCCATCACCGTGTCGGGCGCAAAGCCATGCGCCTCCATCCCGACGGCGTCGATCACCGCATCGGGACCAAGCCCGCCGGACAGTTCCATCAGCGCCTCCAGCACATGGGTCTGGGTGTAGTCGATGACCTGCGCGCCCAGCTTGCGCGCCAGCGCCAGCCGGTTCGGATAATGGTCGATGCCGATGACCCGCGCCGCGCCCATGGCCAGCGCCGACTGGATGGCAAAGAGCCCGACCGGCCCGCAGCCCCAGACCACCACGGTATCATCCGGCCCGATATCGGCATTGGCAGCGGCCATCCAGCCGGTGGGCAGGATGTCGGACAGGAACAGCACGTCGTCATCCTCCATCCCGTCGGGAATGACGATCGGCCCCACATCGGAAAACGGCACCCGGACATATTCCGCCTGACCGCCGGGATACCCCCCCGTCAGGTGCGAATAGCCGAAAAGCCCGCCGGTGGCATGGCCATAAAGCTTTTCCGACACGTCCTGCTTTTCTGCCGGGTTGGAATTGTCGCAGGCCGCGTATTGCTGGTGACTGCAGAAAAAGCACGACCCGCAGGAGATGGTGAAGGGCACCACCACCCGCTGCCCTTTCTGCAGGGTGCTGCCGGGGCCGGTATCGACCACGCGGCCCATGAATTCGTGGCCAAGGATGTCCCCGGCCAGCATGCCGGGGATCACCCCGTCGTAAAGATGCAGGTCGGATCCGCAGATCGCGGTCGAGGTGACCTCGATGATGGCGTCGCGGGGATTGACGATTTCCGGGTCGGGCATGGTCTCGACGCGGACGTCGTGCTTTCCCTGCCATGTGAGTGCGCGCATGAAACTCTCCTCAGGCGGATTTGCGGTTGGCGGAGGTGGCGACCTCGCCGGTTTCCAGAAGCATCTTCAGACGCTTGAGGTCGCGGCGGCCCTGAATGGCGGGCTCGGCCTGAAACAGCTTGGCGATGATCTGCCCGACCCGGCCTCCGGGCGGCACATAGGCGATGATCGCCTCCACCTCGGTGCCCCGGCGCCCGGGTGCGTCGCGGAACATGATCTTGCCCTTGGTCTCGATCTGCGAGCCGGGCGTGGACTGCCACGCGATCTGTTCGCCGGGGCGGTCGCTGACGATCTCTGTCTCGACCCGCAGGTGGGTGTCGGCGGGGCCGCGGATCGTCCAGCGCGTCATGGCGCCCTCCGCCTCGATCTGGGTGACGTTTTCCATCACGCCCTCAAGGTTGCGGAAATCGCGCCAGAACTCGTAGACCTCCTGCCGGGGGCGGGCGATGGTCACGGTGCGCCCCGTCACCGCATGCCGCCCGAAGCGGCTGCGCGTGGCGGTGCGGCCCGGTGCGTCATCGGGCGGATGCACGGCACCTGCGCCGTGCCTGCGGGCCGTGGTCCAGATGGCATAGCCCGCCACGCCTGCCAGCGCCCCGGCCAGCGCCAGCGTCTGGAAAAGCCCCGGCTGGGGGCGGGGCCTGTGGATGGGGCCGGAAGTCTTCAGGGTCATGACGGTCTCCTTGCGCCTCTGCGCAGAGTGAGGGGTGTCGCGCCCGGCCTGCGGCAGGCTGCCGGTGCCGGGTGAGATGGGCCTTCAACAGCCGCGCTGCGGCTGTGTTCCCGCCCGCCGCCGCGACAGGCGGAATGCCCCGGGTCAGGAACATCGCGGGCCCCACCGGGTTAGCCGGTCAGACCGAGCGAGGATGACATGCAACACGCAGAGCAGACCGAGACCGCGGAGCACGCCCATGCGGTGGACCGCACCGCCGAGGTCGTGGTGATCGGCGGCGGCTTTGCCGGGCTGGCCTTGGCCGAGGAACTGGGCAAGGCCGGGCGCGACGTGCTGGTGATCGACCGGCAGAACCATCACCTGTTCCAGCCGCTGCTCTATCAGGTGGCCACGGCGGCGCTGTCTTCGACAGAGATCGCCGAACCCATCCGCAAGATCCTGCGCCGCCGCCGGTCGGTGCGGGTGCTGATGGGCGAGGTGTCCGGGCTTGATCCCGAGGCGCGCAAGCTCTGGCTGCGGTCGGGCGAAGAGATCGGGTTTCGCCTGCTGGTGGTGGCCAGCGGCGCCACCCATGGCTATTTCGGCCATGACGACTGGGCGAAATGGGCGCCGGGCCTGAAAAGCCTTGAGGATGCGCGCCGAATCCGGTCGCAGATCCTGCTGGCTTTCGAGCGCGCCGAACGCTGCCCCGATCCCGAAGAGGTGCGCCGCCTGCTGAGCATCGTGATCGTCGGCGGCGGACCCACCGGGGTGGAACTGGCCGGATCCATCGCCGAACTCAGCCGCCACACGCTGGCCCGCGATTTCCGCCATATCGACCCCGCGCAGACCTGCATCACCCTGATCGAGGCGGGGCCGCGCCTGCTGGCGGGGTTTTCCGAAGAGGCTTCGGATTTTGCCACGCGGCGGCTGACCCGGCTGGGCGTGACGGTGCGCACCGGGGCGCTGGTCGAGTATGTGGGTCCGGAGGGGGTCACCGTGGCGGGGCAGGCGCTGCCTGCGGGCGCGGTGATCTGGGCGGCGGGGGTCGCCGCCTCGCCGCTGGCGCGGGATCTGGGCGAAACCGACCGCAGCGGCAGGATCGCCGTCGACCCGACGCTGGCCGTGCCGGGCCATCCCGGCATCTATGCGCTTGGCGACATCGCCGCCTGCCCCGGGCCGGACGGGCGGCCCTTGCCCGGGCTTGCGCAGGTCGCCAAGCAGCAGGGGCAGCATCTGGGCCGCGAACTGGTGCGGCATCTGCAGACTGGCGCCGCCCCCGCGCCGTTCACCTATCACAGCCGCGGCAATACCGCGATTGTGGGGCGCCATGCGGCGGTGTTCGAGGGGCGGCGCGTGCGCTGGCGCGGCTGGTTTGCATGGCTGGGCTGGGCGGTCATCCATGTCTATCTGCTGGTGGGATTCCGCAACCGGACGCTGGTGTCGGTGCAATGGCTCTGGCGCTACCTGACCTATGAGCGCGGCGCCCGGCTGATCGCCGACGACCGCCCGGATCCCGCCGCCCCGGCAGAGGCCACTACCCTCCGCCCCCCGACCGAGTGACCCGGCCCTGCCGGGGAACAGGTGCAGAGGCAGGCGGTTGAGCAGGACAGGCGCGCGCCACCTTCCGCCGCATGGAGACCGCAGATGACCCCAGACCCCTTTCCCCCCGCAACGATGCCCCAGCTGCGCCGCCGGGCCTTTGTCGTGGCCTCTCTGGCCGCGCCGCTTCTGCTCTGGGGTGGCGGCGCGCGGGCCTTTCCGCGTGATCCCGACCGCACGCTCGCCTCGGTCCGGGGGGCGGGGCGGATGGTGGTGGCGGCCTCTGACAATCCGCCATGGGTGGTGGCGGACGGGGACAACCCGTCCGGGGTCGAGGTGACGCTGGTGCAGCGTTTCGCGCAGATGCTGGCCGTGGGGGTGGACTGGCTGCGCCTTCCGGCCTTCGAGGCGCTGCAGGCGGTCGAACAGGGCAAGGTCAATCTGGCCATCGGCGGCTTCTCCCGCGCCTCGGTTGTGGCGCAGAATGTCGCAGCGCCAACCTATACCTATTTCACCGAACGGCTGGTGGTGGCTGCCCCCGACGCCCGCAGCGCGCCCGCCGATCTGGACGGGAAGCCGGTCTATGTGCCGCCGGATCTGGTGGTGGAACAGGCGATCCGCGACAGGGGCGGCCTGCCGGTGCATGATCCCGACAGCGCCACGCTGATCGCCCTGCCGCACTGGCGGGTCGCTGCGGAGGGCATGGCGCCCACCGCCATCGAACTGGCCCGGCGCGAGCATGTCCTTGCCCTGCGACGCGGCGAAAACGCGTGGCTGTTCGAGTTGGAGCAGTTCCTGCGCGGGCAGGAAGCCGCGGTTCCCGATCTGCTGGAGGGCGCGCGATGACCAAAGGCGCCTCCATCCTGCCGGAGCCGCAGCGCCGCGCGCTGCGCCGGGCCTGCCGCCTGCAGCTTGTCTGGCTTGCCGTGCTCGCCAGCATCGTCACAGCCATCTATTTTTCACTGGGCAACAGTCAGGCGATGAAGACGGCATGGGTCGAGGATCTGCTGAGCTTCGTGCCGCCGCTGGCCTTTCTGGTTTCGGTCTGGTTCGAGGCGCGCGCGCCCAGCGACCGCTTCCCCTTCGGCTTCATCCGCGGGCTGTCCATCGGCTATCTGGTCAGCGCCGTGGCTCTGGCGGCGGTGGGGGGCTTTCTGATCGTGGATTCGGCCATGGCGCTGATCAAGACCGAACACCCCACCATCGGCACCGTGCGGATCTTCGGGGTCACGATCTGGTTCGGCTGGCTGATGATCGCGGCGCTGATCTACAGCGTCATCCTGCCGGTGATCTTCGGGCGGATGAAGCTGAAGCTGGCCCACAGCCTGCATGACAAGATCCTGCTCTCTGACGCGCTGATGAACAAGGCCGACTGGATGACCGGGCTTGCCGCCGCTCTGGGGGTGGTGGGCATCGGCATGGGCTGGTGGTGGGCCGATGCGGTGGCCGCGCTGATCATCGCCGTCGACGTGCTGCATGACGGGGTCAAACATACCGGCGCCGCGATCCGCGATCTGGTCGACGAGATGCCGCGCACGCTGGATGACAGCGCCTTCGAGCCGCTGATCCGTGAGGTGCGCGACCATGTGGACGGTCTGGACTGGGTCGCCTCGTCCCGCCTGCGGCTGCGGCAGGAGGGGCGGTTCCTGACCGGCACCGTCTTTGTCGTGCCCCGGCAGGAGGCAGGCCTGACCGCCCGGATCGAGGCGGAGGAACGCGCGCTGCTGGATCTGAGCTGGCGCATCCATGACGTATCGATCATGCCGCGCCAAGAGCTGCGGATGCCCAGCACCGCCCCCGCTGCGGGCGACATGCCCGCGCCGATCCGCCCCGGCGCGATCCGGCTGACGGGCCGGGGCTAGGCCCGCTGCGGCGGGATCCCACGACAAAACCGACGGTTCGGGAACATTGCCCGCCTCGGCCTGTTTCCCCGGCATCCTCCAGATAGAACCGCACGCCACGGAGGGTCTGATCCTGCCGCAGGGCGGCAGTTTCTCACCGACACTTCACCAAAGGAGACACGCTCATGGCGACCACCGTCGGACATGAATCCAACATCGAAAAGCTGGTGACCGATCTGATCATCCTCGAACATGACGCGATCGCGGCCTACGAAAGCACCGTGGAGCGGCTGAGCGACAGCGCGCTTTCGGCGCAGGTCGAGGAGTTCCTGCAGGATCACCACCAGCATCTTGTGGTGCTCAACGAGATTGCCGCCGAGCTTGGCGTCGAGGCCCCCGCAGAGGGCGACATGAAACAGATGCTGACCACGGGCAAGATCGCGCTGGCCGACCTGATGGGCAATGGCGCCATCCTGAAGGCGATGAAGACCAACGAGGATGACACCGTCACCGCCTATGAACGCGCGGTGGGTCACCCCGACGCGCTGCCCAAGACCCGGGCCTTCTTTGAAAAGGCGCTGACCGACGAACAGCGCCACCGGGCATGGATGCAGCAGACCGCAGAGTCGCTCTGACCCTGTGGGGGCGGGGCCGCTGCGCCCCGCCTCTGCCGCTTACCGGCCTTCGCCGCATGTGGACACCGCCCGAGCGGCCGCGCGCCCCGGGCGTCTGTGGCATGGGGGAAAGGACGGTCCCGCCGCCCCCCGAGGGTCATCGCCGATGAACACCGACAGCCTGCCCCCTGCCAAGACATATGTGCCCGTCTGCGCAATCGGCGCCTCTGCGGGCGGGGTGGAGGCGCTGCAGACGCTGTTCCGCCAGCTGCCGGAGGATCTGGGGCTGGCCTATGTGGTCATCCTGCATCTTGCGCCCGAACATCCCAGCGCCATGGCCGAGATCCTGTCCGCCTGCACCGCGATGCCGGTGCATCAGGTGAACGAGACCCCCACCCTTATGCCCGACCGTGTCTATGTGATCCCGCCCGACCGCGCACTGGTCATCACCGGCGACAGCGTCACCGCGCGGGAGTTCAGCCAGCCGCGCGGACGGCGCGCGCCCATCGACATGTTCTTCCGCTCCGTGGCGCAGGCGCGCGGCGATGGCATGGCGGTGGTGCTGACCGGTGCCGGGGCTGACGGATCGAACGGGCTGCGTGCCGTGCAGGAGTCGGGCGGCGTGATCTTCGTGCAGGATCCCGCCGAGGCGGAATTCCCGTCGATGCCGCGCAATGCCATCGCCACCGGTGTGGCAAGCGTCATCGCGCCGCTCGACCGTCTGGCGGAACGGATCGCCGAGGTGGCGCGCAGCCATCAGGCCATGCGCACGCTGGATCAGGAGGGCGTGGCCCATGACCTGCGGCGCATCATCGGGCTGCTGCGCGCGCGCACCGGCCATGATTTTTCCACTTACAAACGCGCGACCGTGCTGCGGCGGGTGCTGCGCCGGATGCAGGTCTGCCGCGTTGCCAGCATGGGCAGCTATGCCACGCTGATCCGCACCAATCCCGAAGAGGCGCAGGAACTGTTTGGCGATCTGCTGATCTCGGTCACGCATTTCTTTCGCGACGAGCCCGGTTTCGAGGCGCTGCGCCGCGAGGTGATCGCGCCGCTTTTCGACAATACCCCCAAAGGCGGGCTGCGGATCTGGTCGGCGGGCTGTGCCACCGGCGAAGAGGCGTACAGCCTTGCCATCCTGCTGGTGGAGGAGGCCGAACGCCGCAGCCTGCAGGTGCCGGTCCAGATCTTTGCCACCGATCTGGACGAAGGCGCGCTCGCCACCGCCCGCGAAGGCCGCTACCCCAAATCCATCGAGGCGGATCTGTCCGAAGAGCGGCTGGCACGGTTCTTCATCGACGAGGGCACCCATTACCGGATCCGCACGGATCTGCGCGAGAGGGTGCGGTTTTCCTCTCACAGCGTGCTGAAGGATCCGCCCTTCCTGCGGCTGGACCTGATCTGCTGCCGCAACCTGCTGATCTATCTGGAACGGTCGGTGCAGGACCAGCTGCTGCGGCTCTTTCATTACGGGCTGCGCCCCGGTGGCGCGCTGTTTCTGGGCACGGCTGAAACGGCGGACTGCCTGCCCAGCCTTTTTGCGCCGCTGCACCGCGACGCGCGGCTCTATCGCGCGCGGCCCCAGGGCGAAACGCGCATGCCCAGCCTGCCGCAGGCGCCGCTTGCCCCCCCGCCGCAGGACCGGCAGGGGGCGCCGCAGGCCCGGGGGCGGGATGGCACGCCGGCGCTGATGCATACGGCGGCGCTGGAACAGGCGGCGCTGCCGGGGCAGACCGACGCGCGGCGCCTGCAGGCCGATCTGCGCGCGGCGCAGGCGGCGCTGGCCACCAGCCGCGCCGAACAGGACGCCGCGCTGGCGGATCTGCGCGCCTCGAACGAGGAACTGCACTCCATGAACGAGGAATACCGCTCCACCTCGGAGGATCTGGAAACCTCCAAGGAAGAGCTGCAGGCGCTGAACGAAGAGCTGCAGACCGTCAATGCCGAGCTGAAAAGCAAGCTGGAAAGCACCTCGGAGGCGCATGGCGACCTGCGCAACCTGATCGCCGCCACCGATATCGGCACGCTGTTTCTGGACACCGCGCTGCGCATCCGCATGTTCACGCCGCCGCTGACGGGCCTCTTCACCATCACCGACAGGGATATCGGGCGCAGCATCACCGATTTCACCTGCCGCCTGCTTTATGACGCGCTGGACCGCGACGCGCGCCGGGTGCTGGAGGATCTGGTGCCGCTGGAAACCGAAGTGCAGAGCCGGGACGGCACATGGTTCATCATCCGGCTGCGGCCCTATCGCACCGTCGAGGACCGGATCGACGGTGTGGTGCTGACCTTCGTGGACATCACCGCGCGGCGGCGGATGGAAAGCGAGCTGCGGGAAAGCCAGAAGAATTACCAGATCCTGTTCGATTCCATCGACGAAGGCTTTGCCATCATCGACATGATCTTCGAAGCCGACAGGCCGGTCGATTACCGCATCGTCGGGGTCAACGCCGCCTTTGCACGCCAGACCCGGCTGCGCGATGTGGTGGGCAAGACCGCCCGCGAGCTGGTGCCCGATCTGGAGCCGCACTGGTTCGACTATTACGGGCGCGTGGCGCGCAGCGGACAGGCGGAGCGGTTCGAGGCGCCGTCGGACGTGCTCGACCGCTATTTCGATGTCTATGCCTTTCCGGTGGGTGCCAAGGGCGGCCCGCGTCTGGGGGTCCTGTTCCGCGATGTCAGCGCCCGCAAGGATGCCGAGGCGCAGCGCCAGCTTCTGACCGATGAACTGAGCCACCGGGTCAAGAACACGCTTGCCGTGGTGCAGGCGCTGGCGCGGCAGCCCGGCACCGCCGACATGACGGTGCAGCAATTCCGCGACCGGTTCATCGGACGGCTGCAGGCGCTTGGCCATGCCCATGACCAGCTTCTGGAAACGCACTGGCACTCCGCCGATCTGGCGGTGCTGGCCCGTCAATCCCTGTCGGCCTATGGCGGGCAGGGGCGCCGCAAGCTGGTCATCGACGGCCCCGAGCTGCTGCTGACGCCCAAGCAGGGGCTGGGGCTGGCGCTTGTGCTGCATGAACTGGCCACCAATGCCGCGAAATACGGCTCGCTGTCGGTGGAGAATGGCCAGCTTGACGTGACATGGCGCCTGCAGCCCACCGAGACCGGGCAGGAGGTGCGGCTGGTCTGGACGGAATCCGGCGGCCCCAGGGTCACCGCTCCGGTGGCCAAGGGCTTTGGCAGCCGCCTGATCCGGCAGGCCTGTTCCTATGAACTGGGCGGATCGGTGGAACTTTTGCCAGAGCCCGCCGGTTTCGTCGCCCTTATCAGATTTCCACAGGGATGACCCGATGACCGACAAAGCCACAGACCTGTCCGCGCTCTCCGGGCGGCGGATCCTCGTCGTGGAGGACGAGATGCTGCTGGCCATGGAGCTTCAGATGATCCTCGAGGATGAAGGCTGCGTGGTGCTGGGGCCGGTGCCCGACATTCCGCGCGCGCTGGCGCTTGTCGAGGGCGAGGCGCTGGATGCGGCCACGCTTGACATGAATCTGAACGGCGAGTCCTCGCTGCGCATCGCTGCGGCGCTGCAGGAGCGCGGCATCCCGTTTCTGGTCATCAGCGGCTATAGCAACCGTGCCGCCACCGAGCCGCCGCTGCGCGACGCGCCGCATCTGGCAAAGCCAGTGGTCAGCCAGACCCTGCTGCGGCGGCTGGCCGAGCTGTTCTGAACGGCAGGCCTTCAGCGGGGGTCGGTAAGGATCTGCCGCACCAGCATCGCCGCCCCCTGCGTGCCAAGCCGCGCATCGCCGCGCGCCAGACAGATCTGCAGCCGTTCGGTGGCGAGCGGCAGGCAGCGCTGGTAGACCCGTTCGCGGATGCCCGCCAGCATCGCCTCTCCTGCCCCGGCCAGCGTGCCGCCCAGCACCAGCAGTTCCGGGCTCAGCACCGCGACCAGATCGGCGCTGACCGTGCCGATGATCCGGCTGCTGGCATTGACCAGCGCCCGGCATTCCGGCGCGCCCCGGGCATAAAGCTGCATGACATCCCGCGCGTCGTGGCAGTCATGGCCAAGCGCGCGCAGGTCGCGGGCGATGGCCCAGCCTGCCGCATGTGCCTCCACACAGCCTTCCTTGCCGCAGCGGCAAAGCTGGTGGGGCTGCGGCGTGTGCTGGATATGGCCGATATCGCCCGATGTCCCGAAGGCGCCGCGCAGCAGATGCCCGTCTGTGATCATGCCGCAGCCGATGCCGGTGCCCGCCTTGATGAACACCACATGCCGCGCGTCGGGCCAGTGCAGCCGCTGTTCGGCCATGCACATCAGGTTCACGTCATTGTCGAGCGCCACAGGCAGGCCCAGCCGGGCCGACAGCAGCGCCCGCAGGTCGATCTGGTCCCAGCCATGCATGACCGAAGGCTTGGCGACGCGGCCCTGCCGGTAATCGATGGGGGCGGGCAGGGCCATGCCCAGCCCCGCCACCTTTGCGGTGGCCTTGGGGCTGCGGGCCAGCCGGTCCGCCACGCGCGCCAGCGCCTCCAGCGTCTGTGCCGGATCGGCGCGCAGGTCGACGGGCAGCAGCGCCTCGTCCAGCACGCCGCAGCCGAAATCGAACAGCACCACGCGGGCCATCTCTTCGCCGATATCGACGCCCAGCAGGTTGCGGTAATGCGGATTGATCCGCCATGTCCGCGCCGGACGTCCCCCGCCCGAGGCCATGGTGCCATCCTCGACGATCAGCCCCTCTGCGACGAGGGCCCTGATTCTCTGCGCGGCGGTGACGCGCGACAGGCCAAGCGCCTGTTCCAGCTCGCGGCTGCTGCGCGGCGGCCCGTTGAGCAGCAGGCGATACATCGGATCCCGTGCGATCTCGTCCATTTAACCACCTGACAGCGAACCGGATTTTGGCATCCGCCTCTTATGATAAACACTTTACATAAGTAAGGCCATATATGGATTCATATTGACAGAAGTTATCTCGCTCTGCCCACTGAGGAGGCGCAAGGAGGAGTTGCGCACATTGGGAGGACATCATGAAAACGCTGAATTGGCTGGGGGCCGCAGGGTCCGCCGCAGCCCTGATGCTTGCTGCCCCGACCGCTTGGGCACAGGATGACGACATTCTCGTGGGGCTCATCACCAAGACCGACACCAACCCGTTTTTTGCCAAGATGCGCGAGGGGGCAGCCGCCAAGGCGGAGGAACTGGGCGTCAGGTTTCAGGCCTTCGCGGGCAAGTATGACGGTGACAACGACACGCAGATCACCGCCATCGAAAACCTGATCGCCGCCGGGGCCGACGGCATCCTGCTGCTGGCCAGCGACACCAAGGCCATCGTGCCCACCGTGCAGAAGGCGCGCGATGCGGGGATTCTGGTGATCGCGCTCGACACGCCGCTGGAACCGATCGACGCGGCGGATGCCACCTTTGCCACCGACAATTTTCTTGCCGGAGAGATGATCGGGCAATGGGCCTTGGGCACGCTGGGAGAGACGGCGGCGCAGGAGGCGAAAATTGCCTTTCTCGACGCGCATGAAAGCCAGCCCACGGTGGATGTGAAGCGCGATCAGGGCTTCATGCAGGGCTTCGGCATCGACATCAAGAACCCCGACCGGCGCGGCGACGAGGAGGATCCGCGCATCATCGGGCACGAGATGGCCGGCGGCTCCGAAGTGGGCGGGCGCGACGGCATGGAGACGCTGCTGCAGAAGGACTACGACATCAACGTGGTCTACACCATCAACGAACCCACCGCCGCAGGCGCGTGGGAGGCGCTGAAGGGGGCGGGGAAGGATGACAGCTCGGTCCTGATCACCTCGGTCGATGGCGGCTGTCCGGGCGTGCGCAACGTGCAGGATGGCGTGATCGGCGCCACCTCCATGCAGTTTCCGCTGCTGATGGCCGCGCTGGGAGTCGAGGCGGTGGTGGACCATGCGCGCAACGGCACCCTGCCCGCGCCGTCCGAAGGGCTCGATTTCTACAATACCGGGGTCACGCTGGTGACCGACAGGCCGGTGGAGGGGCTCGACTCCATCACCAGCGAGGACGCGCTCGCGCTCTGCTGGGGCTGACGCGCCGCCGGGTCCGCCACGGCGGGCCCGCACCCCTTTCCACAAGCCGGGATCCCTCACATGGCCAGCGATGACCTGCCGACCTTCGCGACCACCGACCCCCGCCTGTCGCGCCGGATGATCAACGTCCTGCACGGCAATCCGACGATCATTCCGCTCTTCGTGCTCGTGCTGGGGCTGGCGGTGTTTTCGTCCGTGGTCGGAGAGCGTTTTTTCCATCCCTTCAACCTGTCGCTGGTGCTGCAGCAGGTCACGATCATCGGCACCGTGGCGCTGGCGCAGACGCTGATCATCCTGACCGCCGGGATCGACCTGTCGGTGGGGGCCATCGTGGTGCTGAGCTCCGTCGCCATGGGACGGCTTGCGATGGATCAGGATCTGCCACCGGGACTCGCGCTGTCGCTGGGCATCGCCGTGGGATCGGCCTGCGGCGCGCTCAACGGGTTTTTCGTCACGCTGATCCGCCTGCCGCCCTTCATCGTGACGCTGGGCACATGGAGCGTGTTCAACGCGCTGATCCAGTTCTGGTCAGGGGGCGAAACCATCCGCCAGCAGGAGATCGAGGCCGCCGCCCCGATCCTGCAATGGACGGGGGAGTCGCTGCGCATGGGGGCCGCGCGCCTCACCATCGGCTCGCTGCTGATGCTGCTCTTGGCGGGGCTGCTGTGGTATGTGCTGAACCGCACCGCCTATGGCCGCCACATCTATGCCGTGGGCAATGATGCCAACGCCGCGCGCCTATCCGGCATCGGCACGCGCCGGGTGCTGTTCACCGTCTATCTGATTGCGGGGGCGATCTGCGGCTTTGCAGGCTGGCTGCTGATCGGGCGGATCGGCGCGATCAGCCCGCTGGGGGGTGCCATGACCAATCTTGACAGCATCACCGCCGTGGTGATCGGCGGCACCAGCCTGTTCGGCGGGCGCGGGTCGATCATCGGTACGCTGATCGGGGCGCTGATCGTCGGCTTTTTCCGCAACGGGCTGGCGCTCGCCGGGCTCGACGTGCTGTGGCAGGAATTCACCATCGGCTTCCTCATCATCATCGCGGTGTCCTTCGACCAGTGGCTGCGGAGGATCTCGACATGACCGGATCCACAGCTTCCGCCGCCACGGAGCCTGCGCTGAAGGCGCGCGGGCTGGTCAAATCCTTCGGGCGGGTCGTGGCCATGGACGGGGCCGATTTCGACCTGATGCCCGGCGAGATTCTGGCGGTGATCGGCGACAATGGCGCGGGCAAATCCACGATGATCTCGGCCCTTGCGGGCGCGGTGCGCCCCGATGCCGGAGAGATTTATCTCGGCGGCGAAAGGGTCAGCTTTCACAGCCCGATGGACGCCCGCGCCCGGGGGATCGAGACGGTGTTTCAGGGGCTGGCGCTGGCCCCGGCGCTGACCATCGTCGACAACCTGTTTCTGGGGCGCGAATACCGCGTGCCCGGGCTGCGCGGCCGCCTTTTCCGGCTGCTGGACCGGGCGCGGATGCGCGAAGAGGCGCGGCGGCACCTGTCGGAACTGGGCCTGATGACCATCCAGAACATCGATCAGGTGGTCGAGACCCTGTCGGGCGGCCAGCGGCAGGGCGTGGCCGTGGCCCGCGCCTGCGCCTTCGGATCCAAGGTGGTGATCCTTGACGAACCCACCGCAGCGCTTGGCGTCAAGGAAAGCCGCAAGGTGCTTGACCTCATCCGGGACGTGCGCGCGCGCGGCATCTCCATCGTGCTGATCTCACACAACATGCCGCATGTGTTCGAGATCGCCGACCGGGTGCACATTCACCGGCTGGGCCGCCGCGTCGCGGTGGTCCGGCCATCGGACATGTCCATGTCCGACGCCGTGGCGATCATGACCGGCGCCATGGAGCCGCCCGCCGGGCGGCAGGACCGCTAACCCCCAACCTTTCAAGGACCAAGACATGCTGAGACTGGACGAGAAACTGGCGCGCATCCGCAGCGGCGACTACCGCAAGGGCGATTTTGTCATCGCCGATGCCAAGGACGGCGACATGGGCCCGTCGATCAAATCCTGCGGTCCGCACCGCAACGCCGATGGCAGCCCCGGCGCCTTCCGCACGAGGCCCGAATTCCTTGACAGCATCGAGGCGATCGTGGCGCAGGATGTGGTCGACGTGATGCTGACCTCGGTGTCGAACCTCGAGGCGCTGCAGGAGCGCGGCGTCTACGGATCAAGCCGCGTCACCCCGGCGATCCGGGCCAATGACACCACCGATGTCTGGGTGTTCCGGGGCGCGCGCTATGCCAGCCAGCCCTCGCGCCCGTTCCGCAGCGCGAACCTTGCCGAGGCGAAGCGGCTTGGCTGCGATCTGGGGCTTTATTCCATCACCTTCAACAACGATCTGGACGCGGATTACCTGTCGCTGGAGCATTTTGCCGCCTTCCGCGCCGATGCGCAGGCCAACGGGTTCCGCTATTTCCTTGAGGTGTTCAATCCTAATGTCGACTGCGGACTGTCTGCAGAGGACATCCCCGGTTACGTCAATGACGCGATGATGCGCTGCATGGCGGGCCTGTCCCGGCGCGAGCGGCCCGAATTCCTCAAGATCGCCTATAACGGCCCCAAGGCGCTGGAGGAACTGGTCAGCTATGACCCTTCGGTCATCGTGGGGGTGCTGGGCGGCGGCGCGGGCACCACGCGCGACTGTCTGGAACTGATCGCGCAGATCGAACGCTACGGCGCGCGGGTGGCGCTGTTCGGGCGCAAAATCAACCTTGCCGACGACCCGCGCGAGATGGTGCGCATGATGCGCGCCGTGGCCGATGGCGAGATCGGCTCCGAAGAGGCGACCCGCGCCTATCACGGCACGCTGCAGTCCAAGGGCATCACCCCGAGCCGCCCGCTCGATCAGGACGGCCAGATCACCGAAGCCGTGCTGAAAAGCGCCGCCTGAGCGCGGCTGCGGGGCGCCCGGTGCGGCGTCCCGCCCCAAGCGGACAAGGACAAGGGAAGGAGGCAAGAGACCATGAGCAGCAGTCGCAGCGGGTTCATCACCGGCGGAACATGGTGCGTCGATCACAACATGGTGCTGCCGCGCTGGCCGGAGGAGGAGACGGCAACGCGGATCCTGTCCGCCAATGCGCAGGGCGGCGGGGCGGGGTGCAATTTCGCCGTCGACATCCGGCGGCTGGCGCCAGAGATTCCGGTGGCGACGGTGGGCCTTTGCGGCGAGGATCCGGACGGGCGGCTGCTGCGCGGCGTCGCCACCGACCACGGCATCGACATCTCGCGCTTTCACGTCGATCCCGCCCTGCGCACGCATCGCACCATGGCCTTCACCTCGGCGGAAAACGGCAGGCGCACCCATATCTTTGAAGCCGATGCCAGCGACCATCTGACGCCCGACCATTTCGATTTTGACGGCGTGACGGCGCGGATGCTGCATCTGGGGCTGCCCGGCACCCATGCACTGCTGGACGGTCCGTGGCAGGGCGATCCCAGCGGCTGGGTCAGCGTGCTGAAAAAGGCGCGCGCCGCCGGGCTGCGCACCAACATGGAGGTGATGAGCATCCCGCGCGACGATCTGCGGCGGCTGATCCTGCCCTGCCTGCCGCATCTGGATTACCTTGTGGTCAATGATTACGAAATCGGCGCCTTCGCCGATCTGCAGACGGTGCAAGGCGGGGCCACCTCGGTGCCGGGGGTGATCGCGGCGCTGCGCCGGGTGATGGAGCTTGGCAGCATGGAAATCGCGGTGGCGCATTTCCCCGGCGGTGCCGTGGCGCTGGACCGCAGCGGCGGGGTGCAGTCCCATCCCTCCACGCGGTTTCCGCAGGCCGAGGTGAAGGGCACCAATGGCGCGGGCGATGCCTTTGCCGCCGGGTTCTTCTGCGGCCATCACCGGGGCGTGGCGCTGCGCGACTGTCTGGCCTATGCCCATGCCGCCGCCGCCGCCTCGCTGCGCTCCGTCGACACCTATGGCGCGGTCGAAAGCCTCGAGTCCTGTCTGGCGCTTGCCACCCGCACCGGCTGGCGCGACGCGCTGGAACTGGGCACGGCCTGATCCTGCATCCCGGGAAATCCTTGGTCCCGGACGAAAGATCTTTACGCGCGCCTGAAAATTTTCTTTACGGTAACTTCAACGCCCAAGCCACGCGGAGAAGAGACCGGATGAAGGAGGACCCACCGCGCACGATGGAGGCGTTTGCCCGGGCCTGCGGGGTGTCGCGCCCGACCCTGTCGAAATTCTTCGAGGATCCGGAAAGCGTCAAGCCCTCCACCCGGGCGCTGATCACCGCCAAGCTGGAGGAAACCGACTACCAGCCGAACCTTTATGCGCGCAACCTCAACCGCAAGCGCACGCGGACCATCGGCATCGTGGTGCCCGCCATCACCGACCCGTTCTATGCCCAGCTGGTCACCCGGCTGGAACTGCTGCTGCGCGCCGAAGGCTACTGGCCGCTGACCATCTCGCCGCATGGCCAGCCCGATCTGGAGGTGGAGGCGCTGCGCACGCTGCAGTCGCTGCGGGTGGGCGGCGCGCTGATCGCACCGCTTGGCTTTGCCTCGGATGCCGAGGCGATGCAGCGCTTCGTCGAGGCGACCCCGTGCATCTTTCTGGACAATGCCATCGGCGGCATGGCCTCTTTCGTGGGCAATGACAACCGCCAGAGCATCGGCACGATGGTGGATTACCTCTGCCGCTCCGGAGAGGCGCCGGTCTATATCAACACGCCGCCCGTCAATCCCGGCACCGGCGAACGCTGCGCCGCCTATCTGGCCGCGATGCGCGCCCATGGCGCCACGCCGCTGGTGCTGGAAAGCCAGACCGAAACGCCGTGGGATCTGGAACGGGTCGGCTTCGAACGGATGCAGGCGCTGATCGCCGCAGGCCTGCCCGGGCGCACGCTGCTTTGCGCCAATGACCGGCTTGCCTTTGGCGTGATCGCCGCGGCGCATGAGGCGGGGCTGCGGGTCGGCCATGGCGAAGGTTATGACCTGCGCGTGGCCGGGCATGATGACCACCCGCTCAGCCGTTACAGCGCGCCGTCCCTGACCACCATCGCGCAGGATTACGAAGGCATCTCGCGCACCGCCAGCGCGCATCTGCTGGCGCTGTTGTCGGGCGAGACACCGCGCGGCACCGTCAGCTCCACCCAGCTGCCCGCCAAGCTGGTGATGCGCGCCTCGGCCTGAGGGCTGTCAGACACCTTGCCGGTCAAGCCACTGCGCCGCTGCGGCCAGTGCCTCCAACGCTGCGGGATCATGGCGGCAATGGCTGAGAAAGCCGTGCAGATGCCCCTCCCAGAGCCGGGTTTCGACGGGGGTGCCAGCGGCGGCCAGCGCCTCGGCATAGGCGCGGCCCTCGTCATGCAGGATGTCGGCCCCGGCCAAGGCGACAAAGGCCGGCGCGGTGCCCGCAGGATCGGCCCGCAGCGGCGATAGGCGCCAGTCGGCATGATCCTCGGGCCGGGCATAGTGATCGCGGAACCAGCGCATGGTGCGCGCGGTAAGCCCGAAGCCTTCGGCAAAGCGGCGATAGCTGAGATGGGTCTGGCCCGCATCGGTGTTGGGGTAGAACAGCAGCTGCGCCCGGGGCTGCGGCAGCGCGGGATCGCGGGCCGCGGCCAGGGCTGCCACCGCCGCCAGATTGCCGCCCGCGCTGTCCCCGGCCACGATGATCCGGTCGGGGGCAAGACCAAGCTCTGCCGCCACCTGCGGCAGCGCGGCAAGGCAGGCGATGGCATCCTCTGCCGCTGCCGGAAAGGGATGTTCGGGCGCCAGACGGTAATCCGGGCAGATCACCACCGCGCCACAGGCCGCCGCCAGCCGCTGGCAGATCGCGGCATGCGAGGCGGGGCTGCCCACCACCCAGCCGCCGCCATGCAGGTAAAGAAGGGCGCGGGCGCCGGTGGCGGGCGCCCCGGCGCCGCGCCAGCAGAGCGCGGGACGGTCGGCCAGCAGCAGCGGCACCGGCCCTTCGGCCAGCGCCGGATCGGGCGGCAGCTGCAGCGCGGGCCAGCCTGTGTCAAAGCTGGCGCGGGCCTCGGGGGCGGACATCTGCTCGAAGGGCGGGCCCGGCATCTGCGCCTGCGCGGCCAGCGTGGCACGCGCGCCGGGGGAGAGCGGCGGGCGGCTCATTGCAGCAGCCCCTCTGCCGCCGCCTCGTCCAGCAGGGCGGGCTGGTCCGGGCAGGAGGTGATCTCGACCCGGCTCCGCGTCTCGCCCGAATGCAGGATGCTTTCCAGCACTTCCAGCACGTGAAAGGCCAGCGCGCCACTGGCGCGTGGCGGGCGGCCCATTTCCATGGCCTCTGCCATCTCGGCCAGACCCAGCGCGCGGTAATTGGCGCGGTCCGGCGCCTCCACCGGGTAGTTGGTGGTGCCGAAGGGCGTGCCTTCGGAGGCATGGGCGACCCAGTCCGCGCCTTGCTCCGACAGCGCCACCACATCGCCGAAATTGTCCGGATCGGGCAGGCGCAGCGACCCGCCGGTGCCATGCAGTTCGATGGGCGCGCTGGAATGGCGGAACACATCCCACGAGGCGCCGAAGCTGAGGATGGCGCCGGAGCGGAATTCCAGCAGCGACAGCGCGGTGGTGGGGGTGCCCGCCTCGAACGTGCTGTGCTGCAGCGGCCCCGGCGCGGTGATGGTCCGGGTCTTGGCGCCAAAGGAGGTGACGGCGGTCACCGCCCGCACCGGACCCAGAAGATAGGTCAGCATTGTCAGGTAATAGGGACCCATGTCCAGCACCGGCCCCGCGCCGGGCTGGTAATAGAAGGCAGGGTTCGGATGCCAGTGTTCCATGCCCCGCCCTAACATGAAGGCGGTGCCGGTCACCACCTGCCCCAGCGCGCCGCTGTCGATCAGCTGCCGCGCGCGGCGCCCGGAAGCGCCAAGGAAGGTGTCGGGCGCCGCCCCCACCACAAGCCCCGCCGCCCGCGCCGCATCAAGCAGCGCGCGCGCCTCTGCCGCCGAAGCGCAGAGCGGCTTTTCGGTGAAGACGTGCTTGCCGGACCGGATCGCGCGCATCGACACCTCGTGATGCGCGGCGGGCACCGACAGGTTAAGGATAAGGTCGATGTCGGGCGCGTCAAAGATCGCCTCAATCGGCATCTCGCGCAGCCCGAATTCCTTGGCGCGCAGCGTTGCCGCCTCTGGCCGCAGATCGGCACAGGCGACCATGCGCAGGCGCCGGAACAGGCTCGCGTTTTTCATGTAGATGGCCGAGATGTTGCCGCAGCCCACCACGCCGATGCGCAGCTCTTTTTGCTCTGTCAGACCCAAGATTTCCTCCCTCGTGGCCAGAACCTGCTGCCGCATCTGCGGCGCTCTTCTTGTCTTGTAGATTTTTATTTGTTGACGCGCGACAAAAAATTTAGAAACGTGAGTAAATCGATGGTTGGGAGGCCATCGCTTTGGGAGGAGTGAGATGACAGTTTCAAACCCGCCGTCGGGGGGCCGTTCCGGGCCTGCCCATGTGACAAGATTTGACCGCCGCAGCTTTCTGTCGACCGGCGCCGCCGGTCTGGGGGCCGCAGCCTTGGGTCTGCCGGGCCGGGCCCGCGCCGCAGGCCGCAAGGAGATCAGCTTTGCCACCGCCTCGTTCTTCGGCAGCGAGAGTTTTGGCGATCTGGTCGACAGCTTCAACGAAAGCCAGGACCGGGTGATGGTCCGCTATATCGAGCTGCCGCCGCCCAGTTCCTCGACCGAGGTCTATCAGGGGCTGGTGCAGCAGCTGGCGCGGGGCAACGGCACGCCGGACGTGTTTTCGCAGGATGTGATCTGGATCGCGGGTTTTGCCGCTGCCGGATGGGCGCTGCCGCTGGATGAATTCGTCGATGCCGACATGACCTCGAAATATTTCGAAGGCACGCTCGCCGCCTGCACATGGGATGGCAAGCTGACCGCGCTGCCGTGGTTCATGGACACCGGCATGCTGTATTACCGCAAGGATCTGCTGGACCAGTATGGCGAGACGGTGCCTGCCACATGGGACGAGATGGCGCGCATCGGCAAGGCCGCGATGGAGGCGGGCGATACCGAATTCGGCTTCCTGTGGCAGGGCAAGCAGGCGGAGGTTCTGGTCTGCGACGCGGTGGAGGCCATCGCCTCCAACAAGGGCGGCATCCTTGCGGAAGACGGGCGCAGCGCCCGCATCGGCGAGCCCGCCGCCATCGAGGCCATCCAGTTCCTTTACGACTCCATCAACACCGCGCGGATCAGCCCTGCCGACGTGCTGAGCTGGGACGAGGAGCCGTCGCGCCAGCCCTTCACGGCGGGGCGGTCGATGTTCCTGCGCAACTGGTCCTATGTCTGGCCGATCGCGCAGGATCCCTCGGTTTCCGAGATCGTGGGCAAGGTCGGCGCCGGGCCGCTGCCGCATTTTGCGGGCGGCAAAAGCGCCTCCTGCCTTGGCGGTTACCAGCTGGGGCTCAACGCCAATACCAAGGAGCGTGACGCGGCATGGGAATTCATGTCGTGGATGTCGGCGCCCGAGCAGCAGAAGCGCATCGCGCTGAATTTCGGGCTTGGGCCAAGCCGCCCGGCGCTGTTCGATGACGCCGATCTGAACGAACAGCAGCCCTTCATGGCGACGCTGCGCCCGGTCTTCACCGGCGCCACGCCGCGCCCGGTCACGCCGGAATATGCCAAGGTGACGCTGGCGCTGCAGTCGGGCCTGTCCAAAGCTCTGGTCAATGGCGAGGTCGAGCGGGAAATGGCCGCGCTGTCGGACCAGCTGGACAAGATTGTCGGCTGATCCCGTGGGCGTGGCGCGATCTTCCGTGGCGCGGGCAGACCTGTCTGCCCGCCCCGGCCCGGCCCTGCCGCGCTGGGTCTGGCCGTGGCTGCTGCTGCTGCCGACCTTTGTCGCCATCGGGGCGGTCGCCTTCTGGCCGATCCTCGAAGGCCTGCGGCTGTCCTTCACCAACACCTCGCTCATCACACGGCAGTCGGATTTTGTCGGGTTCGACAATTACGCGGGGCTTCTGTCCGACAGCCGCTTCTGGAACGCATGGGGCCACACGGTCTGGTTCACCTTCGCCTCCACGGTTCTGGAAACGCTGATCGGGCTTGGCATGGCGCTGGTGCTGTATGAACGCTTTCCCTGCCGGGGTCTTGTGCGCGCGGCGATGCTGGTGCCATGGGCGATGCCGACGGTGGTCACCTCCAAGATGTTCGGCTGGCTCTTTGACGGGCAGAACGGCGTGGTGAACTGGATCCTGCTGCAGCTTGGCCTGATCGACGCCAAGGTGAACTGGTATGGCGATCCCGACACCGCGCTGACCACGCTGATCATCGCCGATGTCTGGAAAACCGCGCCCTTCATGGCGCTGCTGCTGCTGACCGGGCTGCAGACCATCCCGAAATCCCTGACCGAGGCGGCGCGCATGGACGGGGCGCGGCCCTGGACGGTGTTCTGGTCGATCCGCCTGCCGCTGCTGATGCCGACGCTGCTGATCGCGGGGCTGTTCCGGGCGCTGGACGCGTTCCGGGTGTTCGATCTGGTCTATGTGCTGATCGGCGGCGGCCCCGCCGACAGCACCGAGACGCTGTCGACGCTGGCCTATAAGGAGCTCTTTTCCACGCTGGAATTCGGCTATGGCTCCACCGTGTCCACCGCGATGTTCCTCACCGAGGCGGTGCTTGCGGGCATCCTGTGCCTGTGGCTGGTGCGCACGATCCGGAGGGTGACATGACCCTGACCTCCCCCTCCGCCCTGCTGCGCCGCGCCGGGCTGTATCTGGCGGCGCTCATGATCCTGCTCTGGTCCGCCTCGCCCTTCGTGTGGCAGTTCGCGACCTCGTTCCAGCTGGACAAGGCGCTGACCTCGGGCACGCCGACCCTGATCCCCGATCCCTTCACATGGGAGCATTATTACAACGTCTTCTTCGAAAAGCAGCTGCACCGCTATGTGCTGAATTCGCTGATCGTGTCGCTGTCCACCACCGCGCTCTGCCTTGCTTTCGGTTCGCTGGCGGTATTTTCGCTGTCGCGGCTCAACATCCGCGGGCGCTACGGGCTGCTGCTGGTGATCCTGTCGGTGTCGATGTTTCCGCAGATCACCCTTGTCGGGCCGCTTTATATTCTTGCCTCCACGCTGCAGCTTCTCGACACCTATACCGCCCTTGTGCTGGTCTACCTCGCGCTGGTGCTGCCGCTGGTCACATGGGTGATGTATGGCTATTTCGAGACCCTGCCGCGCGAGATCGACGAGGCGGCGCGGATGGACGGGCTGGGCGCGCTTGGCACCTGCTGGTTCATCATTCTGCCCATGTCGCTGCCCTGCCTTGTGACCACCGGGCTGCTTGCCTTCATCACCGCGTGGAACGAATTCCTGTTCGCGCTCGCCTTCACCTCGAACATCGACCACCAGACGATCCCGGTCGGGATCGCGAATTTCACCAATCTTTACTTCGTGCCTTGGGGCGACATCGCGGCGGCCTCCGCCGTTGTGACCGCGCCGCTCATCCTGCTTGTGCTGATCTTCCAGCGGCACATCATCGAAGGGCTGACCCAAGGCGGGATCAAGGAATGATCATGGGACAAGACTTCAGACTGGGCTGCCAGACCTTCACATGGGAAATGCTCGGGGCGGGCTGGACCGGCGGGCCGGATGACCTGCTCGCGGCGATTGCGGCGGCGGGCTATACGGGGATCGAGATCACCGACAAGATGATCGGGCACTATATCGACGATCCCGCCGGATTTGCCGCCGCCTTGGACCGCGCCGGGCTGACGCTGGTCGCCTATGCCACAGCCTCCGCCAGCGGCTATTGCGAGGCGTCGCAGGTCGCGGCGGATGTGGCGCGGATGCGCGAGACGGCGCGCTTCGTGGCGCGCTTTCCCGGCGCGCTGATCTCGATGGGATCGGCCACGGTGATGTCCCCCGGCCCGCGCGCGGCAAAGCATGACATCGCGGCGCAGGTCTATGACGCCTGTTTCGAGGCGGCCGCGGCAGAAGGCGTGGCGCTGGCGGTGCATCCGAGTTCGCACCATGACACGCTGATCTTTGACGAGGCCGATTACGCCGCGCTGTTTGACAGGATGGATCCGCGGGTCGGCTGGGTGCCCGATACCGGCCATATCCTGCGCGGCGGCCAGAGCGTGGCGGCGGCAATGACCCGCTGGCGCGACCGCATCCGCTACGTGCACCTCAAGGACGTGGATGCCGCAGGCGATTGGGCGATGCTGGGGCAGGGGGTCGTCAACGTGGCCGAGGTGGCGCGGCTTGCCGCCCGCGCGCCCCACTTCACCGGCTGGCTGGTGCTGGAGGAGGAATCCGATACGGCGGGCCGCGATCCCGCCGCGGCGGTGGCCACCAATCACCGCGTGCTGCGACAGATGCTGGCGGCGGAGGGCCTGTGATGACCGAGCTTCATGTCGGGATCCTTGGCTGCGGCCCCATCGCGCAGTTCGCGCATTTCGAATCCTGCGTGAAGGCGCGCAATGCCCGCCTGCACGCGATCTGCGATGCCGCCCCCGACCTGCTGGAGCGGATGCGCGCCACCTACCAGCCCGGCCATACCTTTGCCGACTATGACGAGATGCTGGCCGATCCCGCGCTGGATGCGGTGATCATCGCCACCTCTGACGCGTTTCACGTGCCCGCAGCCCTGCGCGCGCTGGAGGCGGGCAAACATGTGCTCTGCGAAAAGCCCATCGGCGTGACCGTGGAAGAGGGCGAGGCGCTGGCTGCCGCCGTGCGGGCCAGTGGCCGGATCCTGCAGGTGGGCCACATGAAACGCTTTGATCCCGCGCTGGAGACGGCGCGCGATTTCGTGCGCGACGAGATGGGCCAGATCATCGCCCTGAAGGCATGGTATTGCGACAGCACCCACCGCTACACCAACACCGATGCCGTGCAGCCCAAACCGATCCTGTCGGCGCAGGCGCGCAGGCCTGCGGGCGATCCCAAGGCCGACAAGCGGCAGTATTACATGCTGGCCCATGGGTCGCATCTGGTGGACACGGCGCGGTTCATGTGTGGCGAGATCACCGCCGTCACCGCGCGCCTGCTGGAGCGGGCGGGGATGTGGTGCTGGTTCGTCGAGACGGAATTCGCCAATGGCGCGCTGGGGCATCTTGACCTGACGGTGGCGGTGCGCATGGACTGGCACGAGGGCTTCCAGATGTATGGCGAACATGGCTCCATCCTCGCCAAGACCTTCAACCCGTGGTATTTCCGGTCGTCCGAAGTGCAGATCTTTCACGAGAAAGACGCCACCACCCGCATGCCGCTGGCCGCCGACGGGCATTTCTTCCGCCGCCAGCTTGAAGGCTTTGCCGACACCATCCTGCAGGGCGCGCCGATGCGCGGCGCAGGCGTCGAAGACGGCATCGCCTCGATCCGCGCCATGGTGGCCATTGCCAGTTCCGTCCGGCAGGGCGGCGCACGGGTGGCGCTGGCCGATGTGACGGGGGCGGTGTGATGCAGGCGGGGATCTTTGCCAAGACCTTTGCCGGACACGATCCGCACACCGTGCTGATGCAGGTGCGCGCGGCAGGCTTTGCCGCCGCGCAGTTCAACCTCGCCTGCGCCGGGCTGGACCCGGTGCCCGAGGTGGTGCCCGAGGGCGTGTCAGGCTCCCTCCGTGCGGCGGCCACGGCCTGTGCCGTGGCGCTGCCCGCGCTCTCGGGCACCTGCAATCTGGCCCATCCCGATCCGGCCATCCGCCAGTCCGGCGTGACCCGGCTGCGCGGGGTGATCGGCTGCGCGGCGGCGGCGGGCATTCCGATGGTGACGCTCTGCACCGGCAGCCGCAACGCCGCCGATCAATGGGCGCCCCATCCCGACAACGCCACCCCCGAGGCATGGGCCGACATGCGCGCCGCCATGGCTGAGCTGGCCGAGATGGCCGAAGGCGCGGGCGTGGTGCTGGGCATCGAGCCGGAGCAGGCGAATGTGGTCCGCAGCGTCGGAGACGCGCTGCGGCTCGCGCAGGAACTGGGCACCGACCGGCTGCGCCTCATCCTTGATCCCGCCAATCTTTTTGACCACGGCTCCCCCGCCGAGGTGCGCGAGATCGTGGCCCGCGCGGTGGACGAGGCCGCGCCGTTGCTGGGTCTTGCCCATGCCAAGGACCGCACGCCCGAGGGCCGCGTGGTGCCGCCCGGCGATGGTGCGGTGGATTTTCCGGATTTTGTGCGGCGCCTTGCGGCGGCAGGCTATGACGGCGCGCTGGTCACCCATGGCATCGCCAAGGCCGAGGTGGCGCAGACCGCGCGGCGCCTCACCGCGTGGCTGGCATGACCGCGCCGCTTTGCCGCGATGGCCTGCCGCTGGCCGTGCACCGCGCCGGATCCGGCCCGCTGGCGCTGGTCCAGCACGGGCTGGGCGGCGATGCGGCGCAGGTGGCGGCGCTCTGGCCCGACAGCCTGCCCGTCACCCGGCTGACGCTGGACTGCCGCGGCCATGGCGGCTCGCCCAAGGGCCTAGGCGGCTGGAGCTTCGCGCAGTTCGCCGCCGATCTTGAGGCGCTGCTGGCGCGCGAGGCGCGGGCGCCGCTGGTGCTGGGTGGCGTGTCGATGGGCGCGGCGCTGGCGCTGCGGCTGGCGGTGGCGGGTCCGGGGCGGGTGCGCGGGCTGATCCTGCTGCGTCCGGCATGGGGCGTGGGCCCCGTGGCGGCGAACATGGCGCCCGTGGCCGAGGCGGCGCGGCTTCTGCTTGCCGGGCAGCGGTTCGAGGACAGCAGCCTTGCCCGCGACATGGCCGCCTCTCCGGACAATCTCGCCTCGCTGCGCGGCTATTTCACCCGGCCCGATGCTGCGGAATTTGCCCCGGTGCTGGCCGCGCTGGCGGCGGATGATCCCGGCCTGACCGGGGCGCAGATTGCGGCGCTGGACCTGCCCGCCCTCGTGCTGTCCGCGCCGCGCGACCTGATCCACCCCGCCGCGCTGGCCGAGGATCTGGCCCGCCGCCTGCCGCGCGCGACGCTGGTGCCCCTGCCCGACAAGGCCGCCGATCCACAGGCGCACCGGCAGGCCGCCGCCCGCGCCATCGCGCAGTTCCTTGCCCAACTTGACTGAAGGACGGTCATGACCCTGTTTCTCGACACGCTTCCCCGGACCCGGCTTCTGGCCGAGATCTCGCTCTGGTCCGCCGATCTGCTGAACCTTGAACGGGATATGGCCCGCATCGCGCCTTATGGCGACATCCTGCATGTCGACGTGGCCGATGCCCGCTTCACCCCCGGGTTCCTGTTCTTTCCCGATCTCGTCGCCCGCATCGCCGACGTGGCGCAGGCGCCGGTGCATGTGCATCTGATGACGCGGGGCGACATCGTGGTGGATCAGGCCCGCCAGTTCGCCGAGGCGGGCGCCGATCTGGTCACCGTCCATGCCGAAACCGGGGCCGAGGGGCTGGCCGCGCTGGAGCTGCTGGCGGCGCGCGGCACGGCGGCGGGCGTGGCCCTGACGCTGGACCAGCCGCTGGCGGCGCTGGATCCGTTCCTGCCCCGCGTGGCCATGGTGACGCTGATGGGCACGCGCATCGGCATCAAGGGCGCGGGGCTTGATCCCGAGGCCGTGCCCCGGATCCGGGCGCTGCGGCAGACACTGGCGGCGCAGGGGCTGGGGCGGGTGCGGGTGGCCGCCGATGGCGGCATCCGCGACACCACCGTGCCGGATCTGCGCGCGGCGGGGGCCGACACCGTGGTGATGGGCTCGCTCGCCTTTGGCGCGGACGACCTTGCCGCGCGTTTCGGCTGGCTGCGCGGGCTCGGGGCGCAGCAGGCATGACCGCCGCGCCCGTCCTGTCCTTTGACCTTGGCGGCACGCGGATGCGTGCGGCGCTGGTGGCCGGGGACGGATCCGTGCTGGCCATGGCCGAGGGCGCAACCCCGGCGCGGGAGGGGGTCGGCGCGGTGCTGGACGGGCTCTGCACTCTGGCCGCCGCCTGTCTGGCGCAGGGACCGGCGCCGCGCGCGGCGGGGCTCTGCGCGCCCGGCCCGCTGGATGCCGCGCGCGGCGTGATGCTGGCGCCGCCAACGCTGCAGGGCTGGCGCAACGTGCCTGCCTCGGCGCTGCTGGGGGACCGGCTGGGCCTGCCCGTGCTGCTGGAGAATGACGCCAATGCCGCAGCGTTAGGTGAACAGCTGTTCGGAGCGGGGCAGGGGGCACGGTCGCTGGTGTTCATCACCGTCTCCACCGGCATTGGCGGCGGCGTGATCGTCGATGGCCATATTCTGCGCGGGCGCGGCGGTCTGGCCGGAGAGATCGGCCATATGAAGATTGCCGAACACAGCCCCGAATGCGCCTGCGGGGCGCGCGGCTGTTTCGAGGCGCTGGCCTCCGGCTCGGCACTGGGGCGGCGCGCGGCAGAGCAGCGGCGCGGCGCGCCCGACAGTGCGGCGCCCCCCACCGGGCGCGACGTGATCGAGGCGGCGCGCGGCGGCGACCGGCTGGCGCTGCGTCTGGTGGCGGGACATGCGCGCTGGCTGGGCCGGGGCTTTGCCAATCTGCTGCATCTTTACGCGCCAGACGTGCTGGTGATGGGCGGCGGGCTGGCCAATGGCTTTGACCTGCTCGCGCCCCGGATCCGCGCGGAAATCGCGCAGTCCGCCATGCCCGATTACCGCGACACGCCCCTGCTGCGCGCGGCGCTGGGGGATGCGGCGGGGCTGGTGGGCATGGCGCATATCGTCCGGCAGGCTGCGCCGGACAGCGGGAGGGAGAGAACACATGGCTGATCTGGAGCTGAAGGGCCTGCGCAAGAGCTTTGGCGGGCTGGAGGTGATCAAGGGCGTCGACCTGACCGTCAGGGACCGCGAATTCGTGGTGTTTGTCGGCCCGTCGGGCTGCGGCAAATCCACCCTGCTGCGGATGATCGCTGGGCTGGAGCCGATCAGCTCGGGCGATCTGCTCATCGACGGGCAGCGAGAGAATGACAGCGAACCCATGGATCGCGGGCTGGCGATGGTGTTCCAGAGCTACGCGCTCTATCCGCACATGACGGTCGAAGAGAACATGGGCTTTGCCCTGCGGGTGGCGAAACTGCCCAAGGAGGACCGCGCCCGCATGGTGCGGGAGGCCGCCGAGGTGCTGGAACTGGGCCATCTGCTGTCCCGCCGCCCGCGCGAACTGTCGGGCGGTCAGCGCCAGCGGGTCGCCATCGGGCGCGCCATCGTGCGCAATCCGAAAATCTTCCTGTTTGACGAGCCGCTGTCCAACCTTGATGCGGCGCTGCGCGTGAACATGCGGCTGGAACTGATGCGCCTGCACCAGCGGCTGCAGGCGACGATGATCTACGTCACCCATGACCAGACCGAGGCCATGACCATGGCCGACAAGATCGTGGTGCTGCGCGACGGGCGGATCGAACAGGTGGGCGCGCCCATGGATCTGTACAACCGCCCCGCCAACATGTTCGTTGCGGGCTTCATCGGTGCGCCGAAGATGAATTTCCTGCCGCTGCAGGCAGGATCCGGCGCGCTGCGGCTGCCGGGCGGCGCGGTGCTGCCGGGGATGCAGGCCGCCGAGGGCATGGTGCTGGGCCTGCGCCCCGAACATATCGCGCTGGGGCCCGCCCGTCCCGGCGGGCTCGCGTGGTCCGGCACGCTGCGGCTGATCGAACGGCTGGGCGGGCTCAGCAACCTGCATGTGGATCTGCCCGACGGCACCGGGCTGGTGGTGCAGACCGATGGCGGCTTTGACGGGCGCCCGGGGGATGCGCTGGATCTGTGGGCCGACCGCGCGCGGCTGCATCTGTTCGACAGCGCCGAACAGCGGGTCGATCTGGAGGCCCGGAGGGCCGAGCCCGCGTGACGCGGGCCCGGATGCGGCCTAGCGCATGGTATAGCCGCCATCGACCATCAGCGTCTCGCCGGTGACCATGGCCGCGTCTTCGGAAGCAAGATAGAGCGCCGCCGCCGCGATCTCTCGGGGTTTGGCGAAACGGCCCACCGGGATTTCGGCGCGCGCCTTGTCGCCCTTTTCGCCGGACCAGCCGATCACCGCCATGGGCGTGTCGACCACGGTGGGGGCGATGGCGTTCACCGTCACCCCGTGCCGCGCCCATTCAAAGGCCTGCACCCGCGTCAGCAGGTTCAGCCCGGCCTTGCTGGCGCCATAGGCGGCATGTTCGTCCAGCGCCACCACCCCCGCCTGCGACGAGATGTTGATGACCCGCCCGCGCCCCGACCGCTGCAGATAGGGCAGCGCCGCCGCCGACAGCAGCCATGGCGCGCGCAGGTTGATGCGCATGGTGCGGTCCCAGACCTCTACCTGCGGATCTGCGGCGGCAAAGATCACGCCATGCCCGGCATTGTTGACAAGAATGTCGATGCCCATCTCCGCGCCGATCCCGGCACAGACCGAGGCGATCGCCTCCGGATCCTCCAGATCCAGCGTGAAGGCGCGATGCTCCGGCCCCAGCCTTGCGGCCAGATCGGAGGTGTCGCGCAGATCCACCAGCGCCAGACGCGCGCCGGCGCGGGCGAAGCCTTCGGCCATTGCCGTGCCAATGCCCCCCGCCGCCCCGGTGATGAGGGCGGTGAGCCCTGAAAGATCAGACATGCCCGCCCCCTAGATGTCGAAATTCGTCGGCAGCACGATCACGTCGCGGATCGTCACCGTGCGTTTGCGGGTCAGCATGAACATCACCGCCTCTGCCACCTCCTCGGGCTCGATCAGGCTGCCATTCTCCTTGGCCTTGCGCAGGTTCTCTTCGGGCCAGTCCGCCAGCAGGGCAGAGATCACCGGACCGGGCGACACCTGCCCGACGCGGATCCCGTGCCGGAAGAGCTGGCGGCGCATGGTCTGCACGAAACAGGTGATCGCCCATTTCGACCCGGAATAGACCGGCTCCCACGGGATCGCGGAATGCCCCGCGACGGAACAGGTCACCACGATGTCGCCGCTGCCCCGGTCGGTCATGTGCGGCACGACCGCGTGCACGTTCTTCATCACCGCGTTGACATTGAGGTTCAGCATCCGGTCGATCGCGGCGGCGGTGGTTTCGGTCAGATCGCCACCGATATAGCTGCCCGCGTTGCAGTGCAGGATGTCGATATGCCCCGCCTTCTCCAGCACCTGCGGCACCATCGCATCGCAGCTTTCGGGGTCCAGCAGATCGGTCACCTGCGCGATGGCGCGCGCGCCCAGCCGGGTCGTGATCCGCTCCAGCGCGGCGGCGTCGCGGTCGACCAGCACGACGGTCGCCCCCGCCGCATGCATCGCCTCCGCCGAGGCGAGCCCGATCCCCGAGGCCGCGCCGGTGACGGCGGCCACCTTTCCTTCCAGTTGTGTCATGTCAGTCCTCCCTCTGGCGGGCCGGTCCGGCCCCGCGTGGTGTGGTCAATGCGTGGTGTAGCCGCCATCCGCGACGAGGATTGCCCCGGTCACGTAGCTGGAGGCGGGAGCGGCGAGGAACAGCGCGCAGGTGGCCATTTCCTCGGGTTCGGCGAAGCGGCCCATGGGCGTGTTCTCGGTCCAGATGCGGTTCCAGTCCGGATTGGCGATGCCGCCCTTGGTCATGTCGGAAATCACATAGCCCGGTGCGATGGCATTCACCCGGATGCCCCGCGCGGCATATTCAAAGGCCATGGTCTTGGTCATCTGGTGGATCGCCGCCTTGGAGGAGTTGTAGGCGACCTGCAGCTGCGGCTTGTTGGCCACATAGCCGGAGATGGAGCCGACATTGACCACCGTGCCGCCGCCGCCCTGCGCCAGCATCTGCGCCACGGCGGCGCGGGCGATGCGGAACGGCGCGATCAGGTTGGTGCCCATGATGTAGTCAAGCTGCGCGTCGTCGAATTCGTGGAAATTGCCATTGGCGGCGACACCGGCATTGTTCACCAGCACGTCGAGCCTGCCAAACGCCTCGCAGGTGGCGGCGACCAGACGGGCACCGGCCTCGGGGTCGGTGACATCCTCCTGCACCCAGCGGTAGCGGTCGGGATGCGCCTCCAGCAGCGCGGCAAGGCCGGGGGTCTGGCTGCGGCTGGTCAGCAGGCAGGTGGCGCCCGCCTCGCCAAAAAGCCGCGCGATGGCAAGCCCGATGCCACGGTTGCCGCCGGTGATCAGGGCCGTCTTGCCGTCGAGGCGGAACTGGTCGAGAGACATGGATTTTCCTCCGTCTGGTGATCCGGCCTCAGGCCGGAAGGGGGGCGCCGCGCTGCAGGCAGGCGGCGGAATAGGGGCGCAGCGCCGCCATGACGCGGTCGATCAGCAGCGCTTCGGGATCCAGCGGCACATCGGCCAGATCCTGGGCTGCGGGCAGGTGCTGGCGCAGCAGCGGCAGCGGCAGGCGCTGGCCGCGCAGCGCGGCCAGCAGCCGGTCCACCGCGTGCTGCGCCTGTGGCGCGGGCCAGTAATAGCGGATGCGGTCGGACAGCGAATAATGCCGCAGCAGGCGCGCCTCTGCCCCGGTGCCGTAATGGCGCTGCCAGGGACCGGGCGCCGCCAGCATGGCCCCCTCCATCGCGGCCAGAAGCGGGCGGGCGCCATAGCCGGGCAGCAGATCCGAGGCGATCAGATCCAGCGCGTAAAGCGCCTCGCGCAGCGCAAAGGTGACCTCTGGCCCGACCTTCAGCAGCGCGTAGCCGTCCCGCACCAGCGCTGCCAGCGCCTCGGGGCCCTGATAATCGGTGGAATGCGCCTCAAAGACGAATTGCGGCTCGGCGCGCAGCACCGCGTTCAGCGCCTCTGCGCGGTCGGGCGCATAGCGGATGACGTTGCGGTTGCCGAATTCCACGCCGGGCTGGACGACCAGCGCTATGGCGCGGTCGAACGCCGCCTGCAGCCCCGCCTCGGCAAAGACCCGGCGATGCACCGCGATGCTGCGTTGTGCCGCCTCGGGGGCGGTGGGGTCGACCCGGTCGAGCAGGTGATCGGCCCCGCCGGGGGGCGGCACCTCGGTGCCCAGCACGTAATGCGGGGCGGGCAGGCCTGCGGCGGCAGCGCTGCGTTCGGCGGCGGCGGCAAGGCGCGCGGCGCGCGCCGCCGTCGTCTCGTCATCCAGCGCGTCGGGTTCGCCCGCGCAGCCCATGGACGCATCCAGATGGATCTTGCCGAAGCCCGCCGCCACATAGGCAGCGACCATCGCCTCCGCCTCCTCCATCGCCTCTGCGGCGGGGCGGTCGCGCCACGGATTGGGGCCAAGATGGTCGCCCCCCAGCAGCAGACGCTCCGCTGGCAGCGCCTCCTCTGCCGCCAGCCGCCGCACCAGCCCGGCAAAATCGTGCGGCGTCATGCCGGTATAGCCGCCCTGATGGTTCACCTGATTGCAGGTCGCCTCGATCAGCACGGTCTCGCCGGTGGCGCGCCCCAGCCGCAGCGCCGCGCGCAGCACCAGCGGATGGGCGGAACAGACCGAGGTCAGGCCGCGCTGGCCGCGCAGCCGCGCCAGATCGGTCAGCGCCAGCGCGGTCATGCGCGATACCCCGTGGCGGCGATGAACGCATCCAGATCGGCGCGCGTGCCCGCCCCTTCCATCGGGCCGCGCCGGGTGACGTTGCGCGCCCCGGCGGCGCAGGCATAGGTCAGCGCCTCGGCCACCGGCAGGCCCAGCCTGCGGCAGGTCACATAGGCCCCGCCGAAACAGTCGCCCGCGCCGGTGGGGTCGATCTCTTCCACCGCGAAGGCCCGGGAATGGGCCGGGGGCGCGTCGCGGCGGTAGACGGTGGCGCCCGCCTCGCCCTGCTTGAGCGCGATTTCGGCCACGCCGCCCTGCAGCAGGGCCGCAATTGCCGCCTCGGCATCCTCCACCCCTGCGGCCTGCTGCAGTTCGGCGCCCGAGGGCAGCAGCAGATCACACTCCGCGACCATGCGCGCGAAACGCGGCAGGATGTCGGGATCGCGCAGCAGTTCCTTGCGCAGGTTGGGATCAAAGGACACGCTGCCACCCCGCGCCTTGATCCGGGGCAGGGCGCGGTCGGTCACCTCCCACGCGCTTGCCATGGCCAGTGCTGTGCCCATCACATGCAGATGCCCGGCACGGTCGCACAGCGCCTCGGTTCCGGCGGTCCAGCCGAAGCGCGCGGCGGCGGATTTGGCAAGGTTGAACACAAAATCCCGCTGCCCGTCAGGTCGGTAGCGCACGAAGGCGCTGCCGGTGGGATAGTCCGGATCAATGCCGATGGCGCCGGTTTCGACCCCGTCCTGCCGCAGCCGGTCCAGATTGAGCTGGCCAAAATCGTCATCGCCGACGCAGCCGACCAGCGCCGCAGCCCCGCCCAGCCTGCCGCATTGCGACATGAAGATGGCCGGGGCGCCGCTGGGATAGGGGCCGATCAGCGGCTGCGGCGCGCGAAAGCCGCAGCCCGGCGTGGTGGCGACGATCTCCACAAGGATCTCCCCGACGCAGAGCGTGGGGCCAAGGCTGTCCGGGGCAGGGAAGCTCATGTCAGGCCTGCGCGGTGGTGGCGCGGCGGCGGCGTGCCTCGTCAAGGCCGCGTTCGATGAAGCCCTTGGCATGGGCCGCCAGCGGATCGCTGTCCGTCCATGTGTCGCGCCAGATCGCGCAGGCGCGCGACAGGGCGCCATCCACCACGGCGCTGGAAAAGCTCTCGAACACGATGTCGCGCTGGTAGTCGATCTCCAGCAGCGCGTCGAAGATCAGCGGAAAATCGATGGTGCCGCAGCCCAGATAGCCGCGGTTGCTTTCCCCGATATGGAAATAGCCGATCCTGTCCCCCGCAAGCCGGATCGCCGCGGCGGGGTTCGCCTCTTCGATGTTCATGTGGAAGGTATCAAGATGCAGCCGCGCATGATCGGAGCCGGTGGCGTCAAGAAAGGCCAGCCCCTGCGCCGTGGTGTTGAGCAGGTTGCTTTCGAAGCGGTTGACGATTTCCAGCACCAGATCGACGCCTGCGGCCTTGGCGATCTCTGCGGTTTCGGCGATGGCCTCGACGCTGTTCTTCCAGCCGGTTTCGGTGGGATGGCGGTCATATTTCATGTGGGCGGAAAACAGGATGCCGCCCAGCTTGGTGCCGCCGATGTCGCGCACCGCCTGAACCGCGTCGCGCAGCATCGCCTTGCCCGCCGCGACCCGGTCCGGATCCTCGCTTGAGACGTCCTTGTCGGCGGGCAGGCCCATGGTCACGCCGATGGCGACATCCAGCGCCTGCGCCCGCTGCGCCAGCCGGTCAAGGTCAAAGAGTTCGGGCCGCAGATAGGCAAATTCGATGGCGCGGTAGCCATGTTCCGCCGTCTTTTCCAGCGCGCGTTCCAGATCGTCCTGCGTCTGGCCACCCGTCCAGACGAACGAGTGAATCCCCAGCTGTCCCATGCAGCTCCTCCCTTGTGGCTCCATCTGCGGCCCCGGCCTCCCAACCGGGGATCTGCCCACGGGGGCAGGGTCGGGGCAGGCAGAGACACCCCGAACACAACGGAGATTACAAGTGCATCGCAGGACTTACAAATGATTTCTTTACGCGCGGCAGGTTTTTGGAAGGCACGGGCTCAGGTGCGCCCCCTCTGACCCGGGGCACAGGTCAGAGCCCTTGCAGGACGGGGATTTGCGCGGGTTCAGGCGGTGGCCAGCAGCAGATCGGCGGTCACGTCATCGGTGATCAGCATGGTCACCAGCCCGTGCCGCGCGGCGGCGCGGATCACGTTGACCTTGTGCGGACCGGCAGCCACGAGGATCTTTTCGGGAATCGCCGCCAGCGTGTCGAGCGTGATGCCGATGGTGCGCGCGTCCAGATCGTTGGTGACGCTGTGGCCTTCGGCGTCCAGAAACCGCCCCACCACATCGCCGATCGCCCCAAGCTGCAGCAGGCGTTCGGCATGATCCGTCGAAGGCAGGCCCGAGGACACGAGATAGGAGCGGGCCGAAATGTCGCTGGCGGTCAGGATCGCCGCGTCAAGCTGTTCGAACTTGGCCAGATGTTCGCGGAAGATTTCCTGCCCCAGAAACGCCTCGCGGTCGATGCCTTCGGACAGGAAGATGGGCGCCGCCAGCAGCGAATAGCTGGCCCCCAGCCGTTCGGCAAACCCCGAGGCGATGCCGAAGGAGTTGAAGATCGCGCCCTTGGTGGTGCCGCCGATCATCGAGATGATCTCAAGATCCGGAAAATTCTGCCGCGCCATGTGGGTGATCGCGCGCTGCAGCGTCATGCCCCAGGATACGCCGATCTTCTGCCAGCCCGCCGTTTCCAGATGCCGCGACAGGAAAGAGGCCAGCGCCGCGCCGACGGGCGTGTGGAAATCATACTGGTCGCGGTTGGCGGGCGCGATCAGCACCTGATCCAGCCCCAGCGCCGCGCGCAGGTCGTTCTGCTGTTCGACCCGGGGCAGGAAGGGGGATTCGATCTGCACCTTCACGATCCCCAGCGCCTTGGCCTTCTGGATCGCCTGATTGACGCGCAGCCGCGTGACGCCAAGCGCCGTGCCGATCTCGGCCTGAGTCATGCCGTTGATGTAATAATGCCAGCAGACTTCGCTGACGAACGAGAACGCCTCGTCCTCTTTTTCCTTGAGCATTCCGACTTCCCATCATTCGAGCGGCGTCCAGACTAGCAGCATCCCTGACGGCATCACCAGACAATACATCTGTCTCGTATGATTTACATATGAATATTTCACTTGAATGGAAGCCCATACATTTGTATTGGTGACGTCGGGAGAGGCATCGCGGAGAGGAGCCGCAGCTGCTGCGGAGGGCGGCGCCAAACCGAATTTCTTAGGGAGGATAACCATGAGCTTTGCAGTCAGGCTGGGCGTGTCGGCGCTTGCCCTATCCGTTGCGGCCGGAAGCGCCTTTGCGCAGGATGATGAATTCTGGGCCAAGGCCGGAGAACAGTTCCAAGGGGTGACCCTGCGCGGGGTGACCGAGGCCACGCCGCCATCCAATTACATCAGCGACGTGCTGGCCCCCGAATTCGAGGAAAAGACCGGCATCCGGGTCGAGATCGAAACCACCTCGTGGGACCAGATGTATGACAAGGCCATCAAGGACATGGAGGCCGGGACCGGCATCTATGACATGGTCTATATCGAGCAGGACATCGTTTACGCCTATCTGGCCCGCGATTTTCTGGTGAACGTGACGCAGGCGCTGGAGGAAAATCCGGACCTGAAGGCGCCGTCTTTCGACGAGGCCGATTTCACCACCTTCGCCGATTATTTCCGCGGCGATGACGGGGATCTTTACGGGATCCCGATGGAAGCCTTCATCAAGATCTACCTCTATCGCACGGATCTGTTCAGCGATCCCGAGGTTCAGGCGGCCTACAAGGAAAAGACCGGCAAGGATCTTGCCCCCGCCACCACCCATGAGGACTATCAGGCGATTGCCGAGTTCTTCACCCAGTGGGGCGAGGATCATGACATGGATCTGTGGGGCACCACGGCGCAGGCCCATACCGGCCATCCGGCTTCGTGGTATGAATATGTGGAATCCGTCGCCCCGACCTTCGGCGTCTATGGCTGGGGGATCGATCCCGACAACAACTATGCCGCCACCGTGGAAAACGGCGGGGCGATGAATTCCGACGCGGCGAAGGCCGCGCTGAGATGGTGGCTGCACATGCGCGACATCGCGCCGCCGGAATCGGTGCAGTCCACATGGACCGAGGTGGCGACCACCTTCGCCGCCGGGCGCGCCGCTCAGGGGCTGGTCTATGGCGAAAACGCCGCGTGGATCGCCTCGGATGACACCAAATCGCGCGTGGTGGGCAATGTCGGTGTGGCACTGCCGCCGCTGCAGGATGGCGTGATGGAGGCCGCCGAGTCCGGCGAAGGCTATATCGGCTATTACGACGGCGGCGCCTTCGGCCTGCCGGTCACGTCCAAGAACCGCGACGCCGCCCTGCTGTTCCTGCAGTATATCGGGCAGGAATCGGTGCAGCCCGGCTGGGCAGTCGCGGCTCCGCGCATCACCCATACCGCCACCTATGACGATGCCGGGGTTCAGGACATGAACACCGAACTGGGCGGCTATTACGACATGCTCAAGGATCAGGGCCGTCTGTTCGCCGGTGCGCCCGCCTATCCCTTCCATGCGCAGCTGCGCGAGGCGGTCGCCCCGATCTTCTACGAGATCCTGACCGGCAGCATCGACCCCGATGCCGGGCTCGACCAGATGGCCGAAAAGGCCGAGCAGGAACTGACCGACCTCGGATATCGTCAGTAAGCGTCACGCCCGCAGGGGCATGCCGCAGCCGGGCCGCCTTCGGGCGGCCCGCGTTTCCCCGCCGCATCCGGGCGCCGGGACACAGGACCGCCGCACCCCTTTGCCACACAAGGACCATCCGATGCATTCCACCAAACTGGGATGGCTGCTGCTTGCACCGACGCTGCTGGTGCTGTTCTTCTTCGGCGTGCTCCCCTTCATCTACGTGCTCTATGTCTCGTTCCACCAGTGGAACCCGTTCGCGGTCAATCCGGACATGGTGTTCAACTGGGCCGAGAATTACCGCCGCGTGGTCTTCGACGCGCAGTTTCTGGCCTCGCTCGGGGTGACGGCAGCCTTCGTCTTTTTCGCGGTGATCTCCGAACTGATCCTCGGCTATATGCTGGCGCAGGCCTTCATGAAGGACTTCCCCGGCAAGGCGATCTTCCGCACCATCCACACGCTGCCGCTGATCATGGCGCCGATCATCGTGGGCTCGATCTGGAAGCTGATGACCACGCCCTCCATCGGGATTCTGCCCAACCTGCTCGACAACTGGTTCGGCTATGATCTCAACATCGGGCAAAGCGCCATCGCCGCCTTCGTGACCACCGTCATCATGGACATCTGGCACTGGACGCCGCTGGTGACGCTGACGCTGATCGCGGCACTGGTGTCGCTGCCGCCCGACCCGTTCGAACAGGCGCAGATCGACGGCGCCAACAAGCGGCAGATCTTCTGGCACATCACGCTGCCGATGATCCGCCCGGCCATCCTCGCCACCGTCTTCATCCGGCTGATGGACGCGCTGCGCACGGTTGACGAGGTGCTGATGCTGACCGGCGGCGGCCCCGGATCCGCGACCCGCTATGTCGGCGTGCACATCTTCAAGGAGGTCTTTCCGCGGACGAATTACGGCTATGGCTCGGCCATCTCGGTTGTCGTCCTCTACCTCACCATCGTGGCGTGCTGGCTGCTGTATGTCGGCCTGATCGCGCCCCGCAACAAGAAAGCCTGAGACGATGCGCAAGAACCGCCCATGGCTCTACTCGCTGTTCTGGATCGTGGTCAGCTTTCTGACGCTGTTCCCGATCTACTGGCTGTTCGTGATCTCGGTGAAACCGGCGGTCGACCTGTTCTCGACCCCTGACATCCTGATCAAGAGCTTCTACTGGCAGAACTACATCGACGTGCTGAACGACCGCACCCTGCGCGGCTATATGGTCAATTCGCTGGTGATCTCCACCGGCAATGCGGTGCTGTGCACGGTGCTGGGCTTTTTCGCCTGCTACGCGCTGTCGCGCTTCGACATGGGCGGCAAGGAAAGCATCTTTTTCTGGACCATCACCAACCGCATGGCACCCCCGGCGGTGTTCCTGCTGCCGCTGTTCCTGCTGATGACGCAGGTCTACCGCATCGGCGATTTCAGCCTGCTGGACACGCGGATCGGCATGATCCTTGTCTACTGCACCTTCAACCTGCCCTTCGCCATCTGGACGCTGCGCCCCACCGTGGACGGCATCCCAAAGGAGCTGGACGAGGCCGCCTATGTCGACGGCGCAAGCCCGTGGAAGGTGATTACCGAAGTGGTGCTGCCGCTGGCCCGGCCCGGCCTTGCGGTCACGCTGATCCTGACTTGGGTCTTTGCGTGGAACGAATACCTTCTGGCCGCGACCCTGACCAATTTCAACGCCCGCACCCTGACCACCGGCCTGTCGGAATATGTCACCACCACCGGCACCGAATGGGGGATCATGGCGGCGATTTCGGTCTTTACCCTGATCCCCGCGCTGATTGTCTTCGGTCTGGTGCAGAAACATATCGTGGCGGGCCTGACCTTTGGCGCCGTGAAGGGATAAGATCATGACCATTCCCCCCGACATGGACGAAAAGTTGGATCTGCGCGACAACGAGCCGCCACCCCCCGAGGAGGAGGAGACCGGCTTCCTGCCGATCCAGACCAACTGGTTTGACCGGCTGTTCATTTCCGTGGTGATCTGGGTGGCCCTGTCGCTGGTCTGGTTCCGCTTCATCGAACCCTTTGGCCCCTCCATCTGGATTTCCAACGCCATTGCCCTTGCGGTGGCCGTCCTTATCATCACGAAAGGCTAACCCATGAGGTCTCTCGTTCTCGAACGCAAAGACGAGCTGTCGCTGCGCGACTTCCCCGAAATCGACCGCACCGAGGCGGTGCTGGGTCCGCGCGACGTGCGGATCAAGCTGCACACCGTGGGCATCTGCGGATCGGACGTGCATTATTACACCCATGGCAAGATCGGCCAGTTCGAGGTGAAGGCGCCGATGATCCTTGGCCACGAAGCCTCCGGCACGGTGATCGAAACCGGGGCAGAGGTGCAGGATCTGGCCGTGGGCGACCGCGTCTGCATGGAACCGGGCATCCCCGACCCCAATTCCCGGGCGACCCGGCTTGGTCTTTACAACGTCGATCCCGCCGTGCGCTTCTGGGCGACGCCGCCGGTGCATGGCGTGCTGCGCCCGACCTGCGTGCATCCCGCCGCCTTCACCTTCAAGCTGCCCGACACTGTCAGCTTTGCCGAAGCCGCAATGGTCGAACCGCTGGCCGTGGGGGTGCATGCCGCGACCAAGGCGCGGGTGCGTCCGGGCGACATCGCCGTGGTGCTGGGGGCGGGGCCCATCGGGCTGGTCACGGCGCTGGCGGCGCTGGCCGCAGGCTGCGCGCGGGTCTATGTGACCGACCTTTCCGAAAAGAAGCTGGAGATCGCCGCCTCGCTCAGCCGCGCCATCGTGCCGGTTCCGGCACAGCCGGGCCGGCTTGCCGAACAGGTGCACGCCGAGACCGAAGGCTGGGGCGCCGACATCGTGTTCGAGGCGACAGGCTCGCCCAAGGCGGCGGCGGGCGTGTTCGAGCCCTTGGCCCCCGGCGGCTGCGTGGTGATGATCGGCGGTCAGCCCGATCCCATCCTGTATGACGCAGGCGCTGCCATGGTGCGCGAGGCGCGGGTCGAGAACATCTTCCGCTACGCCCATGCCTTTCCGCGCTGCGTGGCGATGCTGGCCTCTGGCGCCATCGACGTAAAACCGCTCATCACCAGAACCTTTGATTTCGAGGACAGCGTCCGCGCCTTCGAAATCGCCGCATCCGCGCCGCCGGCCGACGTGAAGATGCAGATCGCATTGCCGCAATAAGGGAACAGGACATTGGCAGAGGTCAAGATCGACAATGTCGTCAAGCGCTACGGCAGCCTGCAGGTCATGCATGGCGTCAGCGTCGACATCGAGGACGGCGAATTTGTCGTGCTGGTGGGCCCGTCGGGCTGCGGCAAATCCACCCTGCTGCGCATGCTGGCGGGGCTGGAGCAGATCAGCGGCGGCACCGTCGCCATTGGCGGGCGCGTGGTCAATGACGTGCCCCCCAAGGAGCGCGACATCGCCATGGTGTTCCAGAGCTACGCGCTTTACCCGCACAAGACCGTGGCGGAAAACATGGGCTTCCCGCTGCGGATGGCCAAGCGCCCGCAGGCCGAAATCGACGCCAAGGTGACCAAGGCGGCCAAGATCCTTGATCTTGACCGCTATCTGGACCGCTACCCCAAGCAGCTGTCGGGCGGGCAGCGGCAGCGGGTCGCCATGGGGCGGGCCATCGTGCGCGATCCGCAGGTGTTCCTGTTCGACGAGCCGCTGTCGAACCTTGACGCCAAGCTGCGCGTCACCATGCGGGTCGAGATCAAGGAACTGCACCAGCGGCTGAAAACCACCATCGTCTATGTCACCCATGACCAGATCGAGGCCATGACCATGGCCGACAAGATCGTGGTGATGCGCGATGGCCGGGTCGAACAGATCGGCGCGCCGCTGGATCTGTATGACCGGCCCCGGAACGTCTTTGTGGCGGGGTTCATCGGCTCGCCTTCGATGAATTTTGTGCATGGCCAGATCGCCATGCGCGACGGGGCAAAGCGCTTCGTCTCGGAGGGCGGGCTGGTCCTGCCGCTGCCGGAGACCTCCGCGCAGGACGGGCAGAAGGTGACCTATGGCATCCGCCCCGAACATATCGGCGTGGGCGAAGGTGGCGTGCCGGTGCGCGTGGTGGTGGTGGAACCCACCGGGTCAGAGACGCAGATCTTTGCCCGCGCAGGGACCGATCTGGTTGACGCCGTGGTCAAGGACCGCATCATGGTGCGGCCCGGAACCGAGGTCGGCTTCCTGATCGATCCGGTGAACGTGCATCTTTTTGACCGCGAGACCGAACAGCGCATCTGAGACGGCGCGCGGCAGGGCAGAGACAGGCAAAGGACAGGCAATGACGCAGGCGCAGGCCATCATCTTCGATCTAGACGGCTGCCTTGTGGACAGCGAACCGCAGTCTCTGGCGGCGGTCGCCGCCGAGATGCGGGCGCTGGGGATTGCGGATGCCACCCCCGAAGAGATCGGCGCGCGGTTTCTGGGCGTGTCGATCAGCGTCATCCATGACTATGTGGAACGCCGGTCCGGCGCGCCCTGCCCGCCGGAGTTTTCGGCGAATTTCGAACGCCGCCTGTTTGCCTCCTATGAAACCGGGCTGACCTGCATTCCCGGCGTGCCCGACCTGCTGCAGCAGCTGCAGGCCGAAGAGGTGCCCATGGCCATCGGCACCGGGGGATCGCTGCTGCGCCTTGCCACGACGCTGCGCCTGTCGGGGCTTGCCCCCTATTTCGAGGAACGCGGCTTCAGCGCCGATCAGGTGGCGCAGGGCAAGCCCGCGCCGGATCTGTTTCTTCTGGCCGCGCGCAAGCTTGGCGTGCCGCCAGAGATCTGCGTGGTGATCGAGGATTCCCCGCATGGGGTAAAGGCCGCCCGCGCCGCCGGAATGCGCGCCATCGGCTTTACCGGCGGCACGCATCTTGACGGACGGCGCGAGGTGCACGCAGATACCCTCAGACAGGCGGGCGCGGAGGAGGTGCTCGCGGACATGTCACAAATGTATGCGGCCCTCAGCGCCCTGCGGCATGCGCCGCGCTGAGCTTGCCGCCGGGAGGAAAAGACATGGTCTATCTGGGCATTGATCTGGGAACATCGGGGCTGCGCGCCCTGCTGATGGACGAAAAAGGCGCGCCGATTGGCGCTGCCGAACGGCATTATACGGCGGATCATCCCCGGTCGGGCTGGTCTGAACAGGATCCGGGCGACTGGATCACCGCACTGGACGGCGCGATCGGGGATCTGCGCGCGGCGCATCCGCGCTTTGCCGACCTGCGCGGGATCGGGGTGGCGGGGCACATGCACGGCGCCACGCTGCTGGATGCGGACGGCGCGGTGATCCGGCCCTGCATCCTGTGGAACGACACCCGCTCCCATGCCGAGGCGGCGGCGCTGGACGCCACCGAAGGCTTCCGCCAGATTTCCGGCAACATCGTCTTTCCGGGCTTCACCGCGCCGAAACTTGACTGGCTGCGGCGGCACGAGCCCGAGAATTTTGCCCAGATCGCCAAGGTGCTGCTGCCTGCGGCCTATCTGAACTTCTACCTGACGGGGGGCTTTTTTGCCGACATGTCCGACAGCGCGGGCACCTCGTGGCTGGATACCGGCGCGCGCGACTGGTCCGAGGCGCTGCTGGCCGCAGGCGGCATGCGCCGCGACCAGATGCCCGACCTGCTGGAGGGCTGCCAGCCCGGCGGCGAACTGAAGCCGGAGCTTGCGGCGCGCTGGGGCCTGACTGGCCCCGTGGTGGTGGCCGCCGGGGCGGGGGACAATGCCGCCGCCGCCTGCGGCATCGGCGCCATGGACGAGGGGCAGGGCTTTGTCTCGCTTGGCACCTCGGGCGTGCTGCTGGCGGCGCGCAACGGCTACCGGCCCGCGCCTGAAACCGCGCTGCACACCTTCTGTCACGCGGTGCCGGGGCGCTGGTATCAGATGGGGGTCATGCTGTCGGCCACGGACAGCCTCAACTGGCTGGCGCGGATCACCGGCACGCCACCCAAGGATCTGACCGCCTCGCTGGGGGACACGCTGCGCGCGCCGGGCCGGGTGCGGTTCCTGCCCTACCTCTCCGGAGAGCGTACGCCGCATAATGATGCGGAAATCCGCGGCAGTTTCACCGGGCTCGGGGCCGAAACCACGCGCGACGACCTGACCCGCGCGGTGCTGGAAGGTGTCGCCTTCGGGCTGCGCGACAGTCAGGCCGCGCTGGCGGGCACCGGGCTGCGGCTGGACCGGCTGATGGCCATCGGCGGCGGCACCGGATCGCGCTACTGGCTGAAACTGATCGCCACGGCGCTGAACGTCACGCTGGATCTGCCAAGCGGCGGCGAATTTGGCGCGGCCCTTGGCGCGGCCCGGCTGGCGATGCTGTCGGTGGGCGACGGCACCATCGAAGAGGTGATGACCCAGCCCGCCATCCGCGAGGAGATCGCACCCGATCCCGCGCTGCGGGCGGAGTTCGACGCCGCCTATGAAAGGTTCCGGCAGGCCTATCCGGCGATCCGCGCCGCGCAGTAACGCCCCTCTCCGTCTGTCTGCAACAGCCTCGGCCCGATGGGCCGGGGCTGTTGTCGTTCGGGCCGGCGCAGCTTGACCGCTGCGTGTCCCCGCAACGCTGCGGAATTGACAGCCGCAGCAGACTCACCTTAGCTGGCATGGTGACCGGACCAGTTGTCTATCTGCGCGGCAGGGGGAGTGCGGCAGTGCGAAATGTCCAGAAGCTGCTGCTCGACAGTGCCAGCGAGATCGGGCGCGACATGCGGCGGCTGACCATGAAAGACGTGATCGCGGAAAAGATCGCCGCGATGATCGGCTCGGGGCTGCTGGCGCCGGGGGATGAACTGCCCAGCGAACGCGACCTTGCCGCCGCCTTGTCGGTCAGCCGCGAAACCGTGCGCGTGGCGATCCAGACCTTGGCCGCGCGCGGCATCCTTGCGGTCAGTCAGGGCGCGCGCACCAAGGTGCTGACCGATGACATCGGCGCCATGGCCGTGGGGATGATCCGGCAGATCGACGTCAACCGCTATGACGTGGACGAGGTCCACGCGGCCCGGCTGCTCATCGAACAGCAGGTGGTGGGGGAGGCTGCGGCGCGGATCTCGGACCGGGTGCTGGAGGATCTGCGCCGGTCGCTGGTCACGCAGCAGGGCTGTCTGGAGGATCCGCTGCGGTTTCTGATCGCGGACCGAGAATTTCACGTCGCCATCTATCGCGAAAGCGGCAACAGCCTGCTGAGCGACGTGGTGACCGACCTTTACACCTATATGATGGAGTATCGCCGCCGCATCGTGTCGCGGCCCGGTGCCATCGCGGGCAGCCTGTCCGACCATGCCGAGATCCTTGCCGCGCTGGAGGCGCGCGACGCCGCCCGCACCCGCGCCGCCTTTGCCCGGCACGAGGACCGCATCTACACCACCACACGATCCCTGCTTTCCGAACGCGACACGTCGCCGGGAGCGGGATCCTGACACCGGGCGCGCCGCATGCGGCGCACCCAGAGGCAGGCCCAACAAGGCCGCCATCACGGGCCCTTTGGAGGAGGGGCCACCACGGGAGGAGACACCATGTTCAAGAGACGTCATATTCTGGGGGTCGCCACAGCGGCCCTGACCGCGGCGAGCCTGACGCTGGGCGGGGCCATGCCCGCCGCCGCGCAGAACAAGGAGGTCGTCTATCTAACGCCCGGCCTTGACCTGCCGTTCTGGCGCTACCTGTCCAAGGGCGTCGAAAAGGTGGCCACCGCCGAAGGTTACGGCTTTCAGGCGCTGGATTCGCACAATGACGCGCAGCAGCAGCTTCAGAATGCGCAGGATGCCATCGCGCGCGGGGTGGCGGGCATCGTGCTGTCGCCCACCGACAGTTCCACCGCCCCCAGCGTGCTGAGCCTTGCGGAAAAGGCGGGGATTCCGGTGGTGATCGCCGATATCGGCACCAATAGCGGCACCTATGTGTCCTTCATCATCTCCGACAATTACGAAGGCGCGCATGGCACCGGAGAGGCGCTGGCCGCCGCGATGAAGGAACGCGGCTGGGAAGACGGCTCGGTCGGCATCGTGGCGATCAGTCAGGCGCGGCTGAACGGGCAGGCCCGGACCAAGGGCTTCAAGGACGCGGTGACCGAAGCCGGGGTGGCCAAGGAGGCGGGCCTGCAGCAGATGCAGTCCTACACCGCCGACGAGACCTTCCGCTTTACCCAGGACATGCTGACCGCCAATCCCGACATGCGCGGGATTTTTGTGCAGACCGACCAGCCCGCCATCGGCGCGCTGCGCGCGATCAAGGCGGCGCGGCGTCAGGGCGAGGTGCTGGTGGCGGCCTTTGACGGCATTCCGGAATTTGTGCCGATGCTGCAATCGGGGGAAATCGTCGCCTCCGGCATGCAGCAGCCGCATCTGATGGGCGAGGAATCCGCCAAGGCGCTGTTCGCCCATCTGAACGGCGAGACGCCTGAAAAGGAAATCCTCGTGCCGATCGTGGTGGTGACCGACCAGAACATCGAAGAGATGCTGCCGACCATCACCGAAACCGTCTTTGCAGGCGAGCTGGGCGACAGCTGAGCGACGCCGTTCCGGCACCGGCTTCCCCGGTGCCGGACCTTTCCACGGAGACGAGCATGAGCAATCCGATGTCCGCCCCGGACAGCGGCCCGGCGCTGATCGCCCGGTCGGTCGCCAAGCGGTTCGGCAGCACGCAGGCGCTGTCCGATGCCAGCCTTGAGGTGCGCGCGGGCGAGGTGCATGGCCTGCTGGGGGCGAATGGCGCGGGCAAATCCACGCTGTCGCGGATCATCTGCGGCCATGTCGGACGCGACAGCGGCGAGCTGCTGTATCGGGGCCGCACGCTGTCGCCCCGCTCCACCCGCGAGGCGCTGGATTCCGGCATCGCGCTGGTGGCGCAGGAAACCAGCCTCGCGCCCGATCTGTCGGTGCTGGAAAACATCTTCCTGCCCGAACTGGGCCGTCCGGGCCGCCTGTCCTTTCCCGACATGCGCCGCCGCGCCAGTGACATCCTTGCCCGGCTGGGGCGCGACCATGCGCTGCCGCTGGATCAGGAGGTGCGGCGCCTGTCCGCCGCGCAGCGCCAGCTGGTCGAGATCGCCAAGGCGCTGGCGCTTGACGCCGATCTGATGATCTTTGACGAACCCACCGCCTCGCTCTCGCCGTCGGAGGTGGACCGGCTGTTCGACATCCTCGCGCGGCTGCGCGAGCAGGGCCATGCGCTGATCTTTGTCTCGCACCGGCTGGAGGAGGTGTTCACCGTCACCGACCGCGTCACCATCCTGCGTGAAGGCCGCACCGTCGCCGCCAGCCTCGACACCGCGCGGCTGACCCAGACCGACATCATCCGCCACATGGTCGGGCGCGATCTGGGGGCGATCTATGCCACGCCGGGGCTCGACCGGCGCGGCGGCGCGCGTGACCCGGTGCTGGAGGTGACGAACCTGTCCGCCAAGCCCATCGTGCGCGATGTCAGCTTCACCGTCCACCGAGGCGAGATTCTGGGCATTGGCGGGCTGGTGGGTGCGGGCCGCTCCGAAGCGATGGAGGCGCTGTTCGGCTTGCGTCCGCGCGACGGCGGCACCATCCGGCTGAAGGGGCGCGAGATCGCGCTGCGCAGGCCGGTGGATGCGATCCGGCAGGGCATCGGCTTTGTCGCCGAAGACCGCCGCGCGCAGAACATCGTGCCCGATCTCAGCGTGCGCGAGAACCTGATGCTGGCGCATCTGGGCCGCCATCGCGGCTTTGGGCTGGGCTACCGGCAGCGGCAGGACCGGGTGGACACGCTTCTGGCGCAGCTTGGCCTGCCCACCGACCGGATGGACGCAAGCCTGCTGACCTTTTCCGGCGGCATGCAGCAGAAGATCATCATGGCGCGCTGGCTGCTGATCGACCCCGAGGTGCTGATCCTTGACGAGCCGACCAAGGGCGTCGACATCGGCACCCGCAGCGCGATCTACCGCATTCTGCGCGACATCGCCGATCAGGGCGTGGCGGTGGTGGTCATCTCCTCGGATTTCGAAGAACTGCTGGGCGTCACCGAACGCGTGGTGGTGATGAGCGACGGCATCACCATCGCCGATCTGCCGACGCCGATCCTGACCGAGGAAAAGCTGACCCTGCTGGCCGCGCCGCGCAGTTCCACCACCCGCAACCGCGCGCTGCTGGAAACGCTGGCGCGGGAGCATGGCGCCTTCGCGTGGTGGGCGCTGCTGGAGGAGGACTCGCTGATCTGTCTTGGCACCGCCACCGCCGCCACGGCGCCCCCGCTTGACCTGCGCGCCGGAGAGGCGCTGCACCCTCGGGACACCCCCATCCCCCGCGCCCTTGCGGCGCGCGCGCAGGGCATCGTGACGGACGGCGCGCTTGCCACGCTGCTGGTGCCGCTGCGCAATGCCCGCGGCCATGATCTGGGCTGGATCGGCCTGACCGCCGCCGCCGACACCCCCCTGCCCGACCCCGGACAGATCGCGGCGCAGGTGCGCCGCCTGACCCGGGACAGCGACGACATCGAAGGAGACGCCGCATGAGCGCACCCACCGCCGCCCGCCCTGCCCTGCCGGGCCGCCTGATCCGCACGCTGGAAGTCCGAATGCTGGGCCTTGCGCTTGTCATCGCGGTGGGGCTGTCGCTGATGTCGCCCTATTTCCTGACCCAGAACAACATCTTCAACATCCTCGACCAGTCCGTGGTCATCGGCATCGTCGCGGTGGGGATGACCTTCGTGATCCTGACCGGAGGCATCGACCTGTCGGTGGGGTCGGTCGCGGGCCTGACCGGCATCGTGCTGGGGCTGGCGCTGCGCGACCTGCCCATTCCGCTGGCCATCGCGGCGGCGGTGGCGGCAGGGGCCTTCATCGGGCTGATCTCGGGTGTGCTGGTCGCGGTGTTCGGGCTTGCGCCCTTTGTGGTGACGCTGGGCATGATGGCGATCGGGCGCAGTCTGGCCTATATCTTTTCCGGGCAGACCGCGATTTCCGGCATTCCCGAAAGCCTGTCGGCCATCGTCTACACCACGGTGCTGGGCATCCCCGCCAACGTGATCTTCCTGCTGCTGCTCTATCTCGCGGCATGGGCCTATCTGACCTACACCAAGGGCGGGCGCACCATCTATGCCGTGGGATCGAACCGCGAGGCGGCGCGGGCGGCGGGGCTGAACGTGCTGGGCTATTCGATCCTGCCTTACGTCATCTCGGGCGCGCTGGCGGCGGTGGCCATCACCTTTTCCATCGCACAGATCCTGTCCGCCGATCCGCTGGCGGGCAACCAGATGGAGCTTGATGCCATCGCCGCCGTGGTGATCGGCGGGGCCAGCCTTTACGGCGGGCGCGGCTCGATCATCGGCACGCTGATCGGCGTGCTGATCATGGTGATGATCCGCAACGGGCTGAACCTGATGGGGGTCTCGCCGTTCTGGCAGGGCACGGCCATCGGTTCCATCATCATTCTCGCGCTGCTGGCGGAGCGGCTGTTCAACTGGCGTTCGGCCCGCTGAGGCCGCGCCCGCAGACAAGGAGATCCCCCATGACCCCGACCCCCTCCCGCGCCGTGGCGCTTTATGGCACCGAAGAACAGGTGCCGCCGCCCCGCCTGCTGACCGCCGGACCGCTGAGCGCCGAGCTGGAGGCGGGCAACCTGCGCGACATCCGCTTCGCCGGGGCAGAGGTGCTGCGCGCCGTGTCCTACATCGTGCGCGACAAGGACTGGGGCACCTACAGCCCCACCCTTGACGCGCTCAAGGTGCAGCAGGAGCCCGACCGCTTTGTGGTCACCTACCGCGCCCGCGTCGCGGAGCCCGGGCAGGCCTTCGCCTATGAGGCGCGGATCGAAGGCCGGGCCGATGGCACGCTGACCTTCACCGGCAGCGGCGCCGCCGAAACACCGTTCCTGACCAACCGCACCGGCTTTGTGATCCTGCATCCCATCGCGGGCGTGGCGGGCGGGCCGGTGATGCTGACCCATGTGGACGGACGGCAGGTGGAGGGGCGGTTCCCCGACCTCATCGACCCGGTGCAGCCGATGATGGATCTGCGCGCGCTGGAGCATGTCAGCCCCGAAGGCCACCGCGTGCACTGCCTGATGGAAGGGGACACCTTCGAGATGGAGGACCAGCGCAACTGGACCGATGCCTCCTACAAGACCTATGTCCGCCCGCTGGCGCTGCCATGGCCCTATGAACTGGAGCCGGGCGCGCGGCTGGAACAGAAGATCACCCTGCGCATCACCGGGGCGGCGGGCGCCGCCACCCGCGCCGAAGGCGTGACGCTGGATCTGGGCAGGGAGGCGGGGCGGATGCCCGCGCTTGGCATGGGGCTTGATCCCGGCGATGCGGCAGCGGCGCTGACCTGCGCCGATCCGCTGCGCGCGCTTGGCCCGGCGCATCTGCTCTGCCATCACGATCCGCGCCGCGGCCATGACCGCGCCAGCCTGCAGGCACAGCTGGACGTGGCGCAGGCCCTTGGGGCGGAGCCATGGCTGGAGGCGGTGATCGCCGCCACCGACGATGCCGGGGCCGAGGCCGAGGTGACGGCGCTTGGCGTCACCGTGGCCGGGCTTGGCGCGCCTTTCGCCACCGTGCTGCTGTCGCCCGCGCCCGATCTGAAATGCACCCTGCCGGGCAGCGTCTGGCCCGAGGCGCCCGATGCGGCGGCGCTGGCGCAGGTGGCGCGGCGGGCCTTTCCCGGCGCGCGGCTTGGCGGCGGCATGTTCAGCTATTTCACCGAACTGAACCGCAAGCGCCCGCCGGTGGACGCGCTTGATCTGGTCAGCTTCACCACCTCGGCGATGGTGCATGCCGGGGATGACCGGTCGGTGATGGAAAGCCTTGAAGCGCTGCCCGCCATCGCCCGCAGCGCGGCAGAGATCGCCCGTCCGCTGCCCTTCGCGGTGGGGCCCTCGGCCATGGGCATGCGCGCCAATCCCTATGGCGCCGCCCCCAAGGACAACCCCGACAACATCCGGCAGGCGATGAATTTCAACGATCCGCGCCAGCGCGGCCTGCTGGGGGCGGCATGGACACTGGGCGCGCTGGCGCAGTTCGCCACCGGCGGGGCCGAAGCGGTGGCGCTTGGTGCGCCGGTCGGCGCCTTTGGCGCGGTGCATGTCCCGACCCGGTTCCCGCAGCCATGGTATGACGATCATGGCGGGCTCTATCCGCTGTTCCATCCGCTGCGCGGGCTGGCCCGGCGTCGCGGGCAGCCGCTGCGGCGCGTCGACAGCTCCGACCCCGCCCGCGTGCTGGGTCTGGCCGTGGGCGCCCCCGGCGAGACCGAGATCTGGCTTGCCAACCTCACCGCCGATCCGGTCCGGCTGCACCTGCCGCAGGGGGCGCGGCAGATGGCGTGCCTGTCGGCGGCGGAGTTTGCCGAGGCGGCGGGGGATCCGGGCTTTCTTGACAGGCTGGCCCCGGTGCCCGATGCCGGGATCAGCCTTGATGCCTATTCCGTGCTGCGCCTTCTGGGCGCGTTCTGAGACAATGAAGGACCAAACCACATGCATATCCTGATCCTTGGCGCCGCTGGCATGGTGGGCCGCAAACTGACCGCCCGACTTGTCGCGGAGGGACAGCTGGGCGGGGCCGCCATCACCGCGCTGACGCTGGTCGACGTGATCGAACCCGCGGCGCCTGCCGGGTTCTCCGGCCCCTGCACCCGCTATGCCGCGGACATCGCCGACCCCGCCACGGCGCCCCGGCTGGTGGCTGACCGGCCCGACGTGATCTTCCATCTGGCCGCCATCGTCTCGGGCGAGGCCGAGGTGGATTTCGACAAGGGCTATGCGGTCAACCTTGATGGCACCCGGCAGCTTCTGGAGGCGATCCGCGCCGCACATCAGGCCGAAGGTTACCGGCCGCGCGTGGTCTTCACCTCCTCCATCGCGGTGTTCGGGGCGCCCTTCCCCGACAAGATCGACGACGAATTCTTCTGCACCCCGCGCACCAGCTATGGCGTACAGAAGGTGGTGGGCGAACTGCTGCTGTCGGATTATTCTCGCAAGGGCTTTCTGGACGGCATCGCGATCCGGCTGCCGACCATCTGCATCCGCCCCGGCCTGCCCAACAAGGCGGCTTCGGGCTTTTTCTCCAACATCCTGCGCGAACCGCTGGCGGGCAAGGAAGCGGTGCTGCCGGTGCCCGAGGACGTGCGGCACTGGCATGCCAGCCCGCGTGCCGCCGTGGGCTTCCTGATCCATGCCGCGACCATGGATCTGGCGCCGCTGGGGGCGCGGCGGGCGCTGTCGATGCCCGGGCTCTCGGCCACGGTCGGCGAACAGATCGAGGCGCTGCGCAAGGTGGCGGGCGACAAGGCGGTGGCGCTGATCCGTCCCGAACCCGATCCCGCGATCATGGCCATCGTCGAAGGCTGGCCCCGCGATTTCACCACCGCCCGCGCCGAGGCGCTGGGGTTCCGGGCCGAATCCTCGTTCGAGGAGATCATCCGCATCCATATCGAGGATGAACTGGGCGGCCAGATCTGAACGATGGCCGGGCCGGGGCTCAGCCCCCGGTCCGCGCCCTGTCGCGCGCCATGGAAGCCCAGCCGGTCAGCACCTCCGCCGCCTCTGCGGCAAGGTGCTGATGGGCAGGCATCTGCCGCTGCGTCACGTCGCTGCCGCAGTCCTGCACCAGACGCGCCACGTCGACGGGAAACCGTGCCGCTTCGGGCAGATCGCCAAGCGCTGCCCCCGCCTGATCCATGTCCGCCGCATAATACAGCACGGAAATCCCCGCGATCCCCATGGCCGCCACGCACATCGGGCAGGGTTCGCAGCTGGAATACAGCGCGCAGCCCCGCAGATCGACGGTGCCCAGCCTGCGGCAGGCATCGCGGATCGCTTCGGTCTCGCCATGGGAGGTGGGATCGCTGTGCAGCCGCGACCGGTTGAGCCCGGTGCCGACGATCCGACCCTCGCGCACCACCACAGCACCAAAGGGTTCCGTCCCCGGCAGGGTCATCGCCCGCGCCGACAGCGCTATGGCGTGGCGCAGGAAGGTTTCGTCATACATCGGCAGCGGCTCCGTCAGCCGGGGTTTCGCAGGCAAAACAGGCGACCCGGCGGTCATGCACATCGGCGCGGCGTTCCGGACGCTCGGTCCGGCAGCGGTCAAAGGCCAGCGGGCAGCGCGGGTGAAAGCTGCAGCCCGGCGGCGGCGATACCGGCGAAGGCACCTCTCCGCCCATGGGGATGCGGTTGCGGTCGGGCGCCTCCAGATCGGGGATCGTGTCCAGCAGCAGCCGCGTATAGGGATGCAGCGGTGCCGCGAACAGGTCGGCGGTCGGCTGGATTTCCACGATGCGGCCCAGATACATCACCGCGATGACATCGGCCATGTGGCGCACCACGCTCAGGTCATGGCTGATGAAAAGATAGGTCAGCCCCATCTCGCGCTGCAGCCGCTTCATCAGGTTCAGCACCTGCGCCTGCACCGACACGTCAAGCGCAGAGGTCGGCTCGTCACAGACCAGAAACTCCGGCTCTCCGGCCAGCGCCCGCGCGATCGAGATGCGCTGCCGCTGGCCGCCGGAAAATTCGTGCGGAAACTTGGTGCCGTCCGTGGGGCTCAGCCCCACGGTGCGCAGCAGATCCGCCACCCGCGCCGTCACCTCCGGCTCGGGTGTGTCGGGGCGCAGGGTCCGCAGCGGTTCGGCCACGATGCGCGCCACGCGCCAGCGCGGGTTCAGGCTGGCAAAGGGATCCTGAAAGATCATCTGCATCCGGTCGCGGTCGCCGTGAAAGCGGATCGCCCCGCCCGAGGGCGCGTGCAGCCCGGTCACCAGCTTGGCGATGGTGCTTTTGCCGCAGCCGGATTCCCCCACCAGCGCCAGCGTCTGGCCGCGCTGGATGGTGAAATCCACCCCGTCCACCGCGCGCAGCGTGCGGCGCGGCCTGCCTTCAAGCAGGCGGTTCAGCCATGGCGCGGAGACGTCGAACCGCCGCTCCAGCGCGTCGACCTCCAGAATGGCTCCGGATCTTTGGGTCATGCAACCTCTCCTTCAAGCGCAAGCCAGCAGGCGGCGCCGGGGCTGTCGATCCGCGGCGTCTCGCGGCGGCATCTGGGGCCCGCATGGGCGCAGCGCGGGTTGAAGGCGCAGCCGGGCGGGATGGCGTCAAGCCGGGGCATGGATCCGGGGATCATCTGCAGTTCGTCCACATCCTTGCGCAGCGACGGGATCGAGCCCATGAGCCCGCTGGTATAGGGATGGTTCGGGCGGCGCACGATCTCGTCGACCGGGCCAAGCTCGGCCAGCCGTCCGGCATACATCACCGCCACCCGGTCGGCAGTTTCCGCGATCACCCCCATGTCATGGGTGACCAGCAGCACGGCGGTGCCCCGTTCGCGGCAGAGCCGCCGCAGCAGCGCGGTGATCTGCGCCTGAATCGACACGTCGAGCGCGGTGGTGGGTTCATCCGCCACGATCAGTTCCGGCTCGGCACAAAGCGCCAGCGCGATCACGATGCGCTGCCGCATGCCGCCGGAAAACTGGTGCGGGTAGCTGTCGATGCGTTCCTCCACCGCCGGGATCCCCACCTCGTGCATCAGATCCTTGGCCCGCGCCCGGGCGCGGCTGCGCGACAGGCCGGTATGCAGGCGGATCGTTTCCACCAGCTGGTCGCCGACCCGGAACAGCGGGTTGAGCGAGGTCAGCGGATCCTGAAAGATCGCGCCGATGCGGCGGCCCCGGATCGCCTGCAGGGCGCGGTCGTCCAGCCCGTCGATCCGGTCGCCCGACAGGTGGATGGATCCGGCGGCGATGCGGCCCGGCGGTTCCAGCAGGCCAAGGATCGCCATGCCGGTCATCGACTTGCCCGCGCCGCTTTCCCCCACCATGCCAAGGATCTCACCGCGCCGGATCTGCAGCGAGATGTCATCGACGGCGGTCAGCACGCCGCGGCGGGTGGGAAATTCGACGCGCAAATTGCGGATGTCCAGAACGATGTCGCTCATGCGTCGCGCCTTTCATAGCTCGGGCGGAAGATTTCCTGCACCGGCGGATGGCCCGCCGTGCGGTCGGGGTATTTCGACACCAGCCCGTCAAACTGCGCCTGCGCGCGAGCGGCATCGGCCAGCGCGTCCACGCCGGGGATCACGCCGTCCCGCATCACCCGCCGCCCGTCGATCCAGACATCGCGGGTGTCGCGCCCCGAGGCGGAGGTCATCAGCGTCTGCACCGGGTCGGGGGTCTGCAGCACATGGCGCAGGTCGATCACGGCAATGTCCGCCCGCGCCCCCGGGGCCAGACGGCCCAGATCGGACCGCCCCAGCGCCTGCGCCCCGCCAAGGGTCGCCGCGTCGAACAGATGCTCGGACCGCACCGCCTCTGTGCCATCGACCATGCGGGCCATCATCATGCCCACCTGCATGTTCAGGATCATGTCCGCCGGGAAGGTGTCGGTGCCCAGCCCGGTCACGATGCCCCGGTCGCGGCAGCGGGCAAAGCTGCGCAGCACGCTGCCATGGCGCGCGCTCACCAGCGGACAATGCACCAGAGCCGCGCCGCTGGTGGCAAGGTGGTCGAAATCGGCCTCGGTCGCCTGCGTGCCATGCGGCAGCAGCCAGCGCGGCCCCAGCACCCCCAGCCGGTCCAGCCAGACGATGGGGCTGGTGCCGTGCTGCTCCTGCATCAGCCGCAGTTCGGTGGGCGACTGGCAGCAGTGCTGGCGCACCGGCGCGCCCAGTTCGGCGGCAAGGGCAGCGGTGCGCTGCAGAAGCGCGGGCGTGCAGGTCTCGATCCGGTCGGGGGCGAACATGGCGCGGATCAGCCCGCCCGCGCGCCCCTCGATCCGGGCGGCAAAGGCTGCGGCCTCCTCCAGCCCGGCCAGCCCGCGCGCCTCGTCATACCGCGCGGTGATGCGGCCCTGATCGTCGGTGACCTGCCCGCCGCTGCGATAGGCGGGGCCCAGATAGACCCGCAGCCCCAGAACGGCGGCGGCTTCGGCGGCGGCATCAAATTCCGCCACCGTCTCCGCCCATTCGCGGTAGAACAGCGAGGAGATGGGCAGCGCCGTGGTGATGCCGTTGCGGATCAGATGCGCGAAGGCATGGCGTTTCTGAAAGGCCAGTTCCTCGGGGCCATACATCTCGTAGGGGCCGCGCGCGACATAGCTTTCCGGCCAGACCCGGCCCTTTTTCCACGCGGGGCCGTTGTCATAGCCCAGAATGGTGGTGTCCAGATCGGCCAGCGCGTCCAGATCGACAAACCCCGGAGAGATCACCGCCTGCCCGTAATCGATGCGCTCGGCCACCTCGCCATCGAAGGACGGCCCCACATGCAGCACCGCGCCGTTCTCGATCACCACCACGCCCTGTTCGTGGATCACATGCGCGTCCGCCGCATGGCCGATCACCCAGCGCGCGGTCAGCAGGATGCGCCGCCCCATCACGGCGCCTCGATCACGCAGGTGCCGTTGCGCGCGATCACCCGCCCGCCCTTCAGCACCAGCGGACGCGGCGCGCGCAGCGCCACCGCCTCGGCCAGCGTCTCGCCCTCGACCAGCACGCAGTCGGCGCGGTCGCCCGGCCCGAGCCCGTAGCCTTCGGTCTCCATGATCGCGGCGCCGCCGAAGGTGCAGATGTCAAGCGCAAGCTCCACCTCGTCATCGCGGCGCAGGTTGTTGCGCAGCCCGATGAACATCGCCCTCCAGCATGTCGGCATTGCCATAGGGGCCCCATGTGTCGCGGATGCCGTCCGATCCCGCCCCGGTCAGGATGCCCGCCGCACGCAGTTCCTTCACCAGCGGCACCGGGGCCGAGGCAGGGGCGGTGGTGACGATATGGATGCGCTGCTCGGCCAGCTGGTCCTGCAGCCCGGCGACATAGCCCCGGTCCGGCGCGCCCAGACAGAAGGCATGGCTGATGGTCACCTTGCCCTGCATGCCAAGCGCCTTGGTGCGGGCGATGATCTCCTCCATGGAAAAGCCGCCAAGCGCGTCGCGTTCGTGCAGATGGATGTCGACGGGCTTGCCGTGTTTCTCGGCCAGCGCAAAGACCGCATCCAGATGCCCCTTCGGATCGCGGTCGATGCCGCAGGGATCGATGCCGCCCACCACCTCGGCCCCCAGCGCCAGCGCCTCGTCCATCAGCTCCAGCGTGCCCGGGCGCGGCATCATCGAGGATTGCGGAAAGACCACGATCTCGATCTCCACCAGCCCGGCCAGCTTTTCGCGGGTGGCCATCACGCCTTCGATCCCGGCAAGCCCGTGATGCGTGTCCACATCCACATGGCTGCGGATCTGCGTGGTGCCATGGCTCATGGACAGGATGGCCTGCCGTTCGCTCTGCACCTGCGGATCGAGCCCCAGAGCGACCTTCACCTCGCGCTCGTTGGTGATCTTGTCGATCAGCCGCGGCCCCACCTCGTTGCGATACCACGGCAGTCCCAGCAGCGACTTGTCGAGATGGGTATGCGCCTCGACCAGACCGGGGATCACGATGCGCCCGCCGCCGTCGATCACCTCCGCCCCCTCGGGGGCGCTGTCGGCGAAACGGCCATCGCGGATGTAAAGGTCGGTCAGGGCGCCCGCCATGGGGCGGACATTCTTGAGGGTCAGGGAAGTCATCACATCACCGGAGTTTGGGGTTGAGCGCGTCGCGCAGCCAGTCGCCGATCATGTTGACCGACAGGACGATCAGGCACAGCTGGACCGAGGGAAAGACCACGATCCACCACAGGCCGGAAAACAGGTATTGGTTGCCGATCCGGATCAGGGTGCCAAGGCTTGGCTGGTCCGGCGGCATGCCCACGCCCAGAAAGGACAGCGTCGCCTCGGACAGGATGGCAAGGCCGAAATTCAGCGTCGCCGCCACCATGATCGGCGTCAGGCAGTTGGGCAGGATGTGGTGCAGCATGATCCGCCACGCCCGCACCCGGATCAGCCGCGCCGCCTGCACATATTCCTTCTTCGCCTCCACCATGGCCGAGGCGCGCACCGTGCGGGCATATTGCACCCAGGAGGGCACGGCGATGGCGAAGATCAGGATCGGCGCCGCCAGCACGTCGCGCAGCCCGGCGGGCAGCGAGGCGGTGGCGATGGCGGTGATCAGGATCGCGATCAGGATGAAGGGCATGGACAGCAGCACGTCGCCCACGCGCATGATCACATTGTCGACCCAGCCGCCCAGATAGCCCGCGACCAGCCCCAGCGACAGGCCGACGCTCAGCGCCAGCAGCACCGAGGCAAAGCCGATGATCAGCGAAATCCGCGAGCCATAAAGGATGGCCGACAGGATGTCGCGGCCCTGCGTGTCGGTGCCCAGCAGATATGGCCACTGGCCCTGCGCCTGCCAGATCGGCGGGATCTCGGAATTCCACAGCTCCAGCGCCGCCAGATCATAGGGGTTCTGCGGGGTGATGAGCGGTGCCAGCACCGCACTCAGCGCGACCAGCGCCAGCACCGCGGCGGCAAGCATCGCAGAGGGATGCGCGCGGAAGGAATGCGCAAGGTCGCTGTCCCGCAGCCGGGTCAGGCGCGACGGTCGTGCGGCGGTCTCGGGCCGCGCCGGGGCGGCGGGGGATGCGGTGTGGTCCATCGGGCTCTCCTGATCAGCCATGTGCGCCTCCGGATCGGGCGCTGTCATCGCGCAGCCGCGGGTCGACCCAGGCATAGGTGATGTCCACCACGGTGTTCAGCACCACAAAGATCAGCGACACCAGCAGCAGGTAGGCGGCCATCACCGGGATATCGACAAAGGTCACCGCCTGAATGAACAGCATCCCCATGCCCGGCCACTGGAACACCGTCTCCGTCACCAGCGCGAAGGCGATGAGATTGCCGATCTGCATGCCGGTCAGGGTGATGACCGGCATCAGGCAGTTGCGCAGCGCATGGCGCCACTGCACCCGCGCCGCAGGCACGCCGCGCGCCCGGGCAAACTTGATGTAATCGCTGCGCAGCGTCTCCAGCATCTCGGCCCGCACCAGCCGCATCACCAGCGTGATCTGAAAGGTCGACAGCGACACCGCGGGCAGCACCAGCGCCGCGCGCCCCGAAGGCGTCAGCAGCCCGGTCGACCACCAGCCGATCTGCACCGTCTCGCCCCGGCCAAAGGCGGGCAGCCAGCCCAGCGAGACGGAAAAGCCAAGGATCAGCAGGATCCCCACCACGAAGCTCGGCAGCGACACGCCCACGATGGATCCCAGCTGCAGCGCCTGCGCCAGCCGCGAGCGGCGATGCACCGCCGTGATCACCCCCAGCGGAATGCCCACCACCAGCGAAATCACCGTGGCCACCAGCACCAGCTCGAACGTGGCGGGAAAGCGGTCCTTGATCAGCACCATCACATCCTGCTGGTTGCGATAGGAGATGCCGAAATCGCCCTGCACGGCATTGGTGACAAATCGGGCATATTGCGTGGCAAACCCGTCATTCAGCCCCAGCCGCTCGCGCAGCTCGGCCCGGTCGGCCTGCGTCGCCTGCTCGTTGACCATCATCTCCACCGGGTCGCCGAAGAACCGGAAGATGACAAAGGCCAGCAGGGCCACCGCCAGCATCACAAAGGCCGCATTGGCCATGCGCTTGATGAGAAAGGCAATCATCTCTGTCTCCGATCCGGCTCACGCCCGGGGCCGCCCGCGCCCCTTCATCTTGCCAAGTAAACTCTCAGGGGGTCCGGGGGATGAAATCCCCCGGCCGGTCGGATCGCCGCAGGCGATCCGAAACCTCTTCCCAGCCGGATCGCCAAAGGCGATCCGAAACCTCTCGCAGGCGGACCGCCAGTGGCGGTCCGCAGCGCCGCGCTCAGGCGTCGGGGGTCACCCGCGCGAACCACAGCCGCGGCTTGTTGTCCGGAAAGAGCGGCATCTCCGCCACCTCCCCGGTCACCGCCCATGCCATCGGCTGCTGGTGCAGCGGGATCATGATGTGCTGGTCCTTGACGATCTGCAGCGCCTCGGTCTCAAGGCTCAGGCGCTTCTCCACGTCGAGCTCGCTGCCTGCGGCCTGCACCAGCGCGTCAAGCTCGGGAAAGGACCAGCCGCCCCAGTTGAACACGCCCGAATTGCCTTCCTTGGTGTGGAAAATCTGCAGAAGCGGCGAATAGGCGTCCAGCATCGGCAGCGTGGCCCAGCCCAGCGTATAGACATCCGTGGTGCCGCCGGTGCGCTTCGGCGTCTGCACCGCGCGCGGCGCCACGTCGAGCTTGGGCGCAAGCCCGATCCGCGACCACATGGAGGCGATGGCCTGACAGACCTGCTCCTCGTTCACCAGACCGTCGCTCAGGCAGTTGAACTCGAATTCCAGCCCCTCGGGCACCCCCGCCTCGGCCAAAGCCGTCCGCGCCGCGTCGGGATCAAAGCCCGGCACCGTGTCGAGCGCCTCCACATAGCCCGGGATCTCGGGCGCGACCGTGGCCCCCGCGATCCGCGACTTGCCGCGCATCACCCGCTGGTGGATCAGATCCAGATCAATGGCCCGATAGAGCGCCTCGCGCACCTCGCGCTTGGAAAACGGATTGGGGGCGCCGGTGCTCAGTGTCTCGCGGAAGGGAAAGCCGATCATCACGGTGCGCAGGTCGACGCCTTCCAGCACCTGCACGTCGGGTGCTGCCGCCAGCCGCGGCAGATCCTGCACCGGCGCGTCATTGGTGAAATTGATCTCGCCCGACAGCAGCGCGGCCACTCGGGTCGCCGCAGAGGTCACCGGGGTCAGTTCGATCCGGTCCAGATTGTGCTGCGCCTCGTCCCACCAGTCGGGATTGACCACGAACACCGTCTTTGCGTCGGGCTGGCGGCTTTCCACCACGAAGGGCCCGGTGCCGTTGGCATTGTAGGTGGCATAGCCTTCGGTGCCCGCGCCAATGTCGGTGGGCAGCAGCGCGTCATGCTCGGTCATCCATTCCTTGTCGAAGATATGGATGTTGGTCAGGTCGTTCAGCAGCAGCGGATAGGTGCCGTTCAGCGTGACATCAACCGTATGCGTGTCGACCACGGCGGCGCTGACATAGGCGGGCAGATTGCCCTTCAGCGGCGAGGTCTCGTGGCTGACCCGCTCCAGCGAGGCGACGACATCCTCGGCGGTGAAGGGATTGCCGTTGTGAAAGGTCACGTCTTCGCGCAGCGTGAACCGCCATGTGATCTGATCCTCTAGGATCTCCCAGCTGGTGGCCAGCGCCGGTTCGATCTTGAGATCGCGGTTGTAGCGCACCAGCCCTTCATAGACGTGGTTCAGCACGTTGATGGTGAAGCTGTCGCCGTAGGAATAGGGATCCAGCGATCCGATGTCCCGGTTGGCGCCCCATTTCAGCACCGTCTCCGCCTGTGCCGTGCCTGCAAAAGCGGCAATGGCGGCGGATGCGAGCAAAATCCGTCTCATCTGCATGTCTCCCTCTCCCTGAGGATTGTATCTTGGATTCGCTGTGATTGGATACGATGCAAGTTTGATGCCGGACCGGATACGGTGAATCAAGTAAATTGTATCCAATTGACGGAAAAATCTGTATGCGATATGACGACCGCACCTTTGATGAGCAGCGAGCGACATGACTGACAGCAAGACGACCCTGACCGATGCAGTGCATGACCTGCTGCGCCGCGCGATCATCGAACAGGCGCTGAAACCCGGCATGCGCCTGCCCGAGGACACGGTGGGCGACCAGTTCGGCGTCAGCCGCACCATCGTGCGCCACGCCCTTGTCCGGCTCGAAAACGAAGGGCTGGTGGTCACCCGCCGCAACCGTGGCGCCTTTGTCGCCGAACCCTCGCGCGAGGAGGCGCAGCAGATTTTCGAGGTGCGCCGCTGTCTGGAAAACGAGGTAATCCGGATGCTGTGCCTGCGCATGCCGCGCAGCGGCTTCGACCAGCTGGAATCGCATGTGCGCAGCGAAAACACCGCGCGCGGCAAGGATGGCCCGGTCTCGATCCGGCTGGCGGGGGAATTTCACATCCTGCTCGCCGAACTCACCGGCAACGAGGTGCTGGCCCGCTACGTGCGCGAGGTGGTGCTGCGCTGCTCGCTCATCATGTCGCTTTATGCCCGCAGCCATTCGTCCGACTGCGCGGTGGACGAGCATTCCCAGATCATCGAGGCGATCCGCAGCGGCGACCAGTCCCGCGCGATCGAGATCATGGGCCATCATCTTGGCGCGGTGGCCGGGCGGGCGGAACTGTCTCCCAGAGCCGAAAGCGTTCAGGAGATCCTGTCACATTACGGAAAGGAGCTTGCCCCGTGAGCAAGACCCATCACGAACTGGATTTTTCCGCCCTCACCCCGCGCGAGGCCTATAAGGTGATGATCGGCACCATCGTGCCGCGCCCCATCGCATGGGTCACCACGGTGTCGCCCGACGGCGTGGTCAATGCCGCGCCCTATTCGTTTTTCAACTGCCTTTCCGCCGATCCGCCGATCCTTGCGCTGGGGGTGGAAAACAAGCCCGACCGCAGCTTCAAGGACACCGCGTGGAACATCCGCATGACGGAATGTTTCACCGTCAACATCGTCGACCGCGCCAATGTCGAGGCGATGGCCGTCACCGCTGCCGCCTTTGCCCCCGAGGTCGACGAGCTGGAGATGGCGGGGCTGACCGCCATTCCGGGCGTGAAGGTGGCAAGCCCCCGCATCGCCGAGGCGCCGGTGGCCTTTGAATGCGAACGCTATCTGGCCATCGAGGTCAGTTCCGCGCGCGAAATCATTCTGGGCCGCATCGTCATGGCGCATGTGCGCGAGGACATCCTTGACCCCGCGACGCAGTATTCCGATCACGCGCGGCTTGATGCCATCGGGCGCATGGGCGGCAACGGCTATGCCGGGACGCTGGATTATTTCGACTGGCCCACGCCCACGGCTGCCGAGGTTCTGGACAAGCGCCGCGTCAAGGCCTGACGCGGGCGCGGGCGCGGGGGGCCTCGCGCCCCCCTTCCCGTCTCAGCCTGCGACCAGCGCCTGCAGCCGCGTGGTGTCGATGGCGCGGCAGATGCCGGTGGCGGGACGGGCCAGCGGCACGTCTTCGGCGGCGCAGAGCGCGTTCAGCACCGCCTCGTCCACCGCCTCCACCGCCGCGAGATAGACCGGGTCCAGCCGTTCGTCATTGAGCGTGGTCATCTGCCGCCACGGTCCCGACAGCTGCGGCAGCGGCATGGCATTGGCGGTGGAAAAGGCCAGAAAGATGTCGCCGGAATTGTTGCCCCCCGGCGTGCCGCCCCGCCCGATGCCAAGCGCGGCGCGCCGCGCCAGCCGTTCCAGCTGTCCCGGCCCCAGCGGCAGGTCGGTGGCGAGGATCACGATGATCGATCCGCGTTCGGTGGTCATGCCGGTGATGCGGTCCTCCGGCATCTGCGGGCCCACGGGTCGCCCCGCCACGGTCAGCCATGGCCGCAGCCCGTGATTGGCCTGCACCAGCGCGCCAAGGGTGAACTCCTGCCCCTCGACCGGCACGCGGCGCGAGGCGGTGCCGGTGCCGCCCTTGAATTCGTAACAGATCATCCCGGCGCCACCGCCGGAATTGCCCTCCGCCACCGGGCCGGGGCGGGCGGCGTCAAGGGCCGCGCGGGCATGCTGTTCGGTCACATGCAGGCCGTTGATGTCGTTCAGCACCCCGTCATAGGTTTCGGCGACCACCGGCATGGCCCAAAGGTGATTGTCCTCCCATGTGGCGCCATAGGTGTCGATCATCCAGCGCACCGCCGCGCCATGGCAGGGACCGATGGCATGGGAATTGGACAGCAGGATCGGCCCGGCCAGCCAGCCGCCATCGCGGATCCAGTGCGCGCCGGTCATCTCGCCATTGCCGTTCAGGCTGAACTGTCCCGCCCAGACCGGGCGGGGCACCGGATCGCGGCCCCGGGGCAGGATCGCGGTCACGCCGGTCTGCACCTGAATGCCGCGCCGGGCCAGAGCAGGCTCGCGCGAGGACAGAAGCTCGGTCGTGCCCACCTCCACCCCGGGCACGTCGGTGATGGCGTTGAGCGGGCCGGGAGTGCCGGGCAGCGGCAGGCCAAGCGCGCGGGCGCGCGGTTTGCAGGGCAGGGTCATTTCTGGCGTCTCGATCTGAAGTAAAGCCCGATGGCCGCAACCCCCAGCGTGAAGAGCAGCATCAGGGTCGCAATGGCGTTGATTTCCGGCTTGATGCCCCGGCGGAGCATCCCCCAGATGTGAACGGGCAGCGTCGTGTCGCCGGTGCCCGCGATGAAATAGGTGATGACCAGATCATCCATGGAGATGATGAAGGCCAGCAGCCAGCCGCCAAGGATGCCCGGCGCGATCCCCGGCAGCGTCACCTTGCGGAAGGTCTGCGCGGGCGTGGCGCCCAGATCGGCAGAGGCCTCCTCGACGCTGGTATCGACCTCGGCCAGCCGGGCCGAGACGGTGACGAAGACATAAGAGATGAGGAAGGTGGACTGGCCGATGATGATGGTCAGCAGCGACAGGTTCATGCCGATGGTGATGAAGAAGATCAGCAGCGCCAGCCCCAGCACGATGTCGGGCATGATCATCGGCACCATCATCGCGGTGCGGTAAAGCCCCGCCAGCCGGAAGCGGTAGCGCGCCACCGCCAGCGCCAGCGCCGTGCCGAACACGGTGGACAGCACGGAGGTGGTCACCGCCACCACAAGGCTGGTGCGCACCGCCGCGTAAAGCTGCGCGGAACTGTCCACATAGGTGGCGCTTTCGGTGACGGTGGTCTGCAGGCCAAAGATCTGGCGGTACCAGTCCAGCGTGAAGCCGTCCCAGACCATCATGTTCACGGTATTGGCGTTGAAGGAATAGACCACCACCAGCAGGATCGGCGCATAGATGAAGGCAAAGAACAGCAGGCCATAAAGCCCCAGAAGACGGCGCAGCATCAGGACATCCCCTCCCGCCGGGCAAGGCGCAGCTGCACCACCAGCAGCACCAGCACCGCCGTCATCACCAGCATCGCCAGCGCCGAGCCGAAGGGCCAGTTGCGCGCCGACAGGAACTGCTGTTCGATCAGGTTGCCGATCATCAGCACCTTGGCCCCGCCCAGCACCGAGGGCACGATGAAATTGCCCAAGGCCGGGATGAAGGTGATGATCGACCCGCCGATGATCCCGGGCAGGGTGGCGGGCAGCACCACCTTGCGGAAGGTCTGCAGCCGCGACGCGCCCAGATCGGCGGAAGCCTCGATCTGCGTCATGTCCAGCTTTTCGAGCGATCCGTAAAGCGGCAGGAACATGAACGGGATGAAGACGTAAGTCATGCCAAGGATGACGGCGAAATCGGTATAAAGAAACTCGACCGGCGCCGAGGTCAGCCCCAGTCCCATCAGCCCCTGATTGAGAAAGCCGGTGGGCCGCAGGATCAGCACCCATGCAAAAAGCCGCACGATCAGGCTGACAAAGAACGGCAGCGTGACGAGGAAGATCGCAAAATCCCGCCGCGCCGGGCGCATGCGGCTGATCCAGAACGCCGCCGGATAGCTGATCAGCAGGCTGGCCAGCACGGTCAGCGCCGCCAGCCGCAGCGAGCGCAGGAAGATCGCCAGATAGACGGGATCGAATTTTTCGTAACGCGTGTCGGCCCAGCCAAGGATGCGGCCATAATTGAGGTGGGAAAACACCCAGTCCACCCCGCCGTAAAGCCCGGGCGTCAGCCCGCTATAGATCAGCATGATGACCAGCGGGCACAGGAAGAACACCAGCAGAAAGACCGATGGCACCCCCAGCAGGCCGATCAGTTGCAGAAGCTTGCGGCGGGCAAGGGTCACGGCGCCACCTCGTCGATCAGATGCAGGCCCGTGGCGGGCGCGTGCAGGGTCAGCGGCGCTCCCGGTTCGGGCAGCGTGCCGCCGGTGCGCAGCAGCGCGCGGATCATGCCGAAACCGGGCGTTTCCAGCGCGATCTGGTGATCCTTGCCGGTGTAATAGGTCTCGCGCAGCGTGCCGCTGAAGCGCAGCGCGGGCCCCTCCGGGGCGGTCAGCACCAGCGCCTCGGGGCGCAGCAGCAGCGTGGCGCGGCCCGGGGCGTGGGTGCAGGCGAAGCCCTGCCCGTCAGAAAGCCGCGCATGGCCGCCTTCCAGCGTGACGGGCAGCAGGTTGCTTTCGCCCAGAAATTCCGCCGTGAAGAGGTTGGCGGGGCTCTGATACAGCAGCGACGGCGCGCCGATCTGCTGGATCCGCCCATGCGCCAGAACGGCGATGCGGTCCGACATGGTCAGCGCCTCTTCCTGATCGTGGGTGACGAAGACAAAGCCGATCCCCAGCTCGCGCTGGATCGCCTTCAGCTCCTGCTGCATCTTCTGGCGCAGGTTCTTGTCCAGCGCCGACAGCGGCTCGTCGAGCAGCAGAAGCTTGGGCTTGCCCGCCAGCGCGCGGGCCAGCGCCACCCGCTGCTGCTGCCCGCCCGACAGCTGCGAGATGCGGCGCTGGCCCATGCCCGACAGGCCGACCAGATCCAGCATCTCGCCCACGCGGCTGTCGATCTCGCGCCGGTCGCGCCCGGCGATCTCCAGCGCGTAGCCCACGTTGCGGGCCACGCTCATGTGGCCGAACAGGGCATAGCGCTGGAACACCGTGTTCACCGGGCGCCGGTGGGCGGGCAGCTGGGTCACGGCGGCGCCGTCGATCAGGACGTCGCCGTCATCCAGCGTCTCGAAACCGCTGATGGTGCGCAGCAGCGTGGTCTTGCCGCAGCCCGAAGGCCCCAGCAGGGTGACAAATTCCGCCGAGGCAAGTTTCAGCGAGACGCCATCCAGCGCCGTCATCGTGCCGCCCTCCGGCGTACGGAAGACCTTGCAGGCGTTGATGATTTCCAGAGGTGCGGCCATGATCTTCCGTCCTGTGACCCGGCGGGGCCGGTTACTGCGCGGTTTTGATCCGCGTCCATTCCGTGTTGTAAAGCTGCAGGTCGCGGCCCAGATCCTCGAAGATCTGCAGCGTGTCGATCACCTCCTGCGGGGGGTAGATCGTCGGGTTCGACGCGATCTCTGCGGGGATCAGATCCTGTGCCGGAATGTTCGGCGTGCCGTTCATCTGCTGCTTGACGTTCAGCGCGGCAATCTCGGGGCGCAGGTAGAATTCAAGGAATTTCTTCGCGGCCTCGGGATTGGGGGCGGAGGCGAGCACGCACATGTCCTCCTGATAAAGCGTGGCGCCCTCCTCGGGGATCACATAGGCGATGGTGTCGGAATTGTCGGCCACGAAGATGTTGGCGCCCACATACCAGTGCGCCGCCGCCACATCGCCAGAGATCACCTGCGGCACGCTGTCATAGGTGAAGGCGGTGACGCCCTGCAGATGGTCCACGATGTAATCCGCCGCCGCCTCGACTTCCGCCGGATCGGTGGAATTGACCGGGCTGCCGGTCATGATCAGGCCAATGCCGATGGTTTCGCGCAGATCGTCCAGCAGCGTGATCTTCTGGCCCTCGGATCCCAGCGCAAAGAAGTCCTCCCAGCTGGTGATCTCGCCCGCCAGCGCCTTGTTGTAGACGATGCCCACATTGCCCCAGGCATAGGGCAGGCAGTATTCGGCCTCGGGGTCGGTCTTGGCGCGGATGAACTGCGGGTCGATGTTCTCGAAACCCGGCGCCTGCCCGATATCGGTCTTGGCCAGCAGGCCCAGCTGGAACAGGATGTCATGCATGTGCACCGACGGGAACACGATGTCATAGCCGGTGGCGCCCGCCTGAATCTTGGCCAGCATCTCCTCGTTCGATCCGTAGGTGTCCAGCGTCACCGCGATGCCGGTCTCTTCGGTGAAGGCGTCCAGCACCTCGGGGTTGATGTAATCCCCCCAGTTGTAAAGCGACAGCGTCTCCTGTGCGGCGCCCGCCATGGGGGCAAGCACAAGCGCGGAAGTTAGGGCAAGGTGGGTCGGTTTCATGATGGTCGTCTCCCTGTCAGGTGGCCTTTGCGGTTTTTCCTTGAGTCGAGAAAATGATGCGATACTGTCTTTTTCGTCAAATGTTAGTTTTCTGTCATGGGGAGTTTGCGCATGTCACAGGGCTTTGCCTCCTATGCGGAGGCCCGACTTGATGAATTTGTAGGCAGGATCGAGGCCGGGCTGCCCAGATTGCCAAAGCAGGAGGCCAAGGTCGCGCAGTATTTCCTGCTCAACCTGCCGTCGATTTCCTTCGAGACCGGCAAGTCCATCGCGCAGAAGGCGGGCGTGGCCGAGATCACCGTGGGCCGGATGCTGCGCCGCTTTGGCTGCGCGGGCATGAAGGAATTCAAGGCGATGCTGCTGCAGCATTATTCGGTCAGCGCCGAAAGCTTTCCCGATGACGGCGCCGATCTGCCCCCCGACTGGCAGGAGCAGATGAATGCCGAACTGCGCGCGGTGCGCACGGTCTATGCCAAGATCAACACCCCCGCCTTTCAGGCCGCCGAACGGCATCTGCGCGAGGCCGAAGAGGTTTATGTCACCGGGTTCCAGACCGTGCGCGGTCTGGCCGAGGATGTGGCGCGGCGGCTGGCGCTGGCCCGGCCCCGCGTGCGGTTTCTGTCGGGCCATGACAGCATGCTGTCGGAATGGCTCGACCCGCCCGCGCCGGGCACAAGCTGCCTGCTCATCATCGACGTGATCCCCTATGCCGCCGAATGCGAGACGCTGGCGCGGCTGGCGCGGGAACAGGGCCGGTCGGTGGTGGTGGTCACCGATGAATACTGCCACTGGGCGCATGACGTGACAAAGGCGGTCATCAACACGCCGTCCAAGACCGGGCTGTTTCTGGAATCCATCCTTGGGCTCAACGCCGCCACCAGCCTGCTGATCCATGCGACCGCCACCGCCCCGGGCCGCGACATTCCGCAGCGCCTGCGCGACTGGAAACGGCTGGCCCACCGCATCAACATCTTCTGACGGAGCGCGCCCATGTCGCGGCTTTCCTCCACCCGGCTGGATGCCTACTGGTTCTGGGACCACCTGCCGCCCGAGGCAGAGCTGCGCCGCCAGCTGATGCAGTTTCACGCGCAGGGCTTCGGGCGGATCTTCATTCAGGCGCGGCTGTCGATGCCGCGGGCGCTGTATCTGTCGCCCGCCTATCTTGCCACCTATGCCCGCGCGGTGGCGATCATGGCCGAGCTTGGCCTGACCGCCGGGATTTACGACGATTACGCATGGACCAGCGGACAGGCGGGCGGGCGCAGCGTGGCGGGGGCCGATGCGCTGCGCGAAGAGCATCTGTTCTGGGCCGAAAGCCCCGGCCCCGAGGCACGGATCAGCGGCATCACCGCCACGCTGGCCGCCGCCCTTGGCCCGGCGGTGCGGCACTGGATCCATGACGGCGGCACGCCGGGATTTGGCGCATGGGCGGTGGTGGCGGCGGTGATCTGGCCGGTCTGCGGCCCGCCGGTGGATGTGACGGAGGCGGTGCGCCTGACCGGCACCGGCCCGGCGGGGGCCAGCTTCCGCCTGACCTGCCCGCTGCCAGAGGGTGCGCGCTGGACCGTCTTTGCCCGCGCCCGCGCCACCCGGTCGCGGCTGATCAACTACCTGATGCCGGAGGCGGGCGCGCGCTTCGTCGAGCAGGGGCTGGAGCCCTATGCCGACGCCCTTGGCCCGCATCTGGGCCGCACGGTGGACTGCCTGTTTTTCGACCAGCCCGCGCCGGGGCTTTATGACTGGGCGGAACGGCAGGGCAACCTGCGCAACAGCCTGCCATGGAGCGACGGGCTGGCGCGCGCCCTGCGCCGCAGCGGCCCGCTTGCCCCGCAGCTTGCGGCGCTGCTGCGCGACACCGGGCCGGACACCGGCCCGATCCGGGCCACGGTCTACCGCACCCTGACCCGGATGATGACGCAGGCCTTTCTTGGCCCGCTGCGCGCCTTCTGCGACCGCACCGGCCTGCGGCTGACCGGGCACGAGATCCTGCCCCATGTCGCCAGTTTCGACCTCAATGGCGGGTTTTCCGCCATCGATCCGCGCGTCGCGCTGGCGGCGGATTTTTTCGGAATCGACCGCTGGCGCGACGAGACGGCGGTGGATGCCAACAATCTGGGCGCGCAGCTGGCGCCGCTGCTGGGGGACAGCGTGGCGCAGGCCGCAGGTCGGCGCGGCGCGTGGTGCGAGCTTTACCTCACCTCGGAACGCTCCGAGGCGCGGGCCGCCGGTCAGTGGGATCTGACGCCAGAGGCGCTGCGCGGCCAGCTGATCCGGCTGCATCTGCTGGGCGCCAGCCGCATCATCCTGCACGCGCTTTATGCCGGGTCGGGCGACAGCCGCGCCTCGGTTCTGGACAATCTGCGGTTCGATTTCCCGCCCGGCTACAACCTGCAGCCATGGTGGCCGGTGCTGGGTGCCATCGCGGAGGAGATGGCGCAGCTTGCCGCCTTTGTCGAAGCCGCCACGCCGCCCGCACGGGTGCTGCTGCTTTATCCCTACGAGACCGCCCTGCGCGAAGGGCCCCGGCATGGCCATGCCACCGCCTTTGGCGCGTGGTGCCGGGCGATCCTGTCGCTGGGGCACCGCCCGCTGATCTGTGACGAGGCGGGGCTGTCAGCGCTGGACAGCCCCGGTGCCGCAGTGGGCGTGGCGCTGCCCGGCCCGGTTAGCCTTGCCGAACCGCAGACTGCGACGCGGCTGCGCGACACTGGCCTGCCGGTCTGGACCGCACCCCCCGCCGATCTGGCGGAGATCCTGTCCGCCGCAGCCCCGGTGGTGCCAGAGGTGCCGGGGCTGCGCGCGCTGGTCGCGGGGCGGGATGCGGCAGGCGACTGGCGCGTGGTGCTGGTCAACGAAAGTGCCGCGCCCCTTGTGACAGAGATCCTGTCGCGCACCGGGCTCGCCTGCGGCACGATGGACAGCGCCGCGCGGCGGATCGCCGTGCCGCTGGACCCGCAGGAGCTGCGCTGCCTGACCCTGACCCCCGCGCCCGCGCAGCAGGACAGCGCCCGGCTTGCCCCAACGCGGAGGGCTCCGGGGCCGGTGCTGCAGCAGCTGGAGGACGGCTGGACCCTGCATCTGGGCGACCGGGCCCGCCCGGTGCGGGTCGATCGCGGCTGGCAGGCGCAGGGGGCGGCGGAAGTGTCCGGCATCGGGCGGTATGAACGGGCGCTTGATCTGGCAGAGGCGGCGGATCTGGTGCTGGATCTGCCCGGCGTCGCCTGCACCGCACGGGTCTGGCTCAACGGGCGCGATCTGGGCCAGCGCTTTGCCGCGCCGTTCCGGTTCGACCTCGGGCGGGTGGCGGCGGGGGCGCATCTGCTGCGCATCGACGCGGCCAATACCATGGCCAATGCCTTTTACGCCGGAACCCCGTTTGCGGGCAGCGGCGGGCCCGATGCCTCGGGGCTGACACAGGTGCCGCTGCTGCGGCGCGCGGACTAGCTGCCCGCCAGCAGCGCCTCGGTGGTGACCAGCCGCAGCATGGGCGCGCGGTCGGCCATCACCGTCAGTGCCGCCGCGTGCAGCGCGTCGGATCCGGCGGCGCAGGCATCCTGCACCAGATCCACGCGCCGCCCGGCATCCACCGCCTCCAGCGCGGTGCCCAGCACACAGCAGTCCGTGGCCACGCCGCAAAGCGTCACGGGCACCTCCGGCGGCAGCAGCGCCTCCGCCTCGCGCCATTTGGAAAAGCGCAGGCTTGTGACCGAAGGCAGATGCCGCCAGCGCGCATCCACCGCCCAGAGCCCCGCATTTTCCGGCGCCATGGCAAAGGGCCAGCGGGCGTAATAGGCGCGCCATGCGCCCTCGGGCTCGGCGGGCGGCACGAAGCGGGTAAACAGCGCGCGCCCGGCGAAGCGGGGCAGCAGCGCGTCGATCCGGGCCGCGCAGGCCTCGTAGCCGGGGGTGAACCACGGGCTGTCCGGGTGGCCAAAGCCCGGCTGCATGTCGATGACCAGAAGCCAGCCGGTCATGACGGCACCGCGATGGTGTCGCGCGCCGCCCAGCTGAGCCAGACCTCCCCCGCGCCGGGCAGATCGGGAATGTCGCGGTCACGCGCGACCAGCTTCCACGGGCTGCCCTCCACCTCGATCAGGCAGGTGGCCATGGCCCCGGCAAAGACGCGCTGCACCAGCCGCCCCCGCAGCGCATTGCGCGCGGGTTCGGGCGCCGTGCCGATCGCCAGCGCCTCGGGGCGGACGGCAAAGCGGTGGCCCTGCGGGGAGGCGGGCAGATCGAGCCCGGCAAGACAGCTGTCGGGGATCCAGTTCGCCTCGCCCAGAAACCCCGCGGCAAAGGCATCTATGGGGCGGTCATAGACCTCTCGCGGGGGGCCGACCTGCACGATCCGCCCGGCGCGCAGGATGCCGATGCGGTCCGACAGGGTCAGCGCCTCTTCCTGATCATGGGTGACAAAGATCGTGGTGATGCCGATGTCGCGCTGGATGCGCTTCAGTTCGATCTGCATGTCGACGCGCAGCGACTTGTCCAGCGCCGACAGCGGCTCGTCAAGCAGCAGCACCTTGGGATTGGTGACGATGGCCCGCGCCAGCGCCACCCGCTGCCGCTGCCCGCCCGACAGCTGCGCCGGGCGCCGGTCGGCGAGCCCGCCAAGCTGCACCAGATCCAGCGTCTCGGCGATGCGGCGGCGTTCCTCGGCGGCGGGCACGCGGCGCACGCGCAGGCCAAAGCCCACATTGTCGGCCACGCTCATATTGGGAAACAGCGCGTAATTCTGGAACATCATGCCGATGTCGCGCTGTTCCACCGGCACCTGTTCCACCGGGCGGTCGCCGATGCGGATGCGCCCCGCCTCGGGATAGTGAAAGCCCGCGATGGTGCGCAGAAGCGTGGTCTTGCCCGATCCCGACGGCCCCAGCAGGCCAAAGAAGCCGCCATCGGGAAAGCTGACCGTCACATCGTCCAGCGCCAGCGCGCGACCGAACCGTTTGGTGATGTTCTGCACCTCGACCCCGGACATCAGCGGTCTCCTCCTAGTCTGGAATAGCGGGCGGCAAGGACCATGACCGTCATCGACAGCGTGATGATGAGCGTGGAAATGGCGTTGATTTCAGGGGTGAAACCCTTGCGGATGGCGGTATAGATCAGGACCGGCAGCGTGCTGTCACCCGGTTCGGACAGGAAATAGCTGACCACGAACTGGTCGAAGCTGACGGCAAAGGCGAAAAGCGCCCCCGCCACCACCCCCGGCGCGATCCATGGCAGGGTGACGCGCCGCAGCACCGTCCATGCGCCTGCCCCCATGGAGCGCGCCGCCTCTTCCAGCGTGATGTCGAAGCTCGACAGCCGGGCGGTGACGGTGACGATGACATAGGGCAGCGCCAGCGCGACATGGCCGATGATGACGGCGGGCGTGCCGCGCCCGATGCCCACGGCGAAGAAGAAGATCAGCATGGCGGTGCCGGTGATCAGCCACGGAATGGCGATGGGGGGAAACAGCAGCACCTGCAGCACCCGCTTGCCGGGAAAGTCATAGCGGAAGAGCGCGATGGAGGCCATGGTGCCCAGCGTCGTGGCGATCAGGGTCGTTGCCAGCGCGATCAGCACCGAGCGCAGCGCGGCGGCAAGGATCTGCGGATTGGCGCTCATCTTTTCATACCAGACCGTCGAGGCCTCGAAGGGCAGCTGGTAGAAGGGCGAGGCGTTGAACGACATCGCCGCCATCACGAGGATCGGCGCGTAAAGGAACACGAGGATCAGCGCCAGCCACAGGCGCCCCAGCAGCGGGAGTGCGGCGCGGGTCATGTCCGGGCCCTTTTCAGCACGGGGCTGGCCAGCGCGATGATCAGCAGCACCACGGCCAGCAGGATGAAGGACAGCGCCGCCCCTAGCGGCCAGTTGTAGACGGCGATGAACTGGTCCTCGATCACCGTGCCATAATAGGTGCCCATGCGCCCGCCAAGGATGCGCGGTTCCATGAACGACCCCACCACCGGCACAAAGACCAGCACCGCCCCCGCCAGCAGCCCCGGCAGCGACAGCGGCAGCAGCAGGCGGCGCAGGATCGTCCAGCGCGAGGCGCCCATGGACCGCGCCGCCTCGATGATGTCGTCGTCGATGGCCTGCAGCGCCAGATAGGAGGTGAGGATGACATAAGGCAGATAGCTGTGCACCAGCCCGATCACCACGGCGGGGGTGGTGAACATCAGGTTCAGCCGGATGTCGAAAGGCAGCAGCCAGTCAAGGCTGCGCTCCAGAACGCCATTGCCGCGCAGCACGATGGCCCATGAAAAGATCCGCACCAGCGAATTGGACCAGAACGGCAGGATCACCAGCAGGAACAGCGTCTCGCGCGCGCGGCCCCTGATGGTGCGGGCCAGCACCAGAGCGCAGGGATAGCCGATCAGGATGCAGGCCAGCGTGACCATGACCCCCAGCTTCAGCGATTTCCACAGCAGCGTCGCATAGGTGGGATTGGTCAGGAACTGGCCGTAATTGTCCAGCGTCAGCCCCCAGTCCGGCGCATCCTGCGGCAGGTCGGTCAGCAGGCTGAAGAACAGCATCGCCGACAGCGGCAGGAACACCGCGACCAGCAGCCACAGATAAGCGGGGCTCAGCAGCGTGACGAGGCGCCTGCGATCCATCGCGGCGGCAAGGTCGGCCATGCCGGTCTCCTTCGCGTCCGGTTGCGGGGCGGGGGCCGGGCCCGCAGGCCCGGGCCAGCCGGGTTTC